>NZ_JBIVAX010000047.1:0-54700 GCF_044745805.1 Kitasatospora sp. NPDC086801
CAAGGCCGTTGGGCCGGGACCGGGCAGCCGCCCCGCCCCGGCCCCGTGGCCGCCCCGCCCCCCCCCCCCCCCGCGGCCCCCCCGCCCCCCCCCCCCCCGCCCCCCCCCCCCCCGGCCCCCCCCCCCCCCCCCCCGGCCGCCCCGCGCCCCCCCGGCCCCGCGGGGCCCCGCCGCCGTTTCGCCCGCCGTTCCGGCCCGTGGTGCCCGACGCGGTGTCTACACTCCGATGCCATGCTGGAAACTCCGCGCAGGGCACGTCAGGTGGCCACCCTCAGCCTGGTGTTCGGCGTCGTGCTGATCGCCGGGGCCGCCACCGGGGCCTGGGGCGACCCGAGCGACCAGCCGCGGCGCCCGGCCGCCGACGCCGGCCCGGTCGCGGGCGCCGCCGCGGGACTCCCGGCGGACCCGGCCGGCGCCGCCCTGTCCGAGCAGCAGGCCGAGCACCTGCTCGGGGCCAACGGCGACCGCTGGGGCGCGTACTACAGCGCCCAGGAGTACGCCGCGTTCAGCCAGGGCCTGGACGGCCGTTACCTGGGCGTCGGGCTCTCGGTCGGCCGCGGTGAGGACGGCGTCACCGCGGTCTCCCAGGTCGCGCCCGCCGGGCCCGCCGCCACGGCCGGGATCGCGGCCGGCGACCGGCTGCTGCGGATCGACCAGGACCAGGCCGACCACCTGCCGGTCACCGAGGTGGTGGCCCGGCTGCGCGGGCGCGACGGCGAGCGCGGGGTGGGCTCCGAGGTCACCCTCGCCGTGCAGCGCGGTGCCGGCGAGGTCCGCGAACTGCGGCTGCGGCGCGCCCTGCTGGACAGCCGGCAGGTCACCGCCGAGCAACTGGAGAAGGGCGTGCTGCGGATCGCCGTGCGGGCGTTCACCAGCGGCGTGGCCGATCAGGTGCGCGCCGCGCTGCGCGCCCCGCACGCCGGTGTGGTGCTCGATCTGCGCGGCAACTCGGGCGGGTTGGTCGAGGAGGCCGCCGACACCGCCGGGATCTTCCTGGACGGCGGCCCGGTCGGCTCGTACCAGGAGCGCGGCGAGACCCGGGAGTTGACCGCCCCGGCCGGGGGAGACCAGCGCACCCCGCTGGTGGTGCTGGTCGACGGCGGCACGATGAGCGCCGCCGAACTGCTCACCGGCGCGCTCCAGGACCGCAGCCGCGCCGTGGTGGTGGGCTCCCGGACCTTCGGCAAGGGCACCGTCCAGCAGCCCAGCCGGCTCGCCGACGGCGCCGTGCTGGAGCTGACCGTCGGCCGCTACTACACCCCGGCCGGCCGCTCCCCGGAGGGCGCCGGCCTGGCCCCGGACGTCCCGGCGGCGGCCGGCGAGGACGCCGACGCGCTCGCCCTGCGGGTGCTGGCCGGGCTCGGCACCCGGTCCTAGGGCCTGTCCGGCGGATCTCGCCGGGCCCGCGGCAACATCCGTCGGGCAGGCCCTAAAGGGGCTGCCCCGGACCGGCCGAAGTGCGAGAATGGCCGCGCTATGGCAAAGGAAACCGGACAGAAGCTGATCGCGCAGAACAAGAAGGCGCGACACGAGTACACGATCCTCGACACCTACGAGTGCGGCCTCGTGCTCACCGGTACGGAGGTGAAGTCACTGCGTGAGGGGCGGGCCAACCTGGTCGACGGCTACGCCTACATCCAGAACCACGAGGCCTGGATCGACAACGTGTTCATCCCCGAGTACACCCAGGGGACGTGGACCAACCACGCGGCCCGGCGCAAGCGCAAGCTGCTGCTGCACAGGCTGGAGATCCGCAAGATCGAGAGCACCGTCCGCGACGCGGGCCACACGCTCGTCCCGCTCTCGCTGTACTTCAAGGACGGCCGGGTGAAGCTCGAACTCGCGCTCGCGGTCGGCAAGAAGCTGTACGACAAGCGGCAGACGCTGCGCGAGAAGCAGGACACCCGCGAGACGGCGCGCGCCGTGGCGGCCGCCCGGCGGCGCCAGCGTTAATCCGCTGGACCCTCACCCGCCGCCTCGCGTACTATGGCGTCAGCAACACGGACGGTCACCGTCCGGCTGTTTCTCAACAAAACATGGGGATGATCGGTTTCGACAGGGGATGTTGAAACAGGGGAAGCGAGCCGAGGAACGCGGCAATGATCTCGTTAACCACGTGTCGCAAAAAAATAATCGCCAACTCTAAGCGCGATTCCCAGCAGTTCGCTCTCGCTGCCTAATAAGCACCGATAGCGCTTGGGTGTCAGACCGGGGAGTTCCCGACCCGGACCCTGGCATAATCTAGGGAACTCAACCGTCCGCCCGGGCTGCGAGGGCGGATGGGAAATCAAACAGCAGCTGGGCCTGTTGGCGGCTTGTCCGTGTGACTGCCAGGGCCGAGAAAATCACAGCGGACTGCGCTCGGAGAAGCCCTGAATTAACTCCACTGGACCCGGGTTCGATTCCCGGCATCTCCACCACCCCATGTTGACAGTGAAGGCCGTCCACCGCTTTGCGGTGGGCGGCCTTCACGTTTGCCCCGGTTCGGGCGTAGGATCATCCGTCCGCTCGTTTTCCGGAGCCGGATTCCGCCGCTACCACCGAGGCCATGCAGAGCAACACGGACACCACCGCCGCCACCGACCACGAGACCGCACGCGAGCGCGAGATCGCCGGTGAGCAGCAGCACCTCGACACCGTCTACCGCCGGCTGGAGGAGAAGCTCGCCGAGGCCGAGTACATCCTGGAGGACGCCGCCAAGCGGGTCCACGTGGGCACTCCCGGCGCGCTCGCCGAGCGCGACGCCCAGGTCTACCGGGCCGGCGCCCACCTTCAGCGCCTGAACAACGAGTTCGAGGACTTCCTGTTCGGCCGGATCGACCTCCAGCGGGCGGACGCCCCGGAGGAGCACGGCATCCCCTCCGACACCCCGCTCGACCCGGCCGACCCGGCGGTCGCCGAGACCCTGCACATCGGCCGCCTCGGCGTGCTGGACGCCGAGTACGGCCCGCTGGTGATCGACTGGCGGGCGCCCGCCGCCGCACCGTTCTACCGCGCGACCCCGGTCGAGCCGGGCCGGGTGGTCCGCCGCCGGGTGATCCGCTCCAAGGGGCGCAAGGTGATCGGCGTCGAGGACGACCTGCTGCGTCCCGACCTCACCCCGACCCTGAACGGCCGGGAGCTGGCGGTGGTCGGCGACGGCGCGCTGATGGCCTCGCTCGGGCGCGCCCGCAGCCACTCGATGCGCGACATCGTCTCCTCCATCCAGAAGGAGCAGGACGAGGTGATCCGGGCCGCCGCGGCCGGCGCCACGCTCGTCACCGGCGGCCCGGGCACCGGCAAGACCGCCGTCGCCCTGCACCGCGCCGCGTACCTGCTGTACCAGGACCGCCGCCGCTACGCCGGGGGCATCCTGGTGGTCTCGCCGACCCCGCTGCTGGTCTCCTACACCGAGGGCGTGCTGCCCTCGCTCGGCGAGGAGGGGCAGGTCGCCGTCCGTGCGGTCGGCTCGCTGGTGGACGGCATCGAGGCGGGCATCTACGACAGTCCGGAGGCGGCCCGGGTCAAGGGCTCGGGCCGGATGGTGCAGCTGCTGCGCCGGGCCGCCCGGGCGGCGCTGGAGCTGGGTGCGCCGCAGGAGCTGAAGGTGGTCGCCCGCGGCGAGGTGCTCAAGCTGGACGCGGGCCGGCTCAAGGCCGTGCGCGGCAACGTGATCGGCTCCGGCGGCACCCCGCTGAACCTGCTGCGCCCGCGGGCCCGCCGGCTGCTGCTGGACGCCCTGTGGCAGGAGGTCACCCGGCACCTGCCGAAGCCGACCGACCACTACGCCCGCGAGCAGCGTCAGGAGGAGAGGGAGTCCTTCGACGACTACGTCTCGGACGAGGCGTCGTTCCTGGACTTCCTGGACGCCTGGTGGCCCGCCGTGACCCCGCGCCGGGTGCTCGGCACGCTCAAGCAGCACCGGCACATCAACCGGATCGCCCGCCGCGCCGTCGCCCCGGACGAGGCGAGGCTGCTGGCGGCGTCCTGGCGCCACCTGTCCCCGAACGGTGCGGGCGCGCTGTCCGCGCACGACGTCGCGCTGGTGGACGAGCTCCAGGTGCTGCTCGGCGAGGCGGTCCGGCCGAAGGTGCGCGAGGTGGACGCGGTGGACCTGCTGAGCGGGCTGGAGGAGGTCACCACCTTCGCCGACCGCTCCTCCGGACGCCGCGTGGGGGTACCCCCGGCCGGAGGCTGGGGGAGGGTGCCGGTGGAGCGCACCGAGTACGCGCACGTGATCGTGGACGAGGCGCAGGACCTCACCCCGATGCAGTGGCGGATGATCGGCCGCCGGGCCCGGATGGCGACCTGGACGATCGTCGGCGACCCGGCGCAGTCCTCCTGGCCGTTCCCGCAGGAGGCGCAGGCCGCGCTGGACGAGGTGCTGTCCGGCAAGCCGCGCCGCCGCTTCACGCTGACCGTCAACTACCGCAACCCGGCCGAGATCGCCGAGGTCGCGGCCAAGGTGCTGGCGCTGGCCGCGCCGGGCACCCCGTCGCCGAGCGCGGTGCGCCGGGTCGGCGTCGAGCCGCGCTTCGCGGCCGTCGTCGACCCCGCCCCGGAGGCCTTCGGCGCGGCGGCCCGGGCGGAGCTGGAGCGGCTGCTGGCCGAGGTGGACGGCACCGTGGCGATCGTGGTGCCGATGGACCGCCGGGCCGAGGCGGCCGGCTGGGCCGAGGGCCTGGGCGAGCGGGCGGTGGTGCTGGGCAGCCTGGAGGCGAAGGGCCTGGAGTACGACGCGACCGTGGTGGCCGACCCGACCGGCATCGCCGGCGAGTCGGAGGCCGGCCTGCGGGTGCTGTACGTGGCGCTCACCCGGGCGACCCAGCGGCTGACCGTGCTGTCCGGCCCGGACGACCTGCCGGACGCGGCTGGCGTGCCCGCGCTGCTGCACGGCTGACGGCCGGTCCGCCGGACGAAGAAGGCCCCTCACCGGATGGTGAGGGGCCTTCAGACGTTAGTGACACCGACCCGCCATGCTCGCCTCGCGGCAAGTGGTCCCTCGAAGGGACGAAGGTTGGGCCCGGGGGCTTGGATCGAGCCGGTGTCCCGTCCAATGTAACGCATCGGCCCGGAGAGGCAAGAAGTTGTCGGGTCCGCACACTCAATGAACGTTATTTCTGGCTACCCCTTGGAAGGTGCGACGATCGAGGCCTAGCATGCGCAGGCGATGCCTTCAACAAAATGTTGAACCTGCCGCACGGACGGAAGAAGGAAGCGTCGATGGCGACGGTGCCCAGTGTCTCCAACTCGATCACGGTGCGGCTGGAGGTCCCGGCCCGGGGCAACGCCGTCAGTGCGATCACCACGGCCGTGGAGTCCTCCGGCGGTTCGGTGACCGGTCTCGACGTCACCGCCTCCGGCCTGGAGGCGCTGCGGATCGACGTCACGGTGGCGGCCTCCTCGGTCGCGCACGGCGAGGAGATCGTCGAGAAGCTGCGGGCGATCGACGGCGTGTCGATCGGCAAGGTCTCGGACCGCACCTTCCTGATGCACCTCGGTGGCAAGATCGAGATGTCGTCCAAGCTGCCGATCCGCAACCGTGACGACCTCAGCATGATCTACACCCCGGGCGTCGCCCGGGTCTGCCTGGCGATCGCCGAGAACCCCGAGGACGCCCGCCGCCTCACCATCAAGCGCAACAGCGTCGCCGTGGTCACCGACGGCTCGGCGGTGCTGGGCCTGGGCAACATCGGCCCGGCCGCCGCGCTGCCGGTCATGGAGGGCAAGGCGGCCCTGTTCAAGCGCTTCGCCGGGATCGACGCCTGGCCGATCTGCCTGGACACCCAGGACAGCGACGAGATCGTGGCCATCGTCAAGGCGATCGCCCCCGGCTTCGCGGGCATCAACCTGGAGGACATCTCCGCGCCGCGCTGCTTCGAGATCGAGGCCCGGCTGCGCGAGGCCCTGGACATCCCGGTCTTCCACGACGACCAGCACGGCACCGCGATCGTGGTGCTGGCCGCCCTCACCAACGCGCTGAAGGTGGTCGGCAAGGAGATCAGCGACATCCGGGTGGTGATGTCGGGCGCCGGCGCGGCCGGTACCGCGATCCTCAAGCTGCTGCTGGCGGCCGGCGTCGAGCACGCCACCGTGGCGGACGTGCTCGGCGTGGTCCACCAGGGCCGGGAGGACCTCAACGACAGCCTGCGCTGGATCGCCGAGCACACCAACCGCTCGGGCCGCACCGGCAGCCTCAAGGAGGCCGTGGCGGACGCCGACGTCTTCATCGGCGTCTCGGCCCCGAACGTCCTGGACGGCGAGGACCTGGCCACCATGGCCGAGGACTCGATCGTCTTCGCGCTGGCCAACCCGGACCCGGAGGTCGACCCGGCCATCGCCCGGCAGACCGCCGCCGTGGTCGCCACCGGCCGCAGCGACTTCCCCAACCAGATCAACAACGTACTGGTCTTCCCGGGTGTCTTCCGCGGCCTGCTGGACGCCCAGAGCCGCACCGTCAACACCGAGATGATGATCGCCGCGGCCCGGGCGCTGGCCACCACCGTCGGCGACGACGAGCTGAACGCCAACTACATCATCCCGAGCGTCTTCCACAAGGACGTCGCCAAGACGGTGGCCTCGGCGGTGCGCGAGGCGGCGCTGGCGGGGGCCCAGGAGAGCACGGAGCCGGCCCGCCCGACCCCGGGCATCGTCGGCACGCTCGACGCCTCCTCCTTCCCCACCGTCAAGCTCTGACCGGCCCGGTGGCCGACGCGTCGCCGGTCGGTCAAATGTCCGAATAGCGGCCCTACCCGCCTGATCCCGCCCCGAACCCTTGCGACACAAGGGCGAAGGGCGTGTTTGGGCTTGTCGTGCCTAGGGCGTACGGTAGCCCTGCACGGGGCAGGCGTGTCCGACAAGTACGGAACGTCCCCCTGGTCTTCCGGCGCGTCGTCCCGACCGCCGCCCGCGCCCGGTCCGCCGGAGCCGACGGAGCGTCACACCTCCAACGGGCGGGCTTCGTTCGGGTGTCGTGGCCGGGGCCCGATTGGCTTTCTCGGGGCCGGTCGGGGCAGGATTCGTATCCAGGCAGGCGGACGGGCCTTCGACGGCACCGGCGCGCGGCATCGGGTACGGACCCGGCCTGCGACCACGCAATGCCTGCATGAGCACAGTGTGCGGACCTGCGGCCCATCCGGGTGCCCCCCGGTGGGAGCACCGATGGGCCCCCGCGCACCGCAAGCGAACAGACCACAGGAGTACACATGAACCGCAGTGAGCTGGTGGCCGCGCTGTCCGAGCGCGCCGAGGTGACCCGCAAGGACGCCGACGCCGTTCTGGCCGCCTTCGCCGAGATCGTCGGCGAGGTCGTCGCCAAGGGCGACGAGAAGGTCACCATCCCCGGTTTCCTGACCTTCGAGCGCACCCACCGCGCCGCCCGCACCGCCCGCAACCCGCAGACCGGTGAGCCGATCCAGATCGCGGCCGGCTACAGCGCCAAGGTGAGCGCCGGCTCCAAGCTGAAGGAAGCCGCCAAGGGCGTCTGAACCACCCCTTGAACGCCCGAGAGGCCGGGCTCCCCGTTGGGGGAGCCCGGCCTCTCGTCGTGGGCCGTGGGGCGTGTCCGGTGGATCCCGTCGGGTCCACCGGACACGCCCTGCCGGTCAGGCGTCGACCAGCTGCTCGCTCGGCAGCTCGACGTGCGCGCCCAGGTCGCGCAGCTTGTCCATGAAGTTCTCGTAGCCGCGGTTGATCAGGTCGATGCCGTGCACGGTCGAGGTGCCCTCGGCCGCCAGCGCCGCGATCAGGTACGAGAAGCCGCCGCGCAGGTCGGGGATGACCAGCTCGGCGCCCATCAGCTTGGACGGGCCGGAGACGACCGCCGAGTGCAGGAAGTTGCGCGCGCCGAAGCGGCACGGGGTGGCGCCCAGGCACTCGCGGTACAGCTGGATGTGTGCACCCATCTGGTTGAGCGCGCCGGTGAATCCGAGCCGCGACTCGTACACCGTCTCGTGGACGATGGACAGGCCGGTGGCCTGGGTCAGCGCGACCACCAGCGGCTGCTGCCAGTCGGTCTGGAAGCCCGGGTGCACGTCCGTCTCCAGGGCGATCGCCTTGAGCTCGCCGCCCGGGTGCCAGAAGCGGATGCCCTCGTCCTCCACCTCGAAGGCGCCGCCGACCTTCCGGAAGGTGTTCAGGAAGGTCATCATCTCCAGCTGGCGGGCGCCGCGGACGTAGATGTCGCCCTTGGTGGCCAGCGCCGCGCAGGCCCAGGAGGCGGCCTCCAGACGGTCCGGCAGCGCGCGGTGGGTGTAGCCGCCCAGCTCGTCGACACCGGTGATCAGGATGGTCCGGTCGGTGCCCAGGGTGATGATCGCGCCCATCTTCTGCAGCACGCAGATCAGGTCGACGATCTCCGGCTCGATGGCCGCGTTGCGCAGCTCGGTGACGCCCTCGGCGAGGACGGCGGTGAGCAGCACCTGCTCGGTTGCGCCGACCGAGGGATAGGGCAGCTCGATCTTGGTGCCGCGCAGGCGCTGCTGGGCGACCAGGTAGGTGCCCTGCGGGTGCTTCTCGATGGTGGCGCCGAACTGGCGCAGCACCTCGAAGTGGAAGTCGACCGGGCGGCCGCCGATGTCGCAGCCGCCCAGGCCCGGGATGAAGGCGTGGCCGAGGCGGTGCAGCAGCGGGCCGCAGAACAGGATCGGGATCCGCGAGGAGCCGGCGTGCGCGTCGATGTCGGCGACGTTCGCACTCTCCACGTGCGACGGGTCGAGGATCAGCTCGCCGTCCTCGTCGCCGGTCCGCACGGTGACCCCGTGCAGCTGGAGCAGTCCGCGGACCACCTTGACGTCACGGATGTCCGGGACGTTGCGCAGTCTGCTGGGGCCCTGGCCGAGGAGGGCGGCGACCATGGCCTTGGGCACCAGGTTCTTCGCACCGCGGACGCGGATCTCGCCTTCGAGCGGGTTTCCGCCGTGGACCAGCAGGACGTCGTCGGTCATCGTTCTCGCAATCCGGGGTGCCAGAGGGGTGGGAAGGCTCCGGTAGAGAGCCGGTGGTGGACCGGTCGGTACGGGCGCGCTCGGGCCCCCGGCGAAACCGAGTCGGCACCGTAAAGGGCGTCCACCATCCGTAGATGGTAGTGGGCGTGCCGATGGTTCCCGTGAGCCTCTCCCGTGATGGTGCTCTCTCCGGGCTCGGTCGCGCCCGCCGGATGGGCCGTACGGGTGTTCGTCCGGCGTGGCGGGGTTTCGAGCGTTGCGGTGTCCGACCCCGGCCGTTCTGCGGGATCATGTGTGGCATGACGGCGGCCCATTCGCACGCAGGACGGTCCCACACCGGCCGTCTGCTCGTCGCGACGCCCCTGCTCACCGACCCGAACTTCGCCCGGGCGGTGGTGCTGCTCCTCGACCACGACGCCGAGGGGGCGCTCGGTGTGGTCCTCAACCGGCCGACGCCGGTCGAGGTGGGCAGCGTGCTGGACGGCTGGGGGCGGCTGGTCGGGCAGCCCGCCGTGGTGTTCCAGGGCGGACCGGTGGCGCTGGACTCGGCGCTCGGCCTCGCGGTGGCGCCGGGGGAGCCGGGCACCGGCGAGCCGCTCGGCTGGCGGCGGGTGCACGGCGCGATCGGCCTGGTGGACCTGGGGGCGCCGCCCGAGGTGCTGGCCGGCGAGCTGGGCGCGCTGCGGATCTTCGCCGGGTACGCAGGCTGGTCGCCGGGCCAGCTGGAGACGGAGCTGGGCAGCGGCGCCTGGTACCTGGTGGACTGCGAGCCGGGGGACATCTCCAGCCCGGAACCGGAGCGGCTGTGGCGCTCGGTGCTGCGCCGCCAGCGAGGCCCGCTGGCGCTGCTCGCGACCTACCCGGACGACCCGACGCTGAACTGACGCACGGGCCGCCGTCGCGATACTGGCCGGGTTTTGCGGGGCGCCCATAGACTTGGCACCTATGAGCACTCTTGAGCCCGAGCGCGGCCTCGGCACCGGCACCCTGGTCGAGCCCGTCCCGCAGGTGTCCAACGGGGACGGCGACCACGAGCGCTTCGCGCACTACGTCCAGAAGGACAAGATCATGGAGAGCGCGCTCTCCGGCTCGCCCGTGGTGGCGCTCTGCGGCAAGGTGTGGGTGCCCGGGCGCGACCCGAAGAAGTACCCGGTCTGCCCGATGTGCAAGGAGATCTACGACGGCATCGGCAAGCCGCAGGGCGGCGACGACGACAAGAAGTAGCACCGGCCGCCGCGTGCCGGTGCACAGCGTCGTTCTGTACAGCGCCGTTTTGCACAGTGTCGTTTTGCATAGTGCCGAGTTTCCGAAGTGGTCTATGCCAGTCGTCCGGGGCGGGGGCAGGATGTCGGAATGGACCTCATTCCCGTGCCTTCGAGTGCCGTCCGCCGCCCGGACGAGGACTTCCCCCTCGACGACGCCACCACGCTGACCGCCCCGCCCGGGCTGGCCGACGCCGAGCGGTGGCTGCGCACCGCGCTGTCCGCGGCCACCGGGCTGCCGCTCGGCCCGGGCCGGCCGGGCGCGGGGATCGAGCTCGTCCAGGACGACGAGCTGGCCGCCGAGGCGTACCGGATCACGGTGCGCCCCGGCCACGCCCTGATCGCCGCGGGCGGGCCGGCCGGCGCGCTGTGGGGGGCCCAGACCCTGCGGCAGTTGCTCGGCCCGGACGCCTTCCGCCGCTCCCCGCTGCGCGGCACCGGCTGGGTGCTGCCCGGCGCGGACATCGCGGACGCCCCCCGGTTCGGCTGGCGCGGGGCGCTGCTCGACGTCGCCCGGCACTTCCTGCCCAAGTCGGACGTGCTGCGCTTCGTCGACCTGCTGGCCGCGCACAAGCTCAACGTGCTGCACCTGCACCTGACCGACGACCAGGGCTGGCGGGTGGAGATCAAGCGCTACCCCGGCCTGACCGGGCGCGGCGCCTGGCGGGACCGCTCGATGGTCGGCTACCGGACCGGCCAGCGCCGCGACGACCGCCCGCACGGCGGCTACTACACCCAGGAGGACCTGCGCGAGATCGTCGCCTACGCGGCCGCGCGCGGCGTCACCGTCGTCCCGGAGGTCGACCTGCCGGGGCACACCCAGGCCGCCGTCGCCGCCTACCCCGAGCTGGGCAACACCGACGTGGTGGACACCGCGGCGCTCGGCGTCTGGACGGACTGGGGTGTCAGCCACAACGTGCTCAACGCCTCCGAGGACACCCTGCGCTTCTTCGAGGGGGTGCTGGAGGAGGTGCTGGAGCTCTTCCCGTCCGAGTTCATTCACCTCGGCGGCGACGAGTGCCCCAAGGAGCAGTGGAAGGACAGCGCGGCCGCCCAGGCACGGATCCGCGAGCTCGGCCTGGCCAACGAGGACGAGCTGCAGAGCTTCGTGATCCGGCACTTCGACCGCTGGCTGGCCGAGCGCGGCCGCCGGCTGATCGGCTGGGACGAGATCCTGGAGGGCGGGCTCGCCCCGGGCGCCGCGGTCTCCTCCTGGCGCGGGTTCGGCGGCGGGATCGCCGCCGCCAAGGCCGGGCACGACGTGGTGATGTGCCCCGAGCAGCACGTCTACTTCGACCACCGGCAGGCCGACGGCCCGGACGAGCCGATCCCGGTCGGTTTCGTGCGCACGCTGGAGGACGTCTACCGCTTCGAGCCGGTGCCCGGGCAACTGGACGAGACCGCCGCCCGGCACGTGATCGGCACCCAGGCCAACCTGTGGAGCGAGTTCATGGACAGCGCCCGGGACATCGACTACCGGGCCTTCCCCCGGCTGGTGGCCTTCGCCGAGGTCGCCTGGTCCGACCTGCCCACCGATCCGGCCGAGCGCGACTACGCCGGCTTCGAGCACCGGCTGGAGGCGCACCTGAAGGTGCTGGACGCGCTCGGCGTCGAGTACCGCCCGGCGGACGGCCCGCACCCCTGGCAGCGCTGGCCCGGGGTGGCCGGCCGGCCGATCGAGGGTCCGCCGCCGGTGCGCTGAGCACGACGGAGTCACCGCCGCGGGAACTTCTGAGTGGTCATCTGACGTCAAGAACAGATGAACATCTGCCCTGGTCCGGTTCGGGCCGGGGCAGATACCGCCCGGTATCCGTCCCAATCGGGCAGTCCCGTTCACCTGCCCCGAAATGATCATCGAGCATTGTGTGCCAGAGTTGCCCAACCCGGCCCGATCGCCCGTACCCTACGGGCCAGGCCGGGCTGCTGACGCGGACACCACGGCCGAGGGCCGCGGGCGGCAGCCGATTGATGAGCAAGTGGAGCACGGTGGGACCCAGGTGAACCGGACGATCATGCTGCCGGCCTCCCTCGACGAGGCCGTCGACGCGCTGGCCGCCACCCCGGCCGCGGTGCCGGTGGCCGGCGCCACCGACCTGATGGAGGCCGTCAACGCCGGGCGGCTGCGCCCCGCCGCCCTGGTCGGCCTCGGCCGGATCACCGAACTGCGCGGCTGGCGCTACGAGGACGGCGGCACCGCCGTCCTCGGCGCCGGACTCACCCACGCCCGGATGGACCGCCCCGACTTCGCCGCGCTCATCCCCGCGCTCGCGGACGCCGCCCGCACCGCCGGCCCGCCGCAGGTCCGCAACGTCGGCACCCTCGGCGGCAACATCGTCACCGCCGCCCCGGCCGGCGACACCCTCCCGGTGCTCACCGCCCTGGAGGCCAGCGTCACCCTCGCCCGGGCCGGCGCCAGCCGCGAGGTGCCGGTCAGTCACCTGCTCACCGGCCTCGACCCGGTGCGCCCCGGCGAACTCCTCACCTGGGTGCGGGTGCCGCTGCTGCACGCCCCGCAGGTGTTCCTCAAGGCCACCGGCCGCAGCGGCCCGGCCCGCGCCACCGCCTCCGTCGCCCTGGTCCTCGACCCCGCCCGGCGCGCCGTGCGCTGCGCGGTCGGCGCCGTCGCCCCGGTGCCGCTGCGCCCGCTGGAGGCCGAGGCCTGGGTGGCCGGCTGCATCGACTGGGACGGCAGCCGGGAGATCGACCCGGCCGCGACCGCCGCCTTCGGCGAGTACGTGGCCGCCGCCTGCGTCCCCGACAGCTACGGCGCCGAAGGCGCCTGGGAGGCCGTGACCGAGGGGCCGAGCGCGGCCGCCGTTCGGCTGCGGCGTACCGTATCGGTGCTGGCCCGACGGGCACTGGGAAGGGCGCTGAAGTGACCACAGACCCCATCGAGACCCTCGACGCCGACCCGCTCGGCCTCACCCCGCAGGTCAGCCGCGAGCTGCGCCCGTGCGCCTCGTACACCTTGCGGGTCAACGGTTTCGAACGGCCCGTCACCGACGCCTGGATCGGCGAGAGCCTGCTCTACGTGCTGCGCGAGCGGCTCGGCCTGGCCGGCGCCAAGGACGGCTGCGAGCAGGGCGAGTGCGGGGCCTGCTCGGTGCAGGTGGACGGCCAGCTGGTGGCCGGCTGCCTGGTGCCCGCCGCGCTGGCCGCCGACAGCGAGATCAACACCGTCGAGGGACTGTCGGCCGCCGGCGGCGCGAGCGACGTCCAGCAGGCGCTGGCCGAGTCCGGCGCGGTGCAGTGCGGCTACTGCACCCCCGGCATGGCGATGGCGGTGCACGACCTGCTCCAGCGCAACCACCGCCCGACCGAGGTCGAGGCCCGCCAGGCGCTCTGCGGCAACCTCTGCCGCTGCACCGGCTACCGCGGCGTACTGGCCGCCGTCCAGAGCATCGCCGACGCGCGCGCCGAGGACATCGAGGAGACGGAGGAGACGGCCTCCCCGGCCGCCTCCCCGACCGCCTCCCCGGCCGCGGAACAGCCCGCCGAAGAGCCCTCCGCGGACCCGGCCACCGAACCCGAGCCCGCCGCCGAACCGCCGGTCTACGCCGACGCCGACGCCTGGATCGAGCACGTCCCGCAGCCGCCCGCCGAGCAGGCCCCGGCCGGCGCCGACCAGCCGTACGGCGACGGCCAGGGCGGCTACGACACCGGTGTGTACGACACCGCCGTCCTGACGCCGGTCCAGGGCATCCCCGCCCAGACCGCCGACGACCAGGTCTACTACCCGCCGCAGGGCTACCCCGAGCAGCCGTACCAGGGCACCCCCGCCCACGGCACCTACGTGCCCGGCGGCTACCCGCAGCAGAGCGGCTACGACGCCGGGTACGACGCCCCGGTCTACGAACCCACCCCCGCGCACGGCACGCCGCTGCCCGGGGCCGCCTTCGACGGCACGCCCCCGCACGGCACGCCGTACGTCGCCACGCCCCCGCACGGCGCCCCGGCCGGTGGCCCCGCCCCGGCCGGCGTCCCGTACGGCGCCACCCCCGCCCACGGCATCCGGCTCCCCGAGGACGACCACGCATCATGACGTCGCCTACCGACATCGGCGCAGCACTCCAGCAGGACGGCGGCGAGGGCGGCGCACCGGAGCCGTTCGGCCTGGGCAGCTCACCGCTGCGCAGCGACGCGCTGCCCAAGGCGCTCGGCATCTACCCGTACGCGGCCGACCTGTGGGCCGAGGGGCTGCTCTGGGGCGCGGTGCTGCGCTCGCCGCACCCGCACGCCCGGATCAGGGGCATCGACACCGCGGCCGCGCTCGCGCTGCCCGGCGTGCACGCCGTGGTCACCGCCGCCGACCTGCCGCTCGGCCCGGACGGCACCCCGGACGGTGCCCCGGGCGGGCCGATCGTCGCCGACCGGCCGGTGCTGGCCGCGGGCGTGGTGCGCCACCACGGCGAGCCGATCGCCGCGGTGGCCGCCGACCACCCGGACACCGCCCGGCTGGCGGTCGGCCTGATCGCGGTCGACTACGAGCCGCTGGAGGCCGTCACCGACCCCGAGCAGGCCTTCACCGCCCCGCCGCTGCACCCGGACGGCAACCTGTTCCGCCACCTGCCGCTGCGCACCGGGGACCCGGACGCGGCCGGCGAGATCGTCGTCGAGGGCCTCTACCAGGTCGGCCGGCAGGATCCGGCCCCGCTCGGCGCCGAGGCCGGGCTGGCCGTGCCGCGCCCGGACGGCGGCGTCGAACTGCACCTGTCCTCGACCGACCCGCACGGCGACCGCGACCGCACCGCCGCCTGCCTCGGCCTGGAGCCCGACCGGGTCCGGCTGGTGGCCACCGGAGTGCCCGGCGCCACCACCGACCGCGAGGACCTCTCCTTCCAGGTCACCCTGGCGCTGCTGGCACTGCGCACCGGCCGCCCGGTGAAGATGACCCTCACCCGGGAGGAGTCCTTCCACACCCACACCTCGCGCCACCCCGCGCTGCTGCGCTACCGCCACCACGCCGACGCCGAGGGCACCCTGGTGAAGGTCGAGGCGCAGATCCTGCTGGACGGCGGCGCGTACGCGGACGTCTCCGCCGAGGCGCTGGCCGCCGCCACCGCGTTCTCGGTCGGCCCGTACGTCTGCCCGAACGTCTTCGTGGACGCCTGGGCGGTGCGCACCAACAATCCGCCGGCCGGGCGGATGCGCGGCGAGGGGGCGTTGCAGGCCTGCTTCGCCTACGAGTCGCAGCTGGACCAGCTGGCCGCCCGGATCGGCGTGGACCCGGTGGAGATCCGCCGCCGCAACGCGATGGCCACCGGCGACCCGATGCCCACCGGACAGGCCGTCACCTGCCCGGCGCCGGTCGGCGCGCTGCTGGAGGCCGTCGCGGCCGAGCCGCTGCCGGCCCTGCCGGTGGACGAGCCGGACGCCGAGTGGCTGCTGCCGGGCGGGCCCGGCGGCGCCGGCGACCCGGCGGCGGTGCGGCGCGGGATCGGCTACGCCGTCGGCATGGTGCACATGCTCGGTGCCGAGGGCGAGGACGAGGTCTCCACCGCCACCGTGCGGGTCAGCGGCGACCACGCCACGGTGATCTGCGCGGCCGTCGACTCCGGGCAGGGCTTCGCCACGCTGGCCCGGCAGATCGTGCAGACCGTGCTGGGCGTCAGCGAGGTGTACATCGCGCCGGCCGACAGCGACCAGTCGATCGCCGGGCCCTCCGCCCGCGGCCGGCACACCTGGGTCTCCGGCGGAGCCGTCGAGCGCGCCGCGCTGATGGTCCGCCACCAGCTGCTGCAGCCGATCGCCGCCAACTTCGGGATGTCGGTGGAACTGCTCCAGATCGCCGACGGGAAGATCACCTCGTACGACGGGGTGCTCGGCATGCCGGTCGCCGAGGCGCTGGAGGGCAAGGAGCTCTGGGCGACCGCCCAGTGCCGCCCGCACCCCACCGAGCCGCTGGACGAGTCCGGGCAGGGCGACGCGTTCGTGTCGATCGCGTTCTGCGCGATGCGCGCGGTGGTGGACGTGGACATCGAGCTGGGCGCCGTCCGGGTGGTCGAGATGACGGTCGCCCAGGACGTCGGCCGGGCGCTGAACCCGCGGCAGATCGAGGACCGGATCGAGGCGGGCGTGGCCCAGGGCGTCGGCCTGGCCCTGCTGGAGGACCTGCGCACCGAGGGCGGGGTGCTGCTGAACCCCTCGCTCACCGGCTACCGGCTGCCCACCGCGCTGGACACCCCGCAGGTGCGGATCGCCGCCCTGCTGGAGGAGCGGGACGTGGTCGCCACCTTCGGGGCCAAGGCGGTCAGCGCCGTCCCCGCGGTGGTCGCCCCGGCGGCCGTGGCCGCCGCCGTCCGGGCGGCCACCGGCCTGCCGGTCGGCCGGCTGCCGATCCGGCCGGAGGACGCGGTCGCGGTCTGACGGACGGGGCGGCGGCTTGGGCCCTGTCCGGTTAGGCCCTGTCCGGCCGACCGCCCTGGAAATACCGGAAACAGGAATTGCCGGTCGACGGAATGTCGACCGGCAATTCCATTTCCGGCGAGGCCATGACGGGAATCGAACCCGTGTGTACCGCTTTGCAGACGGTTCCCTAAGCCACTCGGGCACACGGCCAGTGAATTCATAGTGGCGGAATGCGCGGGGGGCCGTCAACGGTGGAATGTAAATTCTGTATGGCGGCTTGTGCTACGGTCGGAACCAGGTGGTCGGTGTCCGGCCACCCCGGACGAGCGCGTCGTACCCGGTGACGACAAGACGGCGCAGTTCAGCGGCAATCCGGCCGCTGTGGACTGCGGAGGTAGGCCGTCATGGCATGGCTCGTTCTGATCATCTCGGGTGTCCTGGAGACCGTGTGGGCGGTGGCCCTGGAGTCGTCCAAGGGCTTTTCCCGGCTCACCCCCAGCCTCGTCTTCGGCGTCGCCCTGCTGTTGAGCATGGGCGGGCTGGCGTACGCGATGCGCACCATCCCGATCGGCACCGGGTACGCGGTCTGGGTCGGCATCGGCGCGGTCGGCACCGCGCTCTACGGCATGGCCGTCCTGGGGGACGCGGTGACGGCGGCCCGGATCGGCTGCCTGCTGCTCATCGTCTCCGGCGTGGTCGGCCTGAAGGTGCTCCACTGACCTCCGCCTGACCCCCCGCCCGCGCTTCCCCTGACCCCGGTCCTAGGCCCTGCGACCGAGCTGGTCACCGACCTGAGTCAGGGGTCATGAAGGCAGACGGCCCTTACGATGTTACGTATGACCACTGCCTCCCCCACCTCGGTCGACTCCGTGCCGATACCCCTCGACGACGACCCCGGCGACGGGGTGCTCAGCGGCCGCTACCGGGCGCTGACGCTGGGGATCGTCTCGGTGGTCCTGGTGATCGCCTTCGAGGCGACCGCCGTCAACACCGCGATGCCGACCGCGGCCCGCCAGCTGAACGGCCTCGGGCTCTACGCCTTCGCCTTCTCCGGCTACTTCACCACCACGCTGTTCGCGCTGGTCGTCTCCGGGCAGTGGTGCGACCGCCGCGGGCCGTTGCAGCCGCTGTTCACCGGCATCGCGGTGTTCGGCGTGGGCCTGGTGGTGGCCGGGACGGCGCCGGGCATGTGGGTGTTCGTGGCCGGGCGGGCGATCCAGGGCCTGGGCGGCGGGCTGGTGATCGTCGCGCTGTACGTGGTGGTCGGCCGGGCCTACCCGGAGCGGCTGCGGCCGGCGGTGTTCGCGGCCTTCTCCTCGGCCTGGGTGCTGCCCTCGATCATCGGGCCGCTGGTCTCCGGCGCGATCACCCAGCACCTCGGCTGGCGCTGGGTGTTCCTGGCCGTGCCGGTGCTGATCCTGCTGCCGCTGGCCGTGATGGGCCCCGCGCTGACCCGCTCCGAGCGGGAGCACCCGGTGGCCAGGGGCGCGGACTTCGACCGCCGCCGCACCCTGCTGGCCGCGATGGCCGCGCTCGGTGCCGGCCTGCTGCAGTACGCGGGCCAGCGGCGCGACCTGATCGGGTTGCTCCCCGGGATCGCCGGGGCGGCGCTGCTGGTGCCGGCCGTCCTGGGGCTGTTGCCCGCGCGGACCCTGCGGGCCGGTCGGGGGCTGCCGTCGGTGATCCTGCTGCGCGGACTGGCGGCCGGGGCGTTCCTCGGGGCCGAGGCGTTCGTCCCGCTGATGATGACCACCGAGCGCGGCCTCTCGCCGACGCTGTCGGGGCTCACCCTGACCAGCGGCGGGCTCACCTGGGCGCTGGGCTCCTGGCTGCAGGGACGGCCGGGAGCCGAGCGCTACCGCGAGGCGATGATCCGGGGCGGCTTCGTGCTGACCGCGGTGGCGATCGCGGGCACCACGCTGGTGCTGGTCCCGGCGGTGCCGGCCTGGGCGGCGGCGGTGGCCTGGGGCGTCGGCGGGATCGGGATGGGGCTGACGATCGCGAGCGTCAGCGTGCTGATGATGAAGCTCTCGGCGCCGGAGGACGCCGGGGCGAACTCGGCGGCCCTGCAGATGAGCGACGCGCTGGGCAACGTCCTGCTGACGGGCCTGGCGGGGGTGATGTTCGCGGCGCTGGGCGGCGGCTCGCTCGCCGCCGCCCACGAGGGTGCCGGGGCCGCCGGCTCACCCGGGGCCTTCGCGGCGATCCTGCTGGCCATGGCCGGCGTGGCCCTGCTGGGCGCGTTGCTCTCCGGCCGGGTCCGGGCGAGGTCCTGAGGGTCAGCCGGCCGCGGCAGCGGTGGCGGCGGGCACCGGCGGCGCGCCGGGGGTGCCGAGGAAGGCCTCCCAGCCGCCGGTCGGCGCCTGGCCCGCGGCGAGGCCCTGGAGCTTGCGCAGCACCGCCGGGTCCTGGGCGTCCAGCCAGTCCACCAACTGGCGGAAGGAGACCAGCCGGACCTCCGGCTTGCCCGCGATCGTCCGGAGCACGTCCTCGACGGCGTTCATGTAGATGCCGCCGTTCCACTCCTCGAAGTGGTTGCCGATGACGTACGGCGCCCGGTTGCCGTTGTAGGTGCGGTCGAAGCCCATCAGGTAGGCGTCGCGGGCCTGGGCCTGGAAGCCCGGGTAGAGCGCCGGGTCGGCCTTGGTGTTGGGGCCGCACTGGTTGAACATGATGTTGTAGTCCATCGACAGCACCTGGAAGGTGTGCCCGGGGAAGGGGATGGACTGCAGCGGGAGGTCCCAGAGCGCGCCGCCCTGGATCTTCTGCGGCCACACCTGGGTGCCGTTGCCGCTGCTGTCGTAGCGCCAGCCGCGCTTGACCGCGGTGGGCAGCAGGTTGCGCTGGCCCTCCAGGCAGGGGGTGCGGCTGCCGATCAGCTCCTTGCGGTAGTCGAAGGGCAGCGCCGGCAGGTCGGTGAAGCCGGTGTTGGTGCGCCAGTTCGTCACGAAGTCCATGGCCTGCTGGATCTCGCTGTCCCACTCCTCCGGGGACCACTTGCCGACGCCGGTGGCGCCGCAGAAGTGGCCGTTGAAGTGGGTGCCGATCTCGTGGCCCTCCAGCCAGGCCGCGTGCACGTTCTCCAGGGTGTCGTGGATGTGCTGGTCGGTGAGGTAGCCGATCTCGGAGGCGCCGACCTTGTGCTGCGGGGGGCGGTAGAGGTCCTTCTTGGACTCGGGCAGCAGGTAGAGGCCGCTGAGGAAGAAGGTCATCGACGCGTTGTGCTCCTGCGCCAGCCGGCGGAAGCGGGCGAACAGGCCGTTGTCGAGTTCGCCGGCGCCGTCCCAGGAGAAGACCACGAACTGCGGCGGGCGTTCGCCGGTCTTGAGCCGTTCGGGGGTGGGCTGGTGGGGCTGGTCCCCGGTGTCGGAGGTGGAGCCGTCGCCGATCAGGACGGGCTGCGGCGCCGGGGAGTCCGTGGGGTCGGCGCCCTGCTCGCCGGCCGTGCCGGCAGGGGGGACGGCCGAGCCGATCCTCGGTTCCTTGTCGCCGTCGGAGCCGTTGCTGCCGCAGCCGGCCGCCAGGGTGGCGGCGGAGGCCGCACCGGCGGCCAGCAGGGTGCGGCGGGAGAGAGCGGCCATGGTCACTCCGTTCATGAGGCGTTCGGCAGGCGTACAGGCGTACAGACGTGCGAAAGTCCGGTCGGACAAGTGGGGTGATAGAACCCGTGACCGGGTCAGCATGGCAGTTGGGCGCGATCGGTCGGTGAGGCGCCACAGGCGGTCGCAACCGATCGCCCGATTGACGCAACCGGATCGGCCCCCTTCGCCGTCGAAGCTCCTGCCGAGGTGTTCCGGCGGCGCCGTCACCCGGGAACCGGCCGTCGCGCTCCGTCACCGGGCACCCACTCGGCGCACGGATCCGGGCGGTTGCCCTGCCGATCGGGGGGTGTCGTTACGACCGTCGTATGGACGTGCTCTAGGGTCCGATCCGATTGAATTGTTCCCAGGAAACTCCCAGGATCGGGAATCCGTCGGCAGAGGGGAGCGCCCGTGGGCGTCCAGCAGAGCAGGAGCCCGTGGCCGGGCACCCTGGCGGCCGGTGCCGCGCTGGTGCTCGGCGCCTGGCTGCTGCACGACGGCGGACCGGGCGCGCTGCCGCCCGTCCCCGGCGGCACACAGGCGCTGTCCGGCTTCGCCCCGGTCTCCGTCGTCCCGCCGCTGGGGCCGTCCGACCCCACCCGCATCCGCATCCCGGCCGTCCGGCTGGACGCCCCGGTCACCACGCTCGGCCTCGACCCCGACGGCCACCTCCAGGCCCCGCCCGAGGCGGACCGCAACCTGGCGGGCTGGTACCGCGGCGGGGCCAGCCCCGGGCAGCGCGGCACCGCCATCCTGGCCGGGCACGTCGACAACAAGGCCGGCCCGGCCGTCTTCTACCACCTGGGGGCGCTCCGGCGCGGAGACCGGATCGAGATCGCCCGCGCGGACGGCGCCGTCGCCGTCTACCAGCTGTACGCCATCGAAGTGCACGACCGAAAGGACTTCCCGGACGACCGGGTCTACCGCCAGGCCGCCGACGCACAGCTGCGGGTCATCACCTGCGGCGGCGCGTACAGCGCGGAGCACGGCTACGAGGGCAACGTCGTCGCCTACGGCTTCCTGGCCGACACCACCCGGCCGGGCAAAGCCGCATGACCACGCTGACCCTCGCCACCCGCTGGAACCCGATCGACTGGCCGCTCACCCACGGCCCGATCCCGTACGCCGTGCTCGCCGCGGGCTGGGGGGCGCTGGCCCTGCTCGCGTTCTCGCGCGACGAACGCTGGCGGGCCCCGCGCCTGTTCGGCGCCCTGATGCTGGCCGGAACGCTCACCGCCCTGGTGAAGCTCGGCGTCGACGGCTGGTGGCACCCCTTCCCGGAGGGCACCCCGGACTTCGTTCTGCGCTGGATAGCCGTCGCGCTGTTCGCGATATCCCTGCTCTGCTTCCGCGCGCCGCTGCTCGCCGTCCGCCGACGGCTGCTGGCGACCGGGGCCGCCGTCCTGGTGCTGCTGATGGCCGCCTCGCAGGTCAACCGGGGCTTCGACCAGTACCCGACCGCCCGGGCCATGCTGGTGCCCGAGATCCAGGCGCTGACCACGGGCAAGGTGGCCAGCACCATCGCCGCCACGCCCGGCAAGCCCGTCGAGGAACTCTGGCACGCGCCGCCCGGCCTGCCCGCGAAGGGCACCCTCTCCACCGTGACCATCCCCGGCACCCGGTCCGGCTTCACGGCCCGCGAGGGGTACGTCTACCTGCCGCCCGCCTACCAGGCCAATCCCCGGCCGCTGCTGCCCGTCGTGGTGCTGCTGCCCGGCCAGCCCGGCGCCCCGGCCGACTGGATCACCTCCGGGGCCATCCAGGACACCCTGGACGCCTTCGCCGCCGACCACCGGGGCCTCGCCCCGATCGTGGTGGTCGCCGACCCCATCGGCAGCCCGTTCACCAACACGCTCTGCATGGACTCCCGGATCGCCAAGGCGCAGACCTACCTGGCCGCCGACGTCCCGGACTGGATCCACCGCAACCTGCAGACCGCCACCGGCCGCGGCGCCTTCGCCATCGGCGGGCTCTCGCTCGGCGGCACCTGCTCGCTCCAACTGGCCGTCAACGCACCCGAGGTCTACGGCACCTTCCTGGACATCTCCGGCCAGGACGAGCCGACCCTGGGCGACCGCGGCGAGACCGTCGACAAGGCCTTCGACGGCGACGAGGCCGCGTTCGACGCCGTCGACCCGCTGCACGTCATGGCCCGGCAGAAGTTCCCCGACACCGCCGGCATGTTCGTGGTCGGCGCCAACGACCCGGACTTCCGACCCATGCAGGAGAAGGCCCATGCAGCGGCGCAGGCGGCCGGGATGAAGGTCGGCTACCAGACCATCCCCGGCTGGCACAGCTGGGTGGTGTTCCGCCAGGCCTTCGAACAGAACCTGACCTGGCTCGCCCAGCAGACCGGGCTCGTCCGGTGACGCGGCTCCTCGCGGCCCCCGCGCCGACGAACGAGCACGAGTCGCCGGCGGACCGCGCGCCCGTCGCCGGAACGCCGGAGCCGCACCCGCAGCGGGCCTGGCGGGCGGCCCGGACGTTCGGCGTCTGGCTGCGCTCGGCACCGCTCACGCTGCTGCTGCTGGCCGGCCTCTGGGCGCTCGGCGCGGCCACCGGCAGCCTGGCCCACGGGCCGTCCGAGCGGCTGCTCGACCGGGTCGGGGCCGGCGTGCCCACCCTCGCCGAGGGCCGCTGGTGGACGCCATTCACCTCGCTGTTCTGGTGCTCCGGCCTGGGCGCGTACGTGTTCACCAGCCTGCTGCTGCTCCTGGTCGGCCCGGCCGCCGAGCACCGGCTCGGGCGGCTGCGCACGCTCGCGGTGCTGGTCGGCGGGCAGCTGGCGGGCACCCTGCTCGGCACCGCGCTGATCGCGGCCGGCTCCCGGGTCGGCGAGCAGTGGACCGTCTCGGTGGCCGACCAGACCGCGGTCGGCCCCGGCGTCGGCCTGTTCGCGCTCGCCGGGGTGCTCGGCTACCGGCTCACCGTGCTCTGGCGCCGCCGGCTGCACCTGCTGGTGCTGCTCGCCCCGCTGGTCATGACGCTGTACGTGGGCCACCTGCAGAGCGTCCAGCGGTGCGCCGCCGCGCTCGTCGGGCTGGGCGCCGGCGCGCTGCTCGCCCGGGGCCGGCTGCACCTGCGCACCCACCGCTCCTCGCACTCCGAGACCCGGGTGCTGGTGGCGCTCTGCCTGGTCGCCGCCGCGCTCGGACCGCTGATCGCCTCGCTGTACGACAACGCCAGCGGGCCGTTCAACACCTTCTCCGAGCTGTACTTCTCGCACCGGCTCAGCCCGGAGGAGGTCGCCGACTTCTGCGCGCTGTCGGCGCACGACTGCGCCCGCGCGCACGCCGTCGAGCGGATCTTCGACACCCCGGGCCGGCTGATGGCCGCGCTGTTCCCGGCGCTGCTGCTGGTCCTGGCCGAGGGGCTGCGCCGGGGGCTGCGGCTCGCCTGGCGGATCACCGTCGCCACCGAGCTGCTCTGGGCGGCGCTGCTGGGCTGGCTGTACCTCGACTCCGGCCCGGTCAGCGGCGACGTGGTGCAGTACTTCGTCGAGGCGCTGCTGCTGCCGCTGCTCACCCTCGGCCTGCTGCTGGCCACCCGGCAGCGCTTCCGGCTGCGGCTGCCCGGCCGGGCGGTGCTCCGGCTGGGCGCGCTGCTCGGCGGCGCCGCCCTGGCGGCCTCCGCCGCGTACGTGGGGCTCGGGCGCCTCGCCGCCGACCAGTTCGAGCCGGGGGCGAACGTCCGCCGGCTGCTGCACGGGCTGCCGGCGCAGTTCCTGCCGCCCGCCTACAACGACCTGCTGCCGGACTACCCGATCGCGGTCGGCCCGGTGGCGCTGTTCCTGGAGACGTACTGCGGGCTGGCGTTCTGGGTGGTCGCGCTGGCCGCGCTGCTGCCGGCCTTCCGCCGGCCGGTGCTGCACACCGACGCCGAGGCGGCCGCCCGGGCCAGGGCGCTGCTCACCGCGTACGGCGGCGGGACGCTGTCCTTCATCACCACCTGGGACGGCAACCACTACTGGTTCGACGACGAGGGCCGGGCGGCCGTCGCCTACCGGGTGCACAACACGGTGGCGCTGACCACCGGCGACCCGTTCGGCGCGCCGGAGGCCCGGGCCGGGGCGGTGGCCGGGTTCGCCCGGTACTGCGACCAGCGCGGCTGGACCCCGTGCTTCTACAGCGTCTCCCCGCAGACCAGGGCGGCCGCCGGGCAGCTCGGCTGGCGCTCGGTGCAGGTCGCCGAGGACACCGTGGTCGCGCTGCCCGAGCTGGCCTTCACCGGCCGCAAGTGGCAGGACATCCGGACCGCGCTGAACAAGGCCGGCAAGCAGGGCATCACCGCCGAGTGGTGGTCCTACCACGAGGCGCCGCGCGCGCTGCGGGACCAGATCCGGGCGATCTCCGAGGAGTGGGTCTCCGAGAAGGGCCTGCCCGAGATGGGCTTCACGCTCGGCGGGCTGGAGGAACTGGACGACCCGGACGTGCGGGTGCTGATCGCGGTGGACGGGCAGCGCGTCGTGCACGGGCTGACCAGCTGGATGCCGGTGTACGAGGACGGCGTGCCGGTCGGCTGGACGCTGGACTTCATGCGCCGGCGCTCGGACGGCTTCCGCGGCGTCAACGAGTTCCTGATCGCCTCGGCCGCGCTGGGCTTCAAGGAGGAGGGCGCGCGCTTCCTGTCGCTGTCCGGCGCGCCGCTGGCCCGCTCCGGGCAGGACGAGGAGCCCTCCGGCCTGCAACGGATGCTGGACTGGATGGGACGGGTGCTGGAGCCGGTGTACGGCTTCCGCTCGCTGCTCGCGTTCAAGTCGAAGTTCCAGCCGGAGTACCGGCCGATGTACATGGCCTACCCCGACCCCGCCGCGCTGCCGAGCATCACCAGGGCGATCGGCAAGGCGTACCTGCCGCACCTGACGCCGGCACAGGGCGTCCGGCTGATGCGCAGGCTGTCGGGCTGAGGCGTCCCGGGCCCCGGGCCCGGGCGCCGGCCGGAAGCGCGCTGACGCTCCCGGACGCCGGCCCGCGTGCCGCTCAGCCGAGCAGCTCGGCGAGCGCGCGGTCGGCGTCCAGGTGCAGGTGCTCCTCGCCCTCGGGGACGAGCAGCCGGCTGCGCCACAGGAAGCGGCGCAGGTCGGTGGTGTCGAACTGGAGCAGCGCGGTGCCCTCCGGCGCCCGCAGCTCGACCATGGTGCGCCGGCCGAGCGCGGGTCGGACGTGGACGTCGCCGACGCCGGCCGACAGCTCCAGGCCGGCCGAGAGCAGTTGGCGGGCGAAGACCCAGACGATGTCGTCGGCGCCGTCCGCGCCCGCGCCGCCGTCCGCCGGTTCGTCCAGGGAGAACTCGGCGGGGAAGGCCATCCGGACGGCGAGCGGGTCCTCCGGCAGGTAACTCAGGACCACCCGCAGCCGGACGGAGCGGTGGGGGGAGAGGATCAGGCGGGCCTGGACGGTCTCTTCGGCGGGGGTGTGCACGGCGAGTCCCTTCGGGTCGGTGTGAGGCCGGTCGACAAGGGGGAGGGTTGGGGCGGCCTCACCCTGGTGAGAGTCCTGGGACCGGTCGTGATTACTCGGTTTCGAAGTCGATCGAATGTGATCCGCATCACGTCGATTTCCGGCCGCCCCGACCCGGCGCGGAGCCTCGCCTGGCCGCCCTGAGGGCGCCGGGCCGGTACGCTGGGCGGGTTGTCCGATCGCCGCCCGACCGCGGGGCGGGGCTGAGAAACCGCCCCTGACCTGCGATGATCCCCCCTCGGAGACCGTGAGTACTGCCGCCGCCTCCTCGATGCCGCTGTTCTCCGACGTGCCGGAGCCGCAGGCGCCCGCCCGGGGCGCCGGGTCCGCCGCGTCCGCCGCGTCCGCCGCCTCGCACCACCTCTCGCCGGCCTTCCCCGGCCGCGCCCCCTGGGGCACCGCGGGCAAGCTGCGGGCCTGGCAGCAGGGCGCGCTGGACAGGTACATCGAGACGCAGCCGCGCGACTTCCTCGCGGTCGCCACCCCGGGCGCCGGTAAGACCACCTTCGCGCTCACCCTGGCCTCGTACCTGCTGCACAACCACCTGGTGCAGCAGGTGACCGTCGTCGCGCCGACCGAGCACCTGAAGAAGCAGTGGGCCGAGGCCGCCGCGCGGATAGGCATCCGGCTCGACCCGGCCTACTCCTCCGGCCCGCTCTCCCGGGACTACCACGGCATCGTGGTCACCTACGCGGGCGTCGGGGTCAACCCGATGCTGCACCGCAACCGGACCGAGGCGCGCAAGACCCTCGTGATCATGGACGAGATCCACCACGCCGGTGACTCCAAGTCCTGGGGCGAGGCCTGCTTCGAGGCCTTCGAACCGGCCACCCGCCGACTGGCGCTGACCGGGACGCCGTTCCGCTCCGACACCAACCCGATCCCGTTCGTCCAGTACGAGGCCGGCGGCGACGGCATCCGCAAGTCCGTCGCCGACTACACCTACGGCTACGGACACGCGCTCGCCGACCACGTCGTCCGCCCGGTGATCTTCCTCAGCTACAGCGGCAACATGCGCTGGCGCACCAAGTCCGGCGACGAGTTGGAGGCCCGGCTCGGAGAGCCGATGACCAAGGACCTGATCGCCCAGGCCTGGCGCACCGCGCTGGCCCCGCAGGGCGAGTGGATCCCGTCCGTGCTGCAGGCCGCCGACCGGCGGCTGTCCGAGGTCCGCAAGGCGATCCCGGACGCCGGCGGGCTGGTCATCGCCACCGACCAGAACACCGCGCGCGCCTACGCCAAGATCCTGCGCGAGATCTCCGGCGAGAAGGCCACCGTGGTGCTCTCCGACGAGACCGAGGCCTCCCAGCGGATCTCCGACTACGCGGCCGGGGACTCGCGCTGGATGGTCGCGGTCCGGATGGTGTCCGAAGGCGTCGACGTGCCCCGGCTGTGCGTCGGGGTGTACGCCACCTCGATCTCCACCCCGCTGTTCTTCGCCCAGGCCGTCGGCCGCTTCGTGCGCGCCCGCAAGCGCGGCGAGACCGCCTCGGTGTTCCTGCCGACCATCCCGATGCTGCTCGGCTTCGCCAACGAGATGGAGGTCCAGCGCGACCACGTGCTGGACCGGCCGAAGAAGGAGGGCGAGGGCCTCTTCGACGAGGAGGACCGGCTGCTCGCCGAGGCCGAGCGGGCCAACGACGGGCCGGACGGCGCGGGCGGCGACGAGTTCTCCTACGAGGCGATCGGCTCCGACGCGGTCTTCGACCGGGTGCTGTACAACGCCATGGAGTTCGGCATGCAGGCCCACCCGGGGAGCGAGGAGGAGGACGACTACCTCGGCATCCCGGGCCTGCTGGAGCCGGACCAGGTGCAGATGCTGCTGCAGAAGCGCCAGCACCGGCAGATCCAGCGCAGCAAGGGCAAGCCCGCCGAGGAGGCCGACCTGCTGGAGCTGCCGGCCGAGCAGCGGCCGGTCGTCACCCACCAGGAACTCCGGGAGCTGCGCAAGGAGCTGAACGCGCTGGTGGCCGCCTGGCACCACCGCACCAACCAGCCGCACGGCACCGTCCACAACGAGCTGCGCCGCCAGTGCGGTGGCCCGCTGACCGCACAGGCCACCGCCAACCAGCTGAAGGCGCGGATCGCCAAGATCCGCGAGTGGGCGAAGTAACCGCGGAAGCCGGTTCGGAAGCGGGCCCGGAAAACGGGCATGGAAGCGGGCCCGGAAACGGGCGTGGAATCAGCCGCAGGAACGATACGGCGGGTGGCCGCGGGTCGGCCGCTCCGCCCCGGGTGTCCGGACTCCGGAGCGCGGTCGAACCCGTGCGCTGACGGGCCCGGATGAATGGGAGTGTTTGTCCTGGTTTCGTCGCGCTGTTGAAGTCGATCACGCCCGAATTTTGGACAACCACTTCCGTCACGACATTTCCTTCACTACCTTTCCCCCACGCTCTTCCACCGGGCAACCCCCACAGGACGGGCGCCGCAGGACCGCACGCACGTCAGGGACGACACCGCGAGCGGTCCGAGCGCGGCCACCCCACCTGCGCGCGACACCGAACCCGGCCCGGCGCCGCCTGCCCCGCGAGCGCCGCGGAAAGGAAGCCCGTCGTGACTGCCGAGACCTCCCAGACCCTGGACCGTGGCGTCCGGGTCCTCAAACTCCTCGCCGACTCCGAGCGCGGGCTCACCGTCACCGAGCTGGCCGCCCGACTGGCCGTCAACCGCACCGTCGTCTACCGGCTGCTGGCCACCCTGGAACAGCACGGCCTGGTCCGCCGGGACATCGGCGGCCGCGCCCGGGTCGGCCTGGGCGTCCTGCGCCTCGCCCACCGGGTGCACCCGCTGCTGCGCGAGGCCGCGCTGCCGGCCCTGCGCAGCCTGGCCGAGGACCTCGGCGCCACCGCCCACCTGACCCTGGTGGACGGCAACGAGGCGCTGGCCGTCGCCGTGGTCGAGCCGAGCTGGACCGACTTCCACGTCGCCTACCGCACCGGGCTGCGCCACCCGCTCGGCGAGAGCGCCGCCGGCCGGGCCATCCTGGAGGCGCGCTCCTTCCCCGGCCAGCGCCGGCCGGAGCAGGGCTTCGTCATCACCCGTGCGGAGGAGCAGTCCGGGGCGTGCGGCGCGGCCGCCGCGCTGATCGGGCTGAGCGGCATCGAGGGCAGCGTCGGCGTGGTGATGCTGAACGGGCTGGTCCCCGAGCGGGTCGGGCCCCGGGTGGTGGAGGCGGCGACCGAGGTGGCCGACGCGCTGCGGTAGGTCAGCACGGGCCCCGGTGTGTTTGGATTCCCCTTGTGTCCGACACCAAGCTGCCCAAGGCCCTCACCTCCCCGCGGACCCGCGCGCTCACGCTCTGCGGGGTGCTGGTCGCCGCGCTGTTCGGCGTGGCCGCCTTCGTCCCGCTGCCGTACACGCTGACCTGGCCGGGCCTGACCGCGGACACCCTCGGCACGTACAAGGACAAGCCGGTCCTCACCATCACCGGGGCGCCGCTGCGCTCCACCGAGGGCGAGCTGCGGATGGTCACCATCTCGGCCACCAACCCGGGGGAGCGGACCACCTTCTGGCGCGCGCTCCAGGCCTGGTTCGACCAGGACGAGGCGGTGCGCCCGACCGACACGGTCTACCTGCCCGGCAACCCGGCCAAGGCCGAGGAGCAGACCACCCAGCAGATGGTCGAGTCGCAGAACAGCGCCACCGCCGCCGCCCTCGGCTACCTCCACCTCTCGCCGGACCAGGTCAAGGTGAAGGTCGACCTGGGCGACGTCGGCGGCCCGAGCGCCGGGCAGATGCTGGCGCTGGGCATCGTCGACCAGCTCGCCGGCGACGGCAAGGGCGGCGACCTCACCGGCGGGCTCACGATCGCGGGCACCGGCACCATCGACGACCAGGGCGTCGTCGGCGCGGTCGGCGGCGTCCCGCTCAAGACCCAGGCGGCCGCCCGGGACGGCGCGACGGTGTTCCTGCTGCCCAAGGACGAGTGCACGGACGCCAAGGTCAACACGCCCAGGACGCTGCGACTGGTGCCGGTCGGCACGCTCGGTGAGGCGGTCTCGGCGCTGGAGGCACTGAAGAGCGGCGGCAGCGTCCCCAGCTGCTGAGCGGGGCCGCGGGCCCTACTCGGCGGCGGCCTGGTCCACCAGCGGCAGGATGCGGTACGGCACCGGGTTCTCCAGCGCGATCGCGGTGGACGAGCGGACGATCCCGTCGAAGCCCACCACCCGGTCGATCACCCGTTGCAGGTCGGCGTTGGAGCGGGCCACGATCCGCACCATCATGTCCCCGGCCCCGGTGATGGTGTGCAGTTCCAGCACCTCCGGCACGCTCGCCAGGTGCGCCCGGACGTCGGCGCCCTGGCCCTGGGAGATCTCCAGGGTGGCGAAGGCCGTGACCGGGTAGCCGAGCGCCGCCGGGTCGACCTCCGGGCCGAAGCCGCCGATCACCCCCTTGGCCTGCAACCGGTCCAGCCGGGCCTGCACGGTGCCCCGGGCGACCTGGAGCCGGCGCGAGCACTCCAGCACCCCGATCCGGGGCTCCTCGGCGAGCAGCCGGATCAGCCGGCCGTCCAGCGCGTCGATCGCGTCGTTCCCGCCACCCGCCCCGGGTCCGGACGAAGCGCCTTGCGGGGCAGGGGAGTTGGGCGAGCCGGGGGAGCTCGGGGACTGGGCGGGGGGCATCGCGGCTCCGTCCTCCGGTGGGCATTCTGTACAGCGGCGCCGCCGATTCTCCCGCCCCGGCGCACAGCTTGACCAGGAGGAAACGGAACAGTTGCGCGCCGGTCGGCTCGGCGCCACCCTCCAGCCACGACGCCGTGCGCCGGGCCCCACCCCGGCGCGCGGCCGCACCCGCCGTGGTCCGCACGCCTACCGGGAGGGCCGTCATGACCGACACCGCCGCCGAACCCGTCCTGCTCGCCGCAGGGCCCGGAGAGTCCGACCCCCTCCCGATGGGCCGCGCCGACGCGGTGGTCTTCGCGGTCGGCGACGCCGATCGGGCCGCCCGCCGCTACGCCGCCGCGCTCGGGCTGCGCTGTAGCGCGTACGCCGGGCCGGAGACCGGGGAGCCGGAGACGGTCTCGTACGTGCTGGACGCGCCCGGGACCCGGATCGTGCTCACCTCGCTGGTCCAGGTGATCGGCCCGCGCGGGCGGGAGCTGGGCGCGCACCTGGCCCGGCACGGGGACGGGGTGCTGGACCTCGTGGTGAGCGTGCCGGACGTCTACTACGCGTACGACTACGCGGTGGACCGGGGCGCGCTGTCGCTGGCCGAACCGTACGAGGCGCGGGACCGCTTCGGCACGGTGGTGCTCGCGACGATCGGGGTGCCGGGCGGGACCAGGCACACCCTGGTCGACCGGTCCGGCTACGCCGGGCCGTACCTGCCGGGGTACCTGCCGTTCGAGACCTGGTGAGGGGGGCTCAGCGGATGGCCGTCTCGACCACCGGCGGGTGGCCGTTCCAGTAGACGAAGACCGAGTTGGCCTGCTCGCCCTTGGTGAAGTCCACCCGCATCCACTGGTCGCCGTTCCACACCTGCATCTGCCAGCCCGGGTCCGGGGTGGCGGAGACCAGCGAGGCCTTGTCGGGGCGGATGTCCAGGGCGACCTTGCCGCCCGGCACCGGATAGCTCTTCACGGAGGACGTCGCCGTGGTGGTGGTGGGGGCGGGGCGGCGGGTGGCCGACGGGGAGGCGGCGGAGAGGGTGGTGGCGGGGGCCGGCCCGCGCGTCGTGGTGGTGGCGGCGGTCGGGGAGGCCGGTGGGGCCGGGGCCCCGGTCCGGGCGGCCGACCGCGCCTGGTCGGGGGTGACGGTCGCGGTGTGCGGCGTGCCGTCGGCTCTCGGCGAGGGCAGCGGCAGGGCCGTGGGCTGTTCGAACGCGGCGCCGGTCAGCACCGCGTGCACGCCGAGCCAGGACAGCGCCACCGCCGCCCCGGTGGCCGCCGCCCAGGCGCCGAGCTGTACCAGTCCGTTCCGCATCGTCCGCTCATCCTGCCGTATTCCGGGCCTGCGCAGCCGGGCAGCCCCGTTATCGGTCAGGGCAGTTGCACGCCGTCCGGAGGCCACCCCGAGGTACAGACCACTGCCCGTCGATGGCGTACCGTGCAGGGCCATGGCAACAGTGCTCGTGGTCGAGGACGACCCCTTCGTACGTTCCGCCCTCATCCGGCACCTGACCGACACCGGTCATGCGGTCCGCAGTGTGGGCACGGCACTTGAGGCGCTGCGGGAGGTCGCCCAGGTCGGCTGTGACCTGGTGATCCTCGACCTGGGCCTGCCGGACCTGGACGGCAGCGAGGCGCTCAAGATGATCCGGGGCCTGACCAATGTGCCGGTGATCATCTCGACCGCCCGCGACGACGAGGCCGAGATCGTCCGGCTGCTCAACGACGGCGCCGACGACTATCTGGTGAAACCTTTCTCCGGGGAGCACCTCAGTGCCCGGATGGCCGCCGTCCTGCGCCGGCTCGGCGGCGGCGCCGCCCCCGTCGCCCAGGTGCTGCGGGTCGGCGGCCTCGCCATCGACCTCCAGCGCCGCGAGGCCTCGCTGGACGGGCGGCTGCTCGACCTGACCCGCCGCGAGTTCGACCTGCTGGCCTTCCTGGCCGGGCGCCCCGGCGTGGTCGTGCCGCGCAAGGAGATCCTGGCCGAGGTCTGGCAGCAGACCTACGGCGGCGACCAGACCATCGACGTCCACCTGTCCTGGCTGCGCCGCAAGCTCGGCGAGACCGCCTCCAGCCCCCGCTACCTGCACACCGTCCGGGGAGTCGGGGTCCGGCTGGAGGCGGCCGGGGGGCTGGCGGAGCACCGGACATGAGGAGGTTCGGGCGCTCGCTGCGCTGGGCCCTGATCAAGGCCGCCGTCGCCGGGACCACCATGGTCGCGCTGGCCTTCCTCATCCCGCTCGGCCTGATGGTCCAGCAGACCGCCCGGGACCACGCCTTCACCGCCGCCGAACGGCAGGCCGCCGCACTCGGCCCGGCCCTCGCCATCACCACCGACCAGATCGCCATCGACCGCGCCCTGGCCAGTACCGACGCCGGCGGGCAGGGCCGGATGGCGGTCCACCTGCCCGCCCCGGCCGCCCCGGACGCACTCCCCGGCGCGGGCGGCCCCGGCGGGCCCACCATCGGCGAGGCCCGGGCCGCCGCCGGCGACGTGTCCACCGCCGGCGGCCAGGGCCGCTCCTTCACCGTCGCGGTGCCCGGCGGCTACGCGCTGCTCCAGCCGGTCGCGGTGGACACCGGGCGCACCGCCGTGGTCGAGGTGTTCGTCGCCAACGGCGACCTCACCCGGGGCGTCTCCACCGCCTGGCTGGTGCTCTCGGGCGTCGCGCTCGGCCTGGTCGCCATCTCGGTACTGGTCGCCGACCGGATGGGCGGCCGGATCGTGGCCTCCGCCCGGCGGCTCGCCAGCGCCGCCCGCTCGCTCGGCGCCGGCAACCTGGCCGTACGGGTCCCGGTCGACGGCAAGCAGGCCGCAGGCAGCCCCGAGGAACTGCGCGAGGCCGCCCACGCGTTCAACACCATGGCCGACCGGGTGGTCCAGCTCCTCGCCGCCGAACGGGAACTGGCCGCCGACCTGTCCCACCGGCTGCGCACCCCGCTGACCGTGCTGCGGCTCAACGCCGCCTCGCTCGGCGAGGGCGACGCCGCCGACGCCACCCGGCACGCGGTCTCCCAACTGGAACGCGAGGTCGACCAGATCATCCGCTCGGCCCGCCGCGACCCCGAGGACGCGCCCGCCGTCGCGGTCGGCTGCGACATCGCCGAGGTGGTCCGCGAACGGGTCGGCTTCTGGTCCGCACTGGCCGAGGACGAGGGACGCCGCTGGCAACTGGCCGGCGCCGACCGGGCGGCGCCCGTCCCGGTCCAGCGTGCCGACCTGGCCGCCGTCGTCGACGCACTGCTCGGCAACGTCTTCCGGCACACCGCCGTCGGCACCGCCTTCTCGGTGGACGTGCTCGCCACCGAGACCTCGGTGATCGTCCTGGTCGGCGACGCCGGCCCCGGCTTCAGCGACCCGGCCGCCGCCCTCAAGCGCGGCGAGGGCCACGGCGGCGAGGGCTCCACCGGCCTCGGCCTCGACATCGTCCGCAAACTCGCCGAGTCCACCGGCGGCGACCTGGCGCTCGGCCGCTCCGCCGTGCTCGGCGGCGCCGAGATCCGGCTGCGGCTGGAGGCCCGCCCGGACGGCGGGGCGCCGCTCCGGGCCCGCCGACGGCGCAGCCGGGGCGCGCTGTTCCAGAACTGACCCCTCTCCCGGCCGAAGCCCGGGGGACTCCGGCTCGCCCCGTTCCGGCCGGCCGGCGGTCGGCAGGGTCTCACGCGATCTGGGTTGAGACCAGCCGGGTTGAGACCAGCCGGGTTGAGGCCGACCGGGTCAAGGTCGGCTGGGCTCGGATGAAGAGGCCCGGATGAAGAGGCCCGGGGCGAAACGCGCGTGCACGGCCGGCTGGCCGGGGCCCACTCGTCACGCTGCGTGACTGATCGCGCCCAGGCCTGGTCGGCCTGCATCCGGTATCGTCGGCGTTTGGTCGAGTGGTGGACGGAGTGGACTGGTGACAGCGGTGCAAGACGAGCGCAGCCCGGTGCGGACCGCACCCGACCCCGCGCCCGCCCCCCTGTCGGACCGGCTGCGGACCGCGCTCGGCGCCCCCGTCCGCGCGCTGCGCGAGGCCCCCCGCCGCCCGCTGCTGGCCGCTTCGGCCCTGGCGCTGCTGTCCCTGGTCGTGTACGCGGTGGTCCGCCACTTCGTCAACACCTCGATGGTCGACATGATCGTCTACCGGGCCGAGGGCGCCGCCGTCGCCAACGGCACCGACCTGTACGCACTGCGCGTCACCGAGTGGAACCTGCCCGCGACCTACCCCCCGTTCGCGGCCATGCTGTTCGTGCCCACCACCTGGTTCCCGGTCCCGTTCCTCCGGGTGGCGATCACTCTCGGCAACCTCGGTCTGCTCGCCCTGCTGACCCACCTGTCCTTCAAGCTGGTCGGCTGGCCGCGCCGCGAACTGCGGCCGATCGGCGTCATCCTGGTGACCGGCCTCGGCGTCTGGCTCGAACCCGTCTTCACCACGCTCCGGTACGGCCAGATCAACCTGGCGCTCGCCTGCCTGATCCTCTGGGACCTCACCCGTTCGGACGCCCGCCGCAGCAAGGGCATGGCGATCGGCATCGCCGCCGGCCTCAAGCTCACCCCCGGCCTGTTCGCCGTCTACCTGCTGATCACCGGCCGGGTCCGGGCCGCCTTCGTGGCCGGCCTCACCTTCCTCGGCACCTTCCTGATCGGTGCCGTCGCCCTGCCCGACGCCACCTGGGGCTTCTGGACCAAGTACCTGTACGACTCCTCCCGGGTCGGCAAGACCGAGATCGTCGACAACCAGTCGCTGCGCGGCGCCCTCGCCCGGCTGCTGCACACCGCCGACCCCGGCACCCTCGCCACCCTCGCGGCCGGCCTGGTCGCGGTGGCCGGCCTCGCCGTCGCCGCCTGGGCCCACCGCAGCGCCCGCTGGCTGCCCCGGGCCGAGGCCTGGGGCGTCTGCTGCGCCGCCGTCACCGCCGTGCTGATCTCGCCGATCAGCTGGACCCACCACTGGGTCTGGTGCGTGCCGCTGCTCGTCCTGCTGGCCGCCGAGGCCTCCGTCGAGCACGCCCGCCCGGTCGGCGTCCGCCGGCTGCGCTGGCGGGCCGCCTTCTGGGCGACGCTGCTCGCGTTCCTCTCCTTCGCGATGTGGGCCGCCAAGCCGCTCGGGCCTGCCGTCCTCCACATGTCACCGCTGCGCCAGCTGCCGACCTCGGTCTACCCGTGGGTCGGGCTCTGCTTCCTGCTCGCCGCCGCCATCCGGATAAGGGCCCGGCGACGCTCCGCCGGCGCGCCGCTGGTCCGGCTGCCCGGCCAGCGCGACGGCGGCGGCCCGGACGCCACTCGCGGCCGTCAGCAGGCCCCCGCGGCCCGCTGAGCCAGCGGGGGCGCCGCTCCCGTCGCGTTGCGCGGTCCCGGCCGGGTGCGCGTTCGTGGCCGTGGGCGCGTTCCCACCGGTCGGCGCGCTCGTGGTCGTGCGCGCGTTCGCGGTCGTAGGTGTGTTCGCGGTCGTAGGTGCGCCGGCGGTCGTACGCGCGCTCACGCAAGCAGGGCCGCTGGTCGTACGCGCGCTCACGCAAGCAGGTCCGCGAGCGAGCCGTCCATGTCCAGCGCGGCCATCTCGCTGCCCGGCGGGACCAGCCGGTGGGCCCGCTCCAGCCAGGCCGCAACGGTCGGCAGCGGCGCCTCCAGCAGCGCGTCCCCGGCCGGGGAGCTCAACGCCAGGCAGAGCACGCTGCGCCGGCCCGAGCGGGTCGGCCAGATCCGCACGTCGCCCTGGCCGCACGGCCGGAAGGTGCCCTCGACCAGCAGCTCGCGGGCGAACACCCAGGTCACCGGGGAGCCGGTGTCCAGGTGGAAGGTGATGTGCACCGCGTACGGGTCGTGGCTGCCGTAGGACAGCCGGGCCGGGACGGGGACGCTGTGCTCGGGGGAGAGCACCAGGTTCAGCTCCAGTTCGTGCTCGACCACGCTGGTGGGGCGCTCCATGATCGTCTTCCTCTCTGCCTTCGGTTCCTGCCCGGTTCCGGGCCCGGTGACCTTTGAGAGGGCGGTCCACACCGGTTCTTACACACGTTTCCGGGATTTCTTCGGGAAGTTCGGCGAGAGGTGGTGAACGGTGGGGAACGCGGCGCTCGGACACCTGCCACACGCCGGGACGGCTCGGCCGCTCCTACCCCGGACGGCCTCCCGCTGTCCGGTGATTGGCCAACTTTCCGTTGGCACTGCGGCGAGGTACTACCCTTTGTGACTGTCCGGCGACTGTCCGCCTACCGGCGGTGCCCTCGCGTGCGCCGGGCGGCTCGCGGGTGCGCCGGGCGGGCGTGCCGTGTCGGCCCCGCCAGGACCCGCCAGGAGAGAAGACCCCATGACGGACCGCCCCTTCGCCGGCGCCGGCGACCCGGCCGTCGGACCCGAGCCGGGCTACTACCCCGACCCCTCCATCCCCGGCTTCGTCCGGTACTGGGGCGGCTCGGCCTGGGTGCCGGGCACCAGCCGGCCCGCACCCGCCGAGGGCGAGGTGCTGGAGCCGCCCCGGTTCGCGTCCCGGCGGCCTGCCGCCAGCGGGGCGGTCGTGGCGGGTACGGCGCGGGCAGTGCCGCCGCCGGTGGTGCCGGAGCCGGCCGTCCCGGAGTCGGCCGTCCCGGAGTCGGGGGCCCCGGAGCCGTCCTGGGGCGGGGCCGTGCGCGGCGGGGGCGGGGACACCGGGCCGGTGTACCTCGACCAGACCACGGGCGGGGCGAAGTTCGTCCTCGGGCCGCGGGCGGCGGAGGTGATGGGCGGGCCGGTGTTCCGGACGGTCGGGGAGTCCGGGGAGTCCGGGGAGTCCGGGGAGTCTGGGATGTCTGGAGCGCCTGGAGCATCCGGGGTATCCGGGTTGTCCGGGGTGGAGAGGGTGGTGGTCGAGGCGCCGGTTCTCGACGAGGCGGTCCTCGGCGAGCTGGTGGTCGAGGTTTCGGCGGTCGGGGGTGCGGCGGTCGGGGGTGCGGCGGAGGAGCCCGGCTGGCAGGCCGATCCGCGGGTGCAGCGGGGGCTGATGGAGACGGGCGGCGGGCCGCACCGGGTCTCCTGGGGAGCGCTTCCGGGGGAGCCCGAGGCGGAGGAGGGGCGCGTGATGGAGGTTCGTGCTCCTGTTGCTGTTCCGGCCCGGGCTTCGGTCGGCGTTCCGGTCGCGGCGTCGATCGAGGCGTCGGTCGAGAGTTCGGTCGCGGTGGAGGTGGCCGCCGTCGTCGGGTCGCCCGCGAGCGCCCCGACGGCGGTGGCGGTGCGGGAGGCGCCGTCGTCCGTCGCGTCGTCCGTCGTGGCGCCCGTTCCGAAGGTTGTGCGCGGGGCCGGGCGTGCTGTTGAGCCCGTATCCGAGTCCGCGTCTGAGCCCGAGCTCGCCGTACCGGCCCCGGCCGCGCCGGTCGCCGCCGGAGGGGTTCCGGCCCGGACCCAGGGCCGGCCCCCCGCGTCTGCCGCGTCGCTGCCCGTCGTGCGCCCGGCCCGGGAGGCCGTCGCGCGCCGCCGCCCCGCCCCTGCGGCGCTCGCCCCGGCGACGCCCGCCGGGCTCGGGCGCCGGCTGGCCGCGCGCGCCGTGGACACCGTCGTACTCCTCGTGGTCGCCGTCGCCGCCGGAATCCCGCTCGGCCGCTCGGCGTCCGAGCACCTCCAGCAGAAGCTCGACCAGGCCCGGATGGCCAGTTCCCTCGCCCGGCGCCAGGTCCAGGTCTGGTTGGTGGACGACGTGGTGCTGGGCAAGGTCGTGGTCCTGCTCGGCATCCTGCTCTTCGTCAGCCTGCTCTACGAGGTGCTGCCGACCGCCCGCACCGGCCAGACCTTCGGCAAGCGGCTGGCCCGGATCCGGGTGGTGGACGCCGCCGCCCCCGGCGCCCGGGCGAGGTTGAGCCTCGGCCGCTCGCTGCTCCGATGGGCGGTCAGGCAACTCGGGCTGGTGCTGCTCGTCGGCCTGGTCTGGCCCGTGTTCGACCGCCAGGCCCGGCGCGGCTGGCAGGACCGGGCCGCTCGCACCAGGGTGGTCCGCGACTGAGGCCACCCGGCCCGGAGGCCGCCTCCCCAGTGCGGAGGCCGCCTCCCCGGCCCGGAGGCGCTCTTCTCGACTGGGCGGCAAAACGGACAGAATGTCCCAAATTGCAAGAATGTGTGATGTTCTACTCGAGGGATGAGCACTCACGACCCCTCAGGCCCCCAGCCGGAGGGGGGCGGCCAGCCCTCCTTCGACAAGCAGTCCCCGCAGCCGGGTGGCGGCACGCCGGAAGGCCGCCCGTCGGACCCGAACCCTTCCCCTGCCCCGCCGCCCACCGGCGGTCCGTCCGACGGCACCCCCGGCAGTCCGGCCGACGGCCCCGGCGCGTACGGCGGCACCTACGGCGGCCCGACCTACGGCCAGAGCCAGCCCGGCCAGGCCCCCTACGGCCAGAACCCCTACGACCAGCCCCCGCCCGGCTACGGCCCCGCCGGCTACGGAACCCCCGGCGGCGGCCCCGTTCCCGGGATGCCGCCGATCGGCAGCTGGCCCAGGCGCATCCTCGCCCGCCTGATCGACTACCTCCTCGTCCAGGTCGTCGCCCTGATCGTGGTGGCCCCCTTCGCCGACTTCGGCGACCGCTCCGGCGAGGTCGGCGCATTCTGGCTCGGTTGCGCCATCTACCTTCTCTACGAGGGCCTGATGCTCAGCCGGGACGGCCAGACCCTCGGCAAGAAGGCGATGCACGTCCGCGTCGCCATGCTGATCGACGGCAACAAGCCCACCCAGGCCGCCGCCTGGACCCGCGCGGCCGTCTACATCCTCCCGGCCGTGATCTGCTGCGCCGCCCTCTGGTGGATCATCGACGGGATGTTCGGCGTCTTCGACAAGCCCTACCGGCAGTGCATCCACGACAAGGCCGCGAAGACCGTGGTGGTCACCACCGACTGACCGGCCAAGCGGGCCGCGACGCCCGGCGGCGGACTAGCGTTGCTAGCGCTGCCGGGCGTACTCGCGTCCGGCCGGGGTCGGGGCAGCGGCCCCCGCCCTCGCGGCCGACCTGCCGGACGCGGCGAGCGACAACACCGTCACCACGGTGCCGAGCGCCAGCGCGAACCCCACCAGCACCGCGACCTCCAGGACGCCCGAGGCGCCCGAAACGGCCAGCAGTGCCACCGTGGCGGCGACGACGGTGAACGAGCCGAGGCAGTACTGGGCAGCGGACGGACGCGGCATGGCGGGGGTCCTTCGCACGTCGGGGGAAACGAGCGGGAATGGTGCCGGTCCCAGAAGCACTGCCCGGCAAGGGAGTTCGGTAAGTCCAGGCTAACCCGCCGGACCGGGGGCACAGGGGGCGCACAGGCTCACCCCGGGGTCGTTCGCCCCCTCGGTACGGTGAACCCGACCGTGTCCGCCCCACCCACCCCGGGGGAACACCCGTGCCCATCCCCGCCGACTGGCCCACCACCGAAGCCCAGGCACTCGCCGAACAGGAACGCCTGCGCCCCCTCGTCCGGACCCACGACGACCCCGGTGCCTCCGACGACTCCGGAGGCTCCGATGGTGGCGTCGGGCGGCTCATCGCCGGCGTCGACGTCGCCTACGACGACGAGCACGACCTCGTCGCCGCCGCAGCCGTCCTCCTCGACCACGACACCCTCGCCGTCGTCGAACAGGCCACCGCCGTCGGCCGCATCCCCTTCCCCTACACCCCCGGACTGCTCGCCTTCCGCGAACTCCCCGCCGTCCTCGACGCCCTCGCCGCCCTCACCCGCACCCCCGACACCGTCGTCTGCGACGGCTACGGCCTCGCCCACCCCCGCCGTCTCGGCCTCGCCAGCCACCTCGGCGTCCTCACCGGCCTGCGCACCCTCGGCGTCGCCAAAACCCCCTTCACCTTCCACCACCACGACCCCGACACCCCCCGCGGCGCCACCACCCCGCTCACCGACCCCGCCACCGGCGAAGAGGTCGGCCGCGCCCTCCGCACCCGGCCCGGCGTCAAACCCGTCTACGTCTCCATCGGCCACCGCATCAGCCTCGACACCGCCGTCCGCACCACCCTCCAACTCGCGCCCCACTACCGGCTCCCCGAAACCACCCGGCACGCCGACTCCCTCTGCCGCCGCGCCCTCGCCGACGCCCTCCATGCGAGGACGCCTGCGAACTGAACAGGTACCAGGCGGAATTCGGGCCCCGTGTGTTAGACATGAGACACCGGGGCCCAACCCCGACAGCGACCCACGGACGCACGGGGGAGGCGCCGAAGTGGCAACAGGAACCGGCACAACCGGAGGCGCCGGCCGGGGCTACCGCGTCGAGGTCGAACAACTCCGCGCCTTCGCCGCCCAAGTCCGGCTCCTGCTCGCCGATTTCCAACGCCACGCCGACGGCGCCGCCACCCACGGAAGCAGCGGCATCGGCAGAACCGCCTTCGGCACCTTCGCCGAAGCCACCGAGATCCACAGCCGCTACAACACCATGCGCGACGGCCTTCGCGATGTCCTCAACCAACTCCAACAAGCCGTCGACGAAGCCCAGAAGAACGCCGAACTCACCGCCACCAACTACGAAGAACACGACCGGCACACCGCGAAGAAACTCAAACTCGGCGACGACGGCTGGTCCGTCGCCAACCCCTCCGCCAGCAGCAAGGTGGCTTGCGAGCACACCGTCGCCCCACCCGCCCCCGGCGGCAGCACACCCGCCCCTTGACCCCCGGCGCCCACCGGCCGAGCCCGAACGGAGGCGAACACCCCATGGCCTACACCGACTTCACCAGCTACAGCCACGCCCAACTCCGCACCATGGCCCAGGCCCTCAACCCCGGCGAAGTCATGGCCGCCGGCGACCCCTGGCGCCACGCCGCCGACACCCTCAAAGCCATCCGCGCCACCCTCACCCGCGCCAGCACCGAAGCCGCCGTCACCTGGGAAGGCACCACCAGCGACGCCTTCCACACCCGCATGCTCCACCTCGCCGACAGCATCAACAACGCGGCCTCGTACGCCAACGACGCGGCCAACACCCTCCACAACATGTCCGAGGCCATCGCCAAGGCCAAACGCGACATGCCCGAGGAACCCAGCACCTGGGAAAAGGTCAAGGACACCGTCGGCGACGGAGTCTCCTCCGTCTTCGGCGGCGACGACGAACACATCCCCGTCGCCGACCGCCGAAAAGCCGAAGCCGCCACCGTCATGCAAACCCTCGCCATGCACTACCGCATCGCCACCCCGGCGCTGAAGCCGCCACAGAACCTGTCACCGTTGCAGAAGTCGGGCGAGACACGCGATGTGACGCCACAGGACGATCCGACCGGGACGGCGGCGGTGGCGAGCGCGATGATGTCGGGCACCTCGATCGGTGTCGCGGGAACGTCAGGGCGGGTGACGAGTAGCCCACCACCGCGGAACCCGAAGTCTTCCGAACCGGCGATGCCGGCCCGCTCCGCGTCGAGGAGTGTGTCTGTTCCGACCGATTCGGGGATCAAGGGTGGCACGGCGCAGACCCCGCCGAAGGCCCAGGGTTCGGTGAACTACGGCCCCGGCGTGGGCATCGCTGGCACGCTGGTGGTCCTCCCTAACGGGGCTATGGCCACTACCACCGTTCCAGGGACCCAGACCTCCGGAGCGGGTGTTGTGCCGCCCGGTGGCGTTGCGGGCAGCCTCCCGGGTAGCAATGGCGGGCAGGGGATCTCCAATCCCGCAGGCCCGGCCGCAGTCGGTCTACCGGTTGGCCCCGGCACCGGTCAGGCCAAGGTCGGATTTGGCGGTCGGGAACTCCCGGACGGTGCGAATCCGGCGGGCGGCCCCGGGCCGGTCGGCGGCCGGGCGACTGGTGCCGGTGGACCTTATCCGGGTGGGGGAAGCGGGGACCGAGGTGGTTCTGGCGCCCGGCCGATGGGTGGGCCTACGGGCCGACCCGGTGGGATCGTCGGCGGGACGGCGCGGCCGGTCGAGGGAATGCGTGACAAAGAGGCTTTCACGGAAGGCGGTTCCGGCCTAGGAGCCCGGAACCGGCTCAGGGGGGAACCCGGTGTTGGCGGCCCAGGCGGCATGGCTCCTGGCATGCCGCTCACCGGCGCGCAACGGCACAAGAAGGACCGGGAGAAGGGCGGTCGGCGGCCCGACTACCTCGTCGAGGACGAGGAGACCTGGGCGTCGGACAAGCCCGCCAATCCGAACGTGGTGGAATGAGCCCAGTCCTGAATCGGATGGGTGATCTGATCGCGTCCCGCAGATCGGTGATCTGCGGGACGCCTCGCTGAGTGGGGTGACCAGGTTTGACGAGCCGCCGGTTGGCACGTGGTACAGCGGCCCTTGCCGCCGGGGCATTGATCTGGAGCGTCGCGGCACCGACGGCATCGGCGGATCAGATCAGAGACGAGCAGTGGGCCCTGAAGACCTTCGAGGCCGAGACGAAAGTCTGGACTGTCAGCCAGGGCGAGGGCGTGATCGTCGGCCTGGTCGACAGCGGGGTCAACCAGGACCACCAGGACCTCACCGGGCAGGTTCTTCCGGGGGGTGACTTCTCCGGCACGAACACGGACGGCCGCACCGACGGCGACGGCCATGGCACCGCGATGGCGAGCCTGATCGCGGGGCACGGGCACGGCGCTCAGGCAGGGGTCATGGGCTTGGCGCCGAAAGCGAAGATCCTGCCAGTGAAGGTACGGACCGACGGCGAGAATCCGGATCTCCAGCGGAACGGCCTCGCCGAGGCGATCCGCTTTGCCGTGGATCACGGTGCGAAGGTCGTCAACATGTCGGTCGGGGGGACGTCGAGGTCCGATTCCCCGGCACGCGAAGCCGTCAACTACGCGGTCTCCAAAGATGTCGTGCTGGTCGCCGCCACAGGAAACAACGGCGCCAACCTGAGCGGTGTCCAGTACCCGGCGGCCTTCCCCGGAGTGGTGGCGGTGGCGGCTGTGGATTCCACGGGGAGCGTTTGGGACCGTTCGACTCCGGGTGCCGAGACGACACTCGCCGCGCCCGGTGTGGAGATCTACCAGGCCACGGCCAAGTCCTCGTCGAGCTACGGCGTGGGCAACGGCACTTCGGATGCCACCGCCTACGTCTCCGCCACCGCCGCGTTGATCCGTGCGAAGTATCCGGAGCTGTCGGCTGGGCAGGTGATCAATCGGATGATCAGGACTGCTGCGGCGCCGGGGGACGGGTCGGCGGTGCCGGGGAGCAGGTATGGCTTCGGGGTTCTTGCGCCCGCGAAGGCGTTGGAGGCGAATCCGGTTGTGGACAGCGGGCCTCGGGAGAATCCGCTGGTGGGGCGGGGGGAGTCGCAGGGGGCTCCGGTGGAGGGGGTGACGGAGCAGCCGAGTGGGGAGGCCGTGGTGCCCGCGGCTGGGGCCGGCGGGGCCGGCGGGGGTGGCTGGTTCGGGGTCGGGGTCGCGGTGGGGGTGGCGTTGTGGGGGGTGCTGGTCGGCGGGGTGGTGGTGGTCGTGGTGTGGGGGGTGCGGGCCCGGCGGAGGCGGGTGGCTGAGGGGGCTGGGCGGCCGCCGTTCGGGTGAGGGGTGAGGGCGGGGGTGGCAGTATTTTGGTGGCGGTTGGCGTCCTTGCCGCTGGTGGGGCGGGTGGCGGGGTGGCCATGCTGGGGCCATGAGTGCTTCTGAGCGTGGCGTGGATCCGGCGGGTGTGGTCGTTCCGGATGGCAAGGACTGGACGTGGGTGTTGGAACGCCCGTGTCCGGAGTGTGGGTTGGACGTCCCGGCGGTGGTGCCGGAGGACGTCGCGGGGATGGTCCGGGCCAATGCCGAGGGCTGGTCGGCGCTGTTGGCCGGGGACGAGGAGGGGGTGCGTCGGCGGCCGCGGCCGGGGGTGTGGTCGGGGCTGGAGTACGCGTGCCATGTCCGGGACGTGTTCCGGTTGTTCCGGGTCCGGGTGGATCTGATGCTGGACGAGGACGGTCCGCTGTTCCCGAACTGGGATCAGGACGAGACGGCGGTCGCCGAGCGGTACGGGGAGCAGGTGCCGGCGGTGGTGGCCGGGGAGTTGACGGAGGCCGCGGCGGCGTTGGCGGCGGCGTTCGAGCGGGTGGCGGGCGAGCAGTGGCGGCGGACCGGGGGCCGTAGTGACGGGGCGCGGTTCACGGTGGAGTCGTTCGCCCGCTATCTGATCCATGACCCGGTGCATCACTTGTTCGATGTGACGGGTGTGCGGGTCTGAGGGGACTCACCAGCCGGAGGCCTCCCGCAGCATGGTGCGCCGGAGCCGGCCGGCGACGCTGGCGGTGTCGGTGCCGATGACGTCGGCGATCTCGGGGGCGGCCAAGCCGACGACGTAGTGCAGGATCGCCAGGTCGTCGTCGGCGGGATGGCGGTCCGGGGTGGCGGGCACGTGCCGGGTGTGGTCGGCGACGGTGCTGCGCAGGATCTGCCAGGCGTTCGCGGTGGGGTTGGAGCTGCCCAGCAACTCGCGCCATTGGACGGCGATTTCGGCGAACGCCTGTTGGACGGCGGTGGCCGCGGCGCTGTGCTCGGTCAGCCAGACCCGGGCGTAGCTGAGGTACCGGGGGCGGTGGAGTTCGCAGAAGGCGGCGAACTCCAGTGGTACGTCCTCCGGCTCGCCGGGCCTCGGGGGCGGCTCGGCGGAACTCGCGTGACGGTTGGTCATCTCGGCTTCTCGGAAAGGGAGATGGACGGCTGACGGTGGATCATCTGCGCTCACTCTACGATATGCCCTCGGTGCGCTGGGTTACCAATCGGATTGAATGCCCGGAACCCGCCGCCGCTCGGCCGGTTCCGGTGTCGACCGGTGGGGCGCGGTGGTGCAGCGGTGGTGGGGCGGCCGGGCGGGGGATCGGTGGGGAAGGGTGGCGCAGTGGCGTGGGGGGCGTAGTTGCGAGCACGTCGCGGCTGGTCAGGGGGTGCAGGAGGGGTGTGGTTGCAAGACGGTTGATGTGCCACCGTAGGGCTTATGGAGGCTGGCGTCCACGCCCACGGCGCGAAGCCGCGGCCGCACAACCATCCGCGCAACCACACCTTCGATCGCGCCTGCACCGGCGTGGCGCCACGGAGCGGGTGGACGGCGCCACGGAGCGGCCGGACGGCGTCGTGGGGGCCTCCGCCGGGGGCGCGCCGGCGGGTGTGGTGGTGGACGTGCCGGTGACGTGCCGGTGTGGACGGTGCGCTCGCCGTGGCGGCGGCGCACCGGGTGGCTGAGGCGGCGGAGCAGGCGCCGGTCCGGGCGGTCCCGCGCCTGCCGGCCGCCACCGTGCACATCGGCCACGCCCCGGCGGCCTGGGGCCGTCCGGCCCGGGGGCCGAGGCGCGGGTGGGGTGGTCTGTCGTCAGGGCTTCGGTCGGGCCTCCGTCGGGGAGAGGCGGTCGTCGACGGCGTTGCCCCGTTCGACCTGGGCGGGGAAGGATTCGATGGCCCGCCGCCGGGTGAGTTGGGCGGCGGTGGCAGCTGCGGCCGCAGTCGCCGCGGCGGCCCCGTCGGCGGCCTCCTCGCGTTCGCACCGGTGTGCGGCGCCGGTGGGGTGCCCGGTGGCGGGGCGCCCACTGACGGGGTGTCCGCTGGAGGGGTGTCCGGTGGCGGGGTGTCCGCCGGCGGTTCGTCGGCGGCGGCCGAGTGCGGTGCGGGCGGCGTGTTCCTCGGCCGCCTGTCTCGCGGCCAGGTAAGCCTGGACGGCAGCCATGCCGTAGACCGGCTGGATGAGTTGGTGGCCTTTGAAGAAGGGTCTGGCCGGGGCGAACCCGGCGGCGACCACGAGGTCGCGGATCTCGGCTATCTCGGCCTCGCTGCGGGCGGTGAAGCGGACCTCCCAGCCCTTCTTGTACGTATGGCCCTGTTCGCCGCTGCGGCGGGCCGGGTCCGGGCGGCGGACGTATCCGGGCAGGCGGCCAAGGCGGAGCTGGGCCGCGCGGAGGCCGGCGGTCTCGTCACGTGACATGACGCAAGCCTAGGCAATTCCCGGGGCGGGTTTGACGCCTGGAGGGTCTCCCGGCGTATGCCTTTGGTCACTCTGGGTCAGGCGGCCTGGTGGGCGATCGCTTTCGATCAGATATGACAACCTGACGACCGTCAATTACTCCGATTGAGTGAGGGTATGGGGACTTTAGTGCGGGCTGATCCCGGTTTCGCGACGGTTGGGTAACAGTGCGTCAGGTGGCCGGTGGCGGGTCGGAGCGGTTGGGGATGGTGTCCGCATGAGCTACCGGATTCCCACGCCGCCGCCGTCCCTGGAGGAGCTGGCGAAGCGTCAACAGAACGTCGTCACCGCGAGCCAGTTGCGCGCCCGGGGCGTGCCGGCCCGGATCGTCACCGAACACTGCCGTCGCGGCGGGCCCTGGCAGCGGCTGCTGCCCCGGGTGTACCTGTTGCAGTCCGACGGGCCGACCCCGGAGCAGCGGATGTGGGCCGCCCTGCTGTACGCGGCGCAGAACGGCCGGGAGGAGGGCCGCCGCGAGGGCGCGGTGATCACCGGCGCGGCCGCGCTCGCACTGTACGGCTTCGCCGCGGTGCCCCGGCTGCCGGCGGTGACCGGGGTGGATGTCCTGGTGCCCCGCCAGCGCCGGCTGAAGGACGCCGGGGAGGTGCGGATCCGGCGCACCGAACGGGAGTTGGTGGCCCGCTCGGTGCACGGCCTGGCCTGTGCGCCGGTCGCCCGGGCGGTCGCGGACGCGCTGTGCGAGTGGACGACGGAGGAGGACTGCGCCCCGGTGCCGGTGCGGGAGGTGCTGCGCGAGGCCGTCGCCCGCCCCGACGATCCCTGCACAGTCCGGGAGTTGGCGACCGAGCTGACCGAGTCCGGGCTGACCGGCGAACCCCGGGTGCGGGCGGCCCTGGACGAACTGCTGGCCGGTGAACGGGACTTCGTCATGGACCGGGTCGGCGAACTGGTGGACGAGTGCCTGCTGCCCGTCCCGCTGGTCGGCCCCGAGCTGCGGATGCGTGGCGGCACGTACATCGCCGTCCCCGACCTCTACTGGCCGGAGCAGGGCGTCGCGGTGGAGGTGGACCCGGACCTGCGCTGCGTCAGCGAGGGCGAGGCCGCCTGGGTGCGCGGCGGCCAGCACCGGATGGAGTACCTGGGGATCCGGGTGGTGTACGTCTCCGGTGCCCGGCTCGCGGCCGACCGGGACGCGGTCGGCGCCGAACTGCGCGAGGCCCACCGGGTGGGCGGCTCGGACGTGGTGGAGTTGATGGTCGGTTAGGTCTTGGCCGGATCCGCCCGCGCAGGGCCAGGGCTGAGCCCGCACCGGGGCCCGCACCAGGCCCGCATCAGGCCCTCACCAGGCCCCGCGTCGCTCCCGCGCGGCGCCCGCACAGCGCCAGGGCTACGCCCGTACCACCGGGGTGCCGACCAACTCGACCCCGGCGGCCCGCAGTTCGGCGAGCGCGGCGGAGGTGGTCGCCGGTGCGACCCCGGCGGTGAGGTCGAGCAGGACGCGGGTGGTGAAGCCGGCCCGGGCGGCGTCCAGGGCGGTGGCCCGGACGCAGTGGTCGGTGGCGATGCCGACCACGTCGATCTCGTCGACCTGCCGTTCGCGCAGCCACTCCACCGGGCCGCGGTTGTTCTCGTCCAGCCCCTCGAAGCCGCTGTACGCCGCCGAGTAGGCGCCCTTGTCGAAGACCGCCTCGACCGCGCCGGAGATGACGGCCGGGGCGAAGTTGGGGTGGAAGCCCACGCCTTCGGTGCCGGCCACGCAGTGCACCGGCCAGCTGGTCACGTAGTCGGGGTCGGTGGAGAAGTGGTCGCCCGGGTCGATGTGGTGGTCGCGGGTGGCGAGGATGTGCTGGTAGCCGGGGGAGGACTCGGCGATCAGGTCGGTGATGGCGGCGGCCACCTCGGCGCCGCCGGCGACGGCCAGGCTGCCGCCCTCGCAGAAGTCGTTCTGCACGTCGACGACGATCAGTGCCCGGTGCATGGCTCGCATCCTCGGATGTGGGGGGCGGCCGTGGTGGCGCCCCGGCGGGGGAGCCCTCGGGATACTCGGCCCGCGGCGGGGCTCGGGGGGTTCTCGGGGAGCTCCGGGGGAACTCTACGGCTGACTCTAGGGAGTGGCGCGCGGGGGCGGAAGGCTTGGGGCCGTCTTCGAGCTCCCGCCTGGGTGGCGACGGCTCCCGGGGCGGGCCCCGGGAGCCGTCCGCCGGTTCGCGTCGGTCGGCCGGGCGGGGTCAGAGGACGAGTTCGGTCGGCAGGACCGGGTCGCCCTTGGAGAGCTGGGTGGCCGACAGCGGCAGCGCGGCCCGGGCCCGGACGTGCCGTTCGCGGGCGGCGGTGAGCGGTTCGCGGCCGACGGTCCGGCCGGCCCGCACCAGCGGCACCTGCATCAGGTGCGGCTCCAGGTCGGCCGGGACCGTTCCGGTGCCGACCACCTCGGCCTCGGCGACGCCGTCGGCGTCGGGCCGTCGGGCGGCCCACTTGCGGCCGCCGATGCTGGTCTTGCCGCCGGCCGCGCGCTTGGCCACCGGCACCAGCGGCCCGTCCGCGGTCTCGGCGCGGGCGACCAGCTTGTAGACCATCGCGCAGGTCGGGTGGCCGCTGCCGGTGACCAGGCTGGTGCCGACGCCGTAGCCGTCCACCGGGGCGGCGGCGAGCGCGGCGATGGCGTACTCGTCGAGGTCGGAGGTGACGATGATCCGGGTCTTCGTGGCGCCGAGGTCGTCCAGCTGACGGCGGACCCGGTGGGCCAGCAGGGTGAGGTCGCCGGAGTCGATCCGGACGGCGCCCAGTTCGGGGCCGGCCACCTCGACGGCGGTGCGGACGGCCTCGCGCAGGTCGAAGGTGTCGACCAAGAGGGTGGTGCCCTTGCCCATGGAGGCGATCTGCGCGCGGAAGGCGTCCCGCTCGCTGTCGTGGACGAGGGTGAAGGCGTGGGCGGCGGTGCCGGTGGTCGGGATGCCGTGGGTGAAGCCGGCCTCCAGGTCGGAGGTGGCGGCGAAGCCGGCCACGTACGCGGCCCGGGCGGCGGCGACGGCGGCCTGCTCGTGGGCACGCCGGGCGCCCATCTCGATCACCGGGCGACCGCCGGCGGCGGCGGTCATCCGGGAGGCGGCGGCCGCGATCGCCGAGTCGTGGTTGAGGATCGAGAGGATCACCGTCTCCAGGATCACCGCCTCGGCGAAGCTGCCCTCGACGGTGAGCAGCGGCGAGCCGGGGAAGTAGACCTCGCCCTCGGGGTAGCCGTGGACGTCGCCGGCGAAGCGGTAGTCGGCGAGGTAGTGCAGGGTGTCGTCGTCGATCACGCCCTGGCCGGCCAGCCAGTCGAGCTGGGGGGTGGTGAAGCGGAAGTTCTCGATGGCGTCGAGCACCCGGCCGGTGCCGGCCATGACGCCGTAGCGGCGGCCGCCGGGCAGGCGGCGGGTGAACACCTCGAACACGGAGCGGCGGTCCGCGGCCCCGCTGCGCAGGGCGGCCTGCAGCATGGTGAGCTCGTAGCGGTCGGTGAGGAGCGCGGTCGAACCGGCCGCGCGCACTGAAGTGGCGTCCATGCGGATGATGCTACTACCACTTAGCGTCAGAGTGACGATTTCTCGTGGTGCGGGCCGGGCCGGAATCGCCCGGGGGTCCCCCGGATGGCAGCATGGGGCAGAAGAGGCGTGGACGGACTGCGCAGCGAGGAGGACCCGGCGGTGAGTGTCGCGCCCGTGGAGATCGAGCGCCCGGAGGTCGAAGGACTACCGGTGGTGGAGCCGGACACGCCCTGGGTGACCATCGTGCACAACGACCCGGTGAACCTGATGAGCTACGTCCAGTACGTCTTCCAGGCCTACTTCGGCTACCCGAAGGACAAGGCCAGGAAGCTGATGATGGAGGTGCACACCAAGGGGCGGACGGTGGTCTCCAGCGGCTCCCGCGAGGAGATGGAACGCGACGTCCAGGCGATGCACGGCTACGGCCTCTGGGCGACGCTGCAGCACGACTGACCGCAGCACGACTGACCGCAGCGCGATCGGCCGCAGTGCGATCGGCCGCAGTGCGGCTGACCACAGGACGGCTGACCACGGTGTGGCGGCCCCTCGCGCGGCGGACTGCTGCGCGACCGACCGCGGCCGCGGAGCCGGTACCCCACCCGAGACGACGAAGACGGGCTGACCGATAGACATGGCTGGGTTGTTCGAGAGTGCCGGCGGCGGAAGTGCGACGATCGCGCTGGACGAGCTGGAGGCCTCCATCCTGCGCTCCCTGGAGGTGGGGATCCTGCAGCTGATCGGGCCCGGCCCGGGCGGGGACGGCGGCGATCCGCTGGCCGCGCTGTTCGCCGAGGGCCCGACCGAGGCGCCGGCCAATCCGATGCTCGCCCGGCTCCTCCCGGACGCCTACGGCGACCCGGCCGCGCCGGAGGACCCGGAGAGCCGGGCCGCCTCGGGAGAGTTCCGCCGCTACACCGAGGTGGACCTGCGGGCCCGCAAGCGCGAGGACGCGCTGCACGTCGTCCGGATGCTCGACCGGCTCGGCGGCGAGGGCGGGGTGGTCAAGCTGGACCCCGCCGACTGCCTGCGCTGGCTGGGCGCGCTCAACGACCTGCGGCTGACCCTGGGCGTCCAGCTGGAGGTCAGCGAGGACGACGAGGAGCTCTACGAGCTGCCGGACGAGGACGACCGCAAGCCGCTGGTGATGGCGTACGTCTGGCTGGGGGCGCTCCAGGAGACGCTCCTGGAGGCGATCGCGGACTGATCCTGACCGCTCTCGGGCAAGCCCTGGTCGATTCGTCCAGTATGTGGACGGATGACCGGGGCATCTCCTGGTAAATCGGGCAAAACCTAGCAGGTCATGCTCAAATAACGCTCAGACGAACACCGCTGTCCGAACCCTGCGTGGTACGACTTCTCCACCCCACGAGACCCACCCAGGACGGTGCACCATGGCCGAGCAGCTGTACGACGACGTGGTCGACTCGAAACCGGACGAGGAGGGCTACCACCGGGGGCTGGGAAGCCGCCAGATCCAGATGATCGCGATCGGCGGTGCCATCGGCACCGGCCTCTTCCTCGGTGCGGGCACCGCGATCTCCAGGTCCGGCCCGAGCCTGATCCTCTCCTACGCCGTCGCCGGCGTGGTGATCTTCGCGATCATGCGCGCCCTCGGCGAACTCCTCACCTACCGCCCGGTCTCCGGCAGCTTCGCCGAGTACGCACGCGAGTTCCTCGGCCCCTTCGCCGGCTACGTGACCGGTTGGACGTACTGGCTGTTCTGGGTGGTCACCGGCATGGCGGAGACCACCGCCGCCGCCGTGTACGTGAGGTTCTGGGCGCCTGACATCCCGCAGTGGATCAGCGCGCTGACCTTCCTGGTGATCCTCTACGGGGCCAACCTGATCTCGGTGAAGCTGTTCGGCGAGATCGAGTTCTGGTTCTCGATGGTCAAGGTCACCGCCATCATCGGCATGATCCTGATCGGCATCGGGGTGCTCACCCTCGGCTTCAGCAAGGCCGGTGACACCGCGTCGATCACCCACCTCTGGCAGGACGGCGGCTTCTTCCCCAAGGGGATCGGCGCCACCGTGATGACGCTGCAGATCGTCATGTTCGCCTACCTGGGCGTCGAACTCGTCGGCGTCACCGCCGGGGAGAGCGAGAACCCCGAGAAGACCCTGCCGCGCGCCATCAACACCCTGCCCTGGCGCATCATGCTGTTCTACATCGGCTCCCTGGTGATCATCCTCTCGCTCGTGCCGTGGACCGAGTTCCAGCCCGGCGTCAGCCCGTTCGTCGCCGCCTTCGGCAAGATCGGCATCCCGGCCGCGGCCGGCATCATCAACTTCGTGGTGCTCACCGCCGCGCTCTCCTCCTGCAACTCCGGCATGTACTCCACCGGCCGCATGCTGCGCGACCTCGCCCTGCGCGGCCAGGCCCCGGGCCAGCTCACCAAGCTCAACACCCGCCGCACCCCGGCCTTCGCGATCACCGTCTCCTGCCTGCTGATGGGCGCCGGCGTGGTGCTCAACTACCTCGTCCCGGCCAAGGCGTTCGAGTACATCACCTCCGTCGCCACCGTCTGCGGTCTGTGGACCTGGGCGATGATCCTGATCTGCCAGATCCGCTACCGCCGGGCCTGGCGGGCCGGCCACCTGCCGCCGCCCACCTTCAAGGCCCCCGGCGGCGCCTGGACCAGCTGGGCCGCGCTCGCCTTCCTCGTCCTGGTCGTGGTGCTGATCGGGTTCGACGTGGACAACCGGATCTCGCTGTACGTCTTCCCGTGCTGGGCCGTGCTGCTGGTGATCGGCTACCAGGTGCTCAAGCGCCGCAACCCGCGGGCCGCCCACGGCGTCGCCCACGACCACCTGCACGCGCGCGACGGCGGCTGAACCGGCCCGCCCGCCCGGGCCCGGACCGCCGGGTCCGGACCGCCGCGCCCGGGTGGCGGACACCCGGTGACCGGGCCTCGGACGCCCCGGCGGACACCCATCGGGGCGTGGCTATCCTGACCGCATGCTGACCATCACCCGAGAACTCCGCGACCGGATCGTGGCCCACGCCCGCGCCGACCACCCGGACGAGGCCTGCGGCGTGGTCGCCGGACCGGCCGGCAGCGGACGGCCCGAGCGGTTCATCCCGATGCTCAACGCGGCCCGCTCGCCCACCTTCTACGAGTTCGACTCGGGCGACCTGCTCAAGCTCTACCGCGAGATGGACGACCGCGACGAGGAGCCGGTGATCGTCTACCACTCGCACACCGCCACCGAGGCCTACCCCTCGCGCACCGACGTGAGCTACGCCTCCGAGCCGTTCGCCCACTACGTCCTGGTCTCCACCGCCGAGGGCAACGGCGCGGACGACCCGTTCCAGTTCCGCTCGTTCCGCATCGTGGACGGCGAGATCACGGAGGAAGACGTCCAGGTCGTCGAGGCCCACCCGGCCTGACCGGCACCCACCTGGGCGCGGCCCGCCGAGCGCCCGCGAGCGGTCGGCGGGCCCGTGTCGTCTCAGCCCGAGAAACGGGAACATCCGGATCCCGAGACGGGCATGGAGGAGCGGGCCGGGGAATCTATACGATGAGCCCATGCGTTCCGTCGATGTGAGCAACCAGGCCCCGGGCACCCGCCTCGTGGCGCGCCTGCACGTCGACCTGTGCCGGCTCGCCAGTGCGATCTGTCCCGGCACGCCCGCGCGCTCGCGCTGAGCCGCCCCGCCCCACCCGGGCCCACCTCCTGCCGGCGACGCCGGGCCCCGGGACCACCCTCCCCGCCGCGCCCGCCGCGGCCCACCCACCCCACGACCCGCACAGGAGCGCACCCATGGCCATCGAGGTCCGCATCCCGACCATCCTCCGCACCTACACCGACGGCGCCAAGGCCGTCGAGGGCACCGGCAGCAACCTCGGGGAACTCTTCACCGACCTCGACGCCCGCCACCCGGGCATCGCCGCCCGCCTGGTCGAGGGCGGCGAGCTGCGCCGCTTCGTCAACGTCTACCTGAACGACGAGGACGTCCGCTTCCTGGAGGGCATCTCGACCGCCCTCGCCGACGGCGACAGCGTCACCATCCTGCCCGCCGTGGCCGGCGGAGCCCGCTGACCTCCCGCCCTCCCGCCCGCCCCGCGGCGGGCGGGAGGGCGTCCTTCCGCACCCTCACCGCCGTGGCCGGAGGCCTCCCTTGCGTTACGACAGCCCGCTCGAAGCCGTCGGCAACACCCCGCTGGTGCGCCTGCCGCGGCTGTCCGCCGCCGTCCCCGGCAACACCGACGGGCAGGTGACGCTCTGGGCCAAGCTGGAGGACCGCAACCCCACCGGCTCCATCAAGGACCGCCCGGCGCTGCACATGATCGAGCGCGCCGAGGCCGCGGGCCGGCTCACCCCCGGCTGCACCATCCTGGAACCCACCAGCGGCAACACCGGCATCTCGCTCGCCATGGCCGCCAAGCTCAAGGGCTACCGGATGGTCTGCGTGATGCCCGAGAACACCAGCGAGGAACGGCGCGAACTGCTCCGCATGTGGGGCGCCGAGATCATCCCCTCCCCGGCCGCCGGCGGCTCCAACACCGCCGTCCGGATCGCCAAGGAGATCGCCGCCGAGCACCCGGACTGGGTCATGCTCTACCAGTACGGCAACCCCGACAACGCGGGCGCCCACTACGCCACCACCGGCCCCGAGATCCTCGCCGACCTGCCGACCGTCACCCACTTCGTGGCCGGCCTCGGCACCACCGGCACCCTGATGGGCGTCGGCCGCTACCTGCGCGAGAAGGTCCCCGGCGTGCGGATCGTCGCCGCCGAACCCCGCTACGACGACCTGGTGTACGGGCTGCGCAACCTTGACGAGGGCTTCGTCCCCGAGCTGTACGACGCCGCCGTGCTCACCACCCGCTTCTCGGTCGGCTCCGCGGACGCCGTCCGCCGCACCCGCGAACTCCTCCAGCAGGAGGGCATCTTCGCGGGCGTCTCGACCGGGGCGATCCTGCACGCCGCGATCGGCGTCGGCCGCAAGGCCGCGGCGGCCGGGGAGCGCGCCGACATCGTGTTCGTGGTCGCCGACGGCGGCTGGAAGTACCTGTCCACCGGCATCTACACGGCGGAGACCACCGAGGCGGCCGTCGAGGCGCTGCAGGGCCAGCTCTGGGCCTGAGGCCCTGGAGGCCCTAGTAGTGCTTGGTCAGGTGTACGCGCTGGTGGCGTGTCCTGCGGGGCTGTGCCGCGTTGATGGTGTGTGACACCTGGGGAGTTGGATAAGG
>NZ_JBIVAX010000048.1:0-52689 GCF_044745805.1 Kitasatospora sp. NPDC086801
GCAGGGGGGACCCTGTGGGAGAGTAGGACGCCGCCGAACAATCATTCACAAAGAACCCCCATCCGGGAAACCGGATGGGGGTTCTTTGCATTTCCAGACAATCTCAACAATCCGCCCGGGTTATGTCCACCCGCAGGTGGTGCTAGGACCACCTCGCAATTGGGGTGGCATGGCCAGTGCCTGGAGCGGGTCGTTCGTGAACACTTGTGGAGGACGATCGAGACCGGCATCAGGAGTTTCCGTGGCAACAGCGAGTCGAACGAGCGGCGCGACGGTGCGCGCGCAGACCGAGGCGGCCCTCGCGGCGGGCGGCCAGGGGCTGGCGCGGCTGGCTCTCCTGGCGGTGGGTGCGGTGCCGGGTCTGGCGGTGCCGGTGGGGGCGGCGCTGGCTGCGGGCGGGGCCACGGCCGCGGTCTTCCAGGACACCTATTACCCGGGGGTCCTGTTCGGCCTCGCGGTGGCGGCCGTCGCCGGTGTCCTCGTGGCGGCCCCGTTCGTGCGCCGTACGGCGCATCGGACGCGCCAGCAGCTGGAGCGCTGGTACGGCATCCGCCTGCCGGCCGTGTACCAGCCGCGGCCCGCGCTGGAGTTGGACGAGCGCGGACACTGGTGGACGGGTTACTCGTACCACCGCTCCCGGACGGTCGCGAAGTACGCGCAGCTGCTGCACTGGGGCGCCCGGGACCGGACCACCCGGTCGGAGGTGGCCTGGCTGGTCGTCAGTCCCGTCCTGGTGATGGCGCTGGCGGGCCCGCTGGCCGTGCTGATGCTGTTGGGCGCGGCCTACACCGTGACGGGGCCGCTGCCCGTGGACGGGATCGGGCCGCTGCCCTCGCGCGTGGTGTCGGTCCTGCTGAGCGCCGTGCTCGGGCTCGGCATGGTCGCGGTCGTGGTGTTCGTGGCGCCGTACGCGGTGCGCGGGTACGCCGAGATGGCCCGTCGGGTGCTGGACCAGGACGGCCGGGCGACGCACGCCCAGCTGACCAGGCGGGTGGCCGAGCTGACCGAGACCAGGGCGGACGCGGTCGGCGACCAAGCGGCGGAGCTGCGGCGGATCGAGCGGGACCTGCACGACGGTGCGCAGGCGCGGCTGGTCGCGATAGGGATGACGCTGGGCACGATCGAGCACCTGATGGACACCGACCAGGCGGCCGCCCGGGAACTGCTCTCCGAGGCGCGGCAGTCCTCGGCCCGGGCGCTCCAGGAGCTGCGGGACCTGGTCCGCGGCATTCACCCGCCGGTGCTCGCCGAGCGTGGACTGGGCGACGCCGTGCGTGCCCTGGCGCTGGACAGCGCCCTGCCGACCGACGTGTGCGTGAGCCTGCCGGACCGTCCGCCGGCGCCGGTGGAGGCGGCGGCCTACTTCAGCATCTGCGAACTGCTGGCCAACGCGGCCAAGCACTCGGGGGCGGAGCAGGTGTGGGTGGACATCCTGTACCGGGCCGGGCTACTGCGGATCACGGTGACGGACGACGGGGTGGGCGTGGCGGATCCGTCCCGGGGCACCGGCCTGCGCGGGATCGAGCGGCGATTGGGTACCTTCGACGGTGTCCTCGCCATCGACAGCACGTCGGGCGGTCCGACCACCATCACCTTGGAGCTGCCGTGCGAGTTGTCCTCGCCGAGGACCTCTACCTCCTTCGCGAAGGCCTGATCCGGCTGCTGGAAGCGCACGGTTTCACCATCGCCGCGGCCGTGGAGACGGGCCCCGAACTGCTGGAGGCGTTGCTGACCCACCGGCCGGACGTGGCCGTGGTCGACGTCCGGTTGCCCCCGACGCTCACCGACGAGGGGCTGCAGGCGGCGCTGAAGGCCCGCAAGGAGATCCAGGGCTTGCCGGTGCTGGTGCTGTCGCAGCACGTCCAGCAGCTGTACGCGCGGGAGTTGCTGGCCGACGGCACCGGCGGGATCGGCTACCTGCTGAAGGACCGGGTGTTCAACGCCGACCAGTTCATCGACGCGGTCCGCCGGGTGGCGGCCGGCGGGACGGCGATGGACCCGGACGTGATCGCGAAGCTGATGCAGACCACCTCTCGCCGGCCCGGCCCGTTGCTGCGGCTGTCCCCGCGCGAGCGCGAGGTGCTGGAGCTGATGGCCGAGGGCTGCTCCAACTCGGCGATCGCCGCCCGCCTGGCGGTCAGCGACGGCGCGGTGGCCAAGCACATCGCCAACATCTTCACCAAGCTCGAACTGGCCCCCGCCGAGGACGCCAACCGCCGGGTGCTCGCGGTGCTGACCTACCTCAACGGCACGGCAGGGCCGAAGGGCTGACGATCCGCCCAGTCCACGGCGGGCGGGTCGTCAGCCCCGGACGGTGACACACCAGGCTGCGGAAACGCTGAAACAGGTGTACGAGTAAACTCCGGTGGGCCGAGCCCGGAGGTCGCTCAGCCGTCCGGCGCCCCGACAAGCGGGAACCGGCAGCCGAGGCAGCGTACGGCAGCAGCCGACATCCAGGGGTTGATAGACGTAATGGCACGCCCAACGCTCACCAAGGCCCATCGGGGCCTGCTCGGCCTGGTCGCGGCCGGCGCCTGCATCATCTCGGGCATCGGCTTCGCGGGCTCGTACAACGCGGTGCGCGAACTGGCGCAGGAGAAGGGCTTCGGGGCCTTCTCCTACGCCTTCCCGATCGGCGTCGACGCCGGCATCGTCGTGCTCCTCTCGCTCGACCTGGTACTGACCTGGCTGCGGATCCCCTTCCCGATGCTGCGGCAGACCGCTTGGGTGCTGACCGTCGCCACCATCGCCTTCAACGCGGCCGCCTCCTGGGGCGATCCGCTCGGCATGGGGATGCACGCCGTCATCCCGGTGCTCTTCGTGGTCGTGGTCGAGGCCTCCCGGCACGCGGTCGGCCGGATCGCGGCGATCACGGCCGACCGGCACATGGACTCGGTCCGGGTGATGCGCTGGCTGCTCTCCCCGGTGCCGACGTTCAAGCTCTGGCGCCGGATGAAGCTCTGGGAGCTGCGCTCCTACGACGAGGTCGTCCGGCTGGAGCAGAACCGCCTGGTCTACCGGGCGCAGCTGCGCTTCCGGTACGGCCGCGGCTGGCGCCGCTCGGCGCCGATCCAGGCCCTGCTGCCGCTCAAGCTGGCCAAGTACGGGGTGCCGCTGGACCCGACGCTGTTCGACCGCCTGGACGAGGAGGCGCGCGAGCGCGAGGCCCGGGAGGCGCTGGCGGAGAAGGAGGCCCTGGAGCTCCAGCGGCAGGACGGCCGCGCCGCCACGGCCATCGCCCCGGTCGAGGCCGCCGCTTCCGTGGCCCCCGTGGCCCCCGTGGCCCCCGTGGCCCCCGTCGCCGCCGTCCCCGCTGCGGCCCGCCCGGAGCCGGCCCGGCAGCCGCAGCACCTCCAGCAGCCCCAGCCCGAACCGGCCGCGGTCCCGGCCGCGGCCCCGGCCGCCGTCGCGCCGATGTCCGCCGAGGTGGCCGCGCCGATGCTGGCGAAGCTGGCGGCCGTCCGGCTGCGGGCCGCACAGGAGCCGGACGGCGTGGCGGAGGTGGCCCCGCAGCCGCACCGCGAGGAGCTGAACGTGTGGACCGAGCGCCCGGTGCGCACCACGGGCCACCCGTCCGACGCCGCCCCCGGCGGGCGGGTGCCCGGCCAGGCCTCGCCGTGGTTCAAGCCCCCTCGTCCGGTCGCCGAGGAGCCGGCCCTCCCGCAGCAGCCCCAGGCCCAGGCCGCTCAGGAGACGGGGCCCGCCGCCGAGCCGCAGCCCCGCCAGCCCGGGCAGCCCGTTCCGGCTGGGCAGCCCGTCGTGCAGGTCGAGCAGTCCGTTCCGGCCGAGCGATCCGCCCACGGCGAGGAGTCCGCGCACCGCCCGGCTCCGTCCCGGCTGGACCCGGACCTGGCCTACGACGCCCTGGTCAGCTACATGGACAACCACGAGCACCAGCCCGACCCGCAGCGCCTCGCCGAGTGGCTGACCAAGCAGTACGGCGTCACCGGCAACCGCCCGGACGGCTCGGTCCACCCCAAGGACGTCGCCGAGCTCTACCCGCAGCTGCGCGACCGCTACGCCGCCGCCGGGAGGGACTGACCGGGCCGCCTCCGCCGAACGCTCCTCCGTCCACCGCTCGGTCGGCCATTGACGCCCGATCCGGCCGGAGCTACCTTCGCCTCAACAAACTGTTGAAGCGCTGGTTCGGCATGGAGGAGTGCGGATGTCGCAGGTCGAGGTCGACGGTAACGGACCGACGGGCGGGGCCTCCTTCTCCGCCGCCGCCCGCGCCGCCGTGGAGGCGCTGCTCGCCCCGGTCGACGCCGACCTGGCGCGCCGCTACCCCGGCGACACCGGGACCAGGCAGCCGGTGCACACCGTCTACGTCCCGGCCGACGCCTTCGCCGCCGACACCGTACGGGAGTGGGGCCGCCAGGCCCTGGAGGCCTTCGACACCCACGCCGGCACCCCCGCCGAGCTGGCCCGCGCCCTCGGCGTGGCCGACGACGAACTGCTCGCCGACGTGCACGCCCGGGTCCGCGCCAAGCTGGAGCGCGAGCCGGTCGAGGACCTGCGGATCGACTTCGAGGACGGCTACGGCCCCCGCCCGGACGCCGAGGAGGACGCCGCGGCCGTCCGTGCCGCCGAACTGGTCGCCGCCGCCGTGGCCGAGGGCGCCGCGCCGCCGTACCTCGGCATCCGGATCAAGTGCATGGAGGCGGCCGTCCGCGACCGCGGCATCCGCACCCTGGAGCTGTTCCTGGCCACCCTGCTGGCCAGCGGCGGCGGCGGCCTGCCGGACGGCCTGGTCCTCACCCTGCCCAAGGTGACCTACGCCGAACAGGTCACCGCGCTGGTCCGGCTGCTGGAGGACTTCGAGCGCCGCGCCGGACTGCCCGCGGGCCGGATCGGCTTCGAGATCCAGATCGAGACCACCCAGGCCATCCTCGGCCCGGACGGCCGGGCCACCGTGGCCCGGATGATCGAGGCCGCCGAGGGCCGCGCCACCGGGCTGCACTACGGCACCTTCGACTACAGCGCCTCCTGCGGCGTCAGTGCGGCCCACCAGAGCATGGACCACCCGGTCGCCGACCACGCGAAGGCGGTCATGCAGGTGGCCGCGGCCGGCACCGGCGTCCGGCTCTCCGACGGCTCGACCAACGTCATCCCGACCGGCTCCACCGACCAGGTGCACGCCGCCTGGAAGCTCCACCACGACCTGGTCCGCCGCTCGCTGGCCCGCGCCTACTACCAGGGCTGGGACATGCACCCGGCGCACCTGCCGACCCGTTACGTCGCGGTGTACTCCTTCTACCGCGAGGGCCTGGCGGCCGCCGCCGCCCGGCTGGCCGCGTACGTCGCCAAGGCGGGCGGCGACGTGATGGACGAGCCGGCCACCGCCCGGGCGCTCAGCGGCTACCTGCTGCGCGGCCTGGACTGCGGCGCCGTCGACCCGGCCGAGGTCACCGCGCTGACCGGCCTGGACCGCGCCCGGCTGGACGCCCTGGCCGGGCGCTGACCCCGCGTCCGTCCGACCAGGGCCTAGGCTGGCGGTGCCGCCCCGGACACCCGGGGTGCGCGCCGCCAGCCGTCGCCGTTCCCGGGAGAACCACCGCGCCATGTCCGCCACGCCGGAACCGACCGCCAGGCCGTACCTCACCATCCGGCGGGCCGGCAGCCACGAGACCGAGATCAAGAAGTCCCGGTTCATCTGCCACCTCGCCCGGGTCGCCGACGAGGAGGAGGCACAGGCGTTCATCGCCGGCATCCGCAAGCAGTACTGGGACGCGCGGCACAACTGCACCGCCTTCGTGGTCGGTGACGAGCAGCGCCGCGAGCGTTCCAGCGACGACGGCGAGCCCGGCGGCACCGCCGGGGTGCCGATGCTGGAGGTGCTGCGCCGGCGCGGTCTGACCGACACGGCCGCCGTGGTGACCAGGTACTTCGGCGGCATCAAGCTCGGCGCGGGCGGCCTGGTGCGGGCGTACGGGAACGCGGTGTCCGAGGCGGTGGACGAGATCGGACTGCTGGAGCGGCGGCCGGTGGCACTGCTCGCGGTGACGGCCGACCACGTGCGCGCCGGGCGGGTGGAGAACGACCTGCGGGCGGCCGGGTACACGGTGAGCGACCTGGCGTACGAGCCGGCCGGGGTGCGGATCGAGGTGGGCGTACCGCAGCCGGAGGTGCCGGCCTTCCACACCTGGCTGGCCGAGGCGACCGGCGGTACCGCCGTTGCGGTTCCGGCCGGCCGGACGTACGTCGAGGTGCCGGTCTGACGCCGGAGCAGGCGGGCGGCGGCGCTTTCGGCCACGTATTCGGTCAGATCGAGGCCGATCCGTTTCGGAGCCTCACGGGGCCTGCCTAGCCTGGTCCGGTCGTCGAGCAGGAAGCCGCCCCGAGATGCCCGTCGTCCAGACCGTCACCCTGCCGCCGGGCGCCAGCACCGGCTGGCACTACCACCCGGGCCGGGTGGACGTGGTGGTGCTGTCCGGGACGCTGACCCGGACCCTGCACGACGGCCGGGTCGAGGTCAGCCGGGCCGGGGACTCACTCGTCGAGGAGGCCGGACCGGTCCACGTCCACGTGGGGCGCAACCTCGGGGACGAGCCGGTGGTGCTGATCGCGAGCTACGCGGCCCCGGCCGACTGCCCGTTGGCGGTGCCGGTCGCGGAGCCCGCGTGGAGCCGCAGCGGCGCCGGGCCCGCCGAGGCCTGACCCGGGCCGCTCCGGCGCCGCCGCCCGCCGTCCCGGCGGCGAGGGCGTGTCGTGCCCAGCAGCCACGCCACGCGGTGCGTGGCTTGAGTAGATTCACCCGAACGTATTGACGTGGCCCGGAGTTGGAACTTCCGCTCCGGGCCGTGGCGTTTCCTGGGCAAGGATCCGGCCGAACCGGACGAATAACCCATCGATGGAGGACACCGGACCCCACCCCGCACCACGGAGGTATGCGCATGACCTCAGACCGCTTTTCGTCGCCCGCCGGCTCCGACCTGACCGGCCCCGCGACGCCCTACCGGATGACCGTCACCACCACCCTCCCGCACCGCGAGGCCGTCGCCCTGGCCGACGAGCAGCTCGCCGCCTGGCTGAAACAGGAAGGCTGTGAGGAGCCCCCGCCGGCCCCCCGCACCTTCGCCGGACCGCCCCCGACCGGACAGACCCCGACGGGGACGGCCCCAACCGGACCGAAGCCGCCCGGACCGAAGCCGCCCGGACCGAAGCCGCCCGAACCCGCGCGGTCCGGACCGAAGCCGCCCGGACCGAAGCCGCCCGAACCCGCGCGGTCCGGACCGAAGCCGCCCGGATCGACCCCCGCCGCCGAGCGCCTGCGCCTGGGCGACCGCGTCCTGCTCGACCGCGACCAGGGCCCGCTGCGCGGTGGCCCGGCCGCCGGCCGCTACGACCGCCGACGCCTGCGCACCCCGACCCCGCACGGCACCCAGCAGCTCACCCTGACCGTGGCCACCGGGGCCGACGGCCCCACCTGGGTCCGGCTGGAGGCCGAGACGCACAGCACCGGCAACGGCGTGCGGACCCCTTGCCGGGTGCCGGTGCCCGAACTCGCCCGCACCCTCCTGCCGCTGCTCGACGCCACCGACGGCCCGGCCGCCGTCCACCCGGCCCCCCGGGTGATCACTGCCGGCGAGGTCGACGGCCTGATCGACGAACTCTGCGACCCGGAGCGCCGGCTGCCCGTCGTGGTCGCCAGCGTCCCGGTGAACCTCCCGCTCGACCGCTGGGTCGAGGACGTCATCCGCCCGCTCTGCCACCAGCTGCCCGGCCTCGCCACCGCCTACGTCCTGGACCCGGGTGCCCGGACCGGGTTCAACGTCGCGCTGGAGTACCACAGCGTCTACGGCGGGGCGGTGCGCACCTACCTGCCCGAGGTCGACCCCGCCTCCCGGTACGACGCCGCCCGGCACCCGGTGCTCGCCCGGGGGCGAATAGAGCAGGACCTCCGCCGCGCCGCCGGGCTGCTCGCCCGCGAGCCGCGACGGCTCGCCGCCGACCTGCCACTGCCGCCCCCGCTGGCTGCCGTCCCGGTGCTGCGGGTCGCCCCGGCGCCGCCCCGCGCGGCCGTCAGCCCGGTCGAGGACCCGGCCGCCGTCCGCGCCGAGCTGGCCGCGCTCGTCCGGGAGGAGCAGCAGGACCGTGCCGAGCAGCAGGCCAGGGCCGACGAGCTGGAACGGGTCCGGCGCACCCTGCGCCATGAGCGCCGGGACAACCGCGTGAGCCGGGACAACCGGGACAACCAGGATGGCCGCGAGGGTCATGAGGGCCGCGACCGTCCGGAGCTCCACGAGCGTCACGACGGCCGGGACGGCCGCGTGCGGGCCGGCTCCCGCGCCCTCACCGGGCGCCACTGCACCCTCCAGAGCGCCGCCGGGCGCTTCGCCACCAAGCCGTCCGCCCGGCCTGGCAAACCGGAGACCTTCACCGAACTCATGGCCAGAATCGACGAGTTCGCGCTGCTGACCTTCACCGGCGACCAGAAGAACGCGCTCGCCCTGGACGGGCTCCGGTGCTCCGGCGCCGGCTGGGCCCGGCTCGCCTGGGACGGGCTGACCGCTCTTCAGGAGTACGCCGAGGCGGCGGTCCGCGGCGCGGCCGGTGGCGACTTCAAGCAGTGGTGCGAGCGCACCCCGGAGGGCTGCCACCACTTCCCGCCCCGCAAGGCGGTGCGCGGGGAGTCCCGGACGGTGTTCAGCCACACCAAGTGGAAGCGCGAACGGATGCTGCCCGTCCCGGAAAGCGTGGACGCCTCCCGGCGCGCCTTCATGGGCGCACACCTGCGGATCGGCGGCGGCCGTACCGCGCCCCGGCTGCACTACCTCGACGACTGCTCCGGCAGTGGCCGGATCTATGTCGGCTACATCGGCCTGCACCTGACCAACACCCGGACCAACTGAGAGGCTGGGCTGACCACTGCCGCCCGTTCGGTGGACAATGTCCGGCAGGGGCGGGCCGCAGGGTCGCCGGCCGCCCCGGGCAGGCGCCGGACGAGCATGGGGGAACGACGACCGATGCAGCACTCAGCAGACGGCCAGCCCGACGGCACCGCCACCGTCCAGTTCCCCCGGCCGGGCTTCCTCGCCTCGGTCTTCAGAGAGTTCAACGCCGACCAGGGCCCGGACCCGGACGGCTCCGCCCCCGGCCCGGCCGCCCCCGGGACGCCCGGTGACGGCGCCTCCGGTGACGGCGCGTCCGGTGGAGGTGCGTCCGGCGAAGGCCCGGCCGGCCCCGAGGAGTCCGTCGCCGCCCACGCCCGGGCCGCCGCCCTGACCCACCACCGCACGCTGACCGTCCAGGCCGAGCGCGACCGGCTGGCCGATCTGCTCCGGCGGGCCGCACTGCCCGTCTCGGCCATGGACTTCGAGAGTCAGCTGCGCCACTACGAGCCCCGCCCCTACTCGGCCGACGGGCCGGAGACCGGCAGCGAGGCCGAGCCCCGCTGGGCGGACTTCGCGCCCGCAGGGCCGGCCGCCGCCGACCCCGACGGCACCCCGGCCCGCCGCCTGCTCGACTCCGGCTACCAGCGCGAACTCGCCCAGGCCCGGTTGACGCACCAGCGCGCCCTGCGCGAGTGGCGCACCCGCCGGGCCGAGGCCGACAGCCCGGCCGTCGACGAGTCCCGGCGCGTCCACGAGGCGGCCGAGGAGGCCCGGGCCCGCGCCGTGCGCGAGTACAACGAGAGCCTGGAGGAGTGCCGGCGGGCCTACCGGCTGTCCGAGCCGGCCGCCGTGGAATCACTGCTGGAGCGGGCACTCGCCGCCGCCGAGACCGCGACCCAGGACCTGCCCGCCCCCTGCCGGGCGGTCTTCCGCCCGCTCACCCGCACCGCCGTGCTGGACCTCGACCTGCCGCCGCTCGGCCTGGTGCCCTCGCTCACCGGCTACCGGCTCGCCCCGGACGGCGACATCGTCCCGGTCCCGCGCCCGCCCGCCGACCGGGCCACCGACTACCTGCGCCTGGTCGCCCGGCTCGCCCTGCGCGCCCTCCAGGCGGCCGACGCCGTCGACACCGACGAGATACTCGCGGGCGTCGTGCTCAACGGCTGGCTGCGCGAGCCCGGCACCGCCGAACCGCTCTGCCTGGTCAGCGTGGACGCCGACCGCGACGCGCTGGCCCGCACCCGGCTGCTCCCGCCCGCCACCCCGTACGAGGAACGCGACGACGAAGGCGTCTACGCCGACGCCGAACAGGACGAGGCGCTCGTCCGGCTGCGCCAGCTCGGCGCCGCCGTCACCCCGGACCCGTACGGCCGCGTGGGCGTGCAGCCCGCCGCCCAGGCGGGGGCCGCCGTACCGGCCGCCCCCGACCTGTCCGCGAACGAGTTCGCCCAGCTGGTGCGCGACCTGCTCACCCGTGGTGGACTCGCCGAGTGGAGCGTGCGGCTGCGCGGCCCGGCCGGACTGGTCGCCACCGGCGAGGGGGCCCCGGGCAGCGCGCTGCCCGGTCGCTGGGTGGTCTGGGCCTCCCGGGGCGCCGCGCCGGTCAGCGCGGCGGAGATCGCCACCCTGGCCGAGGCCGTCCAGGAGGAGTCCGCCGAGCGTGGCCTGCGGCTGACCACCGGCCGCTTCGCCGACGAGGCCCTCGACCTCACCGGGGAGGAGGGCCACCGGCACATCCACCTGGTCGACGGCGACGGTGTCCGCGAACTCGCCCGCACCCACCTCGGACTGCCCCTCGCCGCCAGCCGCTGACCCCACCCCCGGTCCCATTCCCACCTCCGGGCCCATCCCTATCTCCGCAGCTCACCCCGACGGACCGCCCGGCGGGCGCGCCCCCGACCCCGACCCGAGGCTGGGAACCGGGCGCCGGCCGAGCAGCGGCACCCCGGGCGATCACCATCGAACGGTCGTCCGATACGGTCGGCGGTCGGCCCGGCCACGGGCGGATCCCAGGGGGAGAGGAATGGGCAGAGCGCCCGGCAGACCACACGGCGGGACCCGTCGGCGCCCGCAGGACGGATCGACCCACCCGGGGGCGGCCCGGTGACCGCCGTCCTGGTCGCCGCAGGGGCGTTCCTGATGACCCTGATCGGCGGATTCGTCGCCCAGCGCACCGGCGACCGCCGCCACCTCGTACTCGGCTTCGCCGCCGGCCTCATGCTCGGCGTGGTCGCCTTCGACCTGCTGCCCGAGGCCCTGCGCCAGGCACCGGACGAGGTGCACGGCGTGCCGCAGGCGCTGCTGATGTTCGCGGTCGGCTTCCTCACCATCCACGTGGTCGAACGCGCGGTCGCCATCCACCGCGGCCACGAGGGCGAGTACGCCGAGCACACCCACGGCCACCAGCACGCGCACACCCACCACGCCGGGCGCCAGGGCGTCGGCCTGACCGCCGCGCTGGCCCTGGTCGGGCACAGCGTGATGGACGGCTTCGCGATCGGCGCCGCCTTCCAGGCAGGCACCACGGTCGGAACGGTCGTCGCCATCGCCGTCGTCGCCCACGACTTCGCCGACGGCTTCAACACGTACACGATCACCCGGCTCTACGGGAACAACCGGCGCCGGGCGGTGGCCCTGCTCGCGGCGGACGCGCTGGCCCCGGTGTCCGGCGCCGCGATCACCCTGGCCTTCACCATCCCCGGACACCTGCTCGGCCTCTACCTCGGCTTCTTCTCCGGCTTCCTGCTCTACCTGGCCACCTCCGACATCCTCCCGGAGGCGCACAGCCCGCACCCCTCCCGCAGCACCCTGCTCTGCACCGTCGCCGGGGTGGGGTTCATGTGGTTGGTGATCGGCCTCGCCAGCTAGGGCCGGTCCGCTGGAGCAGGACCTAGCGCGCCGGGCCGTCCAGCGTCGCCCACCGTTCCCGCGTCACCGCCAGCGCCTCGGTGATCACCGACCGCCGCGAGGACTGGGCGCGCCAGAGCGCGTACACCCGGCCGGTCGGCTCCGGCACTACCGGCCGGGCGACCACCCCGGGCGGCAACGGGCCCCGGCCGAGCCGGGGCACCAGGCCGATCCCCAGCCCGGCCGCGACCAGCGCGATCCGGGTCTCGAACTCGCCGACCTGGTACCGCACGCCTGCGTGGTCGCCGCCAGCAGCTCCTGCGCCGCGTCGGTCGGCGCCACGCCCCGGCCCTGCCGCTCCAACGGCACCGTCCGGGTCTCCCGCTCCAGCTTGGCGATCTGCTGCGAGACCACCGAGGGCGTGAACCCGAGCGTGCTCGCTGCCCTGCCCCCGTCGCGCCTTACTCGCTGCTGGTGCCGGTGTCCGGGATGTCCTCGGCCTGGCTGCTGCTCGGGGAGCGGGTCAGCCCGGCGGCGGCTGGCGCCGGCGCTGCGCTGCCGGTGATCGCCGGGATCGGGATCACCGGGTTGCGCCCGGGGGCGCCGTCCGCGGTGGTGGACCGGCCGCGAGGAAGCGGGCCTCGGCGGCGCGCAGCACCCGCAGCAGCACCTCCTGCTCGTCGGGACTGACCTCGCCGAAGTACTCCTGGGCGACCTCGTGCCGGACCTGCCCGATCCGTTCCACCGCTGCGCGGCCCGCCTCGGTCAGCAGGATCCGGACCGCCCGCCGGTCGGCCGGGTCGGGCCTGCGCTCGACCAGGCCGGCTTCCTCCAGCGCGTCGACCACCGTGGTGGCCGAGCGCGGGGCGATGTGCAGCCGCTCGGCGAGGTCGCTCAGCCGCATCGCGTGGTCCGGCAACTCGCAGCCGGGCGCGTGGGCCAGGGTGTTCAGCGCCCGGGCCTGGCCGGGGGTGATGCCGTACGGCTCCAACCGCCACCCGGTCTGCCGGCGGATCCGCTTGATCGCCCTGGTCATCGTGTCGGCCAACTCGGCGGCGGTGTCCGGGGCTGCGGTGTCCGAGGTGGCGGTGTCCGGGGCTGCGGTGTCCGGGGCGGCGGTGTTGGAGGCGGCCGCCTCGGCAGGGCCGGGGGAGGGGTCCGCCGGGTCGGTCGGCGTGGTGGTCATCGGCGGTCTCCTCGGCAGGCGTCCGCCCAAGGGTATCGGCCGGTCCGGGGCCGGCGGCCGACAGCGGACGACGCCCGGAGAAAGATGTTGAGCTTGGCTCAGTATCTGGGTTAGCGTAGCCTCAACTGAGGGGACCCTAAGTTCTCTCCCCGGATCCTGGAGGGCCCGTGCCCCGCTCCGAAGCCCGCGTCACCACCGACCGCCCCGCCCGCTACGCCAAGCAGCTCGCCGCCCACATGGGACGCAAGGTCGAGGCCACCTTCTCCGAGGAGACCGGCCGCGGCACCCTGGTCTTCGGCGCCGGCACCGCCACCCTGGAAGCCCGGACCGACGCGCTGCTGCTCACCGTCGAGGGCGAGCGGGAGAACCTGCCCGGCCTGGAGGACGTCGTCGGCCGCCACCTCGTCCGCTTCGGCGCCCGCGACGAACTCGTCATCGAATGGCGCCGCGACAACGGCGAGGCCGGCCTCGTTCACCGCAACGACGACCCCGAGGCCTGACCGCCACCCCCGCCGCCCGGCCGGGGCAGCCACCGGGCCAGCCCCCACAGCACCAGGGCGGCCAGGCACCAGCTGGCCACCACGTCCAGGAGCCAGTGGAAGTCGCTCCACACCAGCCCCGCCCCGACGCCCACCGCCAGCAACACCGCACCCGCCGCCAGCAGGCGCGCCGCCCACGGCCCCGCCACCCGGGCCAGCAGCAGCGCCGCCACCCCGTACGAGAGCGACGCGGTGGCGGTGTGCCCGGACGGGTACCAGCCCCACTGCTCCGGCGTCAGTGGATCACCGAGCGGTCCCGGCCGGGCGAACGCCGCCTTGGCCGGCACCACCAGCAGCGGGATCAGTCCCGCCGTCAGCACCGCCACCGGCAGCGGCAGCCACCAGCACCCCGCCGCCTCCGCCCGGCGCCACCGCCACGCGGCCAGCACGCCGGCCGCCAGCAGCACCGGGATCGCGGGCACGCTGTCGCCCAGGTCGGACAGGACCTGGCCCAGCTGGTCCAGCAGTGCGCTGGGGTGGTCCCGGTGGGCGGTCCGGACGGCTCCACGGACCGCGCGGTCCCATCCGAGCAGCGGGCCGTCCACCGCCACCTGCCACGACACCAGCAGCAGGACGACCGCCAGCACCGGCGGCACGGCCACCGAGCGGGCCACCCGGCCCGGAACGCCGGACAGCCGCCCCGGAGCAGGGGGGAGAGCTCCGGGGCGGCTCTGATGATCGCCGTTCCGTGCGCCCCGGGGGGTGTGGGTCGGACGGTCGGTCGATCGGTCTTCGGTAGGCGCCACCCCTTCCGGGGTGGCCTGGTTGTCCTCGCGGCGCGCGTGCGGACCCGCCGCCGAGGGCGGTCCCGCAGGCGGCTCCGCCAATGGCTGAGGCTCGCTGTCCATCTGCGATGACACTACGTCAACAGCCTTTCCGCGCCGAGCGCCTTCAGCGATTCCCCACACCATCTTCACCCCGCCCCGGGCGGCCCTCCGGCCGCCCCGGCGACCGGGCCCGACCGGCCGACGGGCCCGTCCGACCGGCCGGCGACAACCGAACGGCCCGTGCGGACCAGAGGTCCCCACGGGCCGTTCAGCGCTGTCCGGACATCCCTCCGGAGGGGTTCACGACCTGACGGGCGACACCGCTCAGACGGCGGCGAACGCGCCCTCCAGGATGTCCAGGCCCTCGGCCAGGAGGTGCTCCGGGATGACCAGCGGCGGCAGGAAGCGCAGCACGTTGCCGTAGGTGCCGGCGGTCAGCACCACCAGGCCCTCGGCGTGGCAGGCCTTCGCGATGGCCGCGGTGGCCGCCGCGTCCGGCTCCTTGCCGCCCGGCTTCACCAGCTCGACGGCGATCATCGCGCCGCGGCCGCGGACCTCGCCGATGCGGACCCGGTCGGAGTGGGCGAACTTCTCCTTCATCGCCTGCAGGCGGCCCAGCATGATCTCGCCGATCCGCTGCGCCTTGCCGTTGAGGTCCTGCTCCTTCATCGTCTCGATGGCGCCCAGCGCGGCCGCACAGGCCACCGGGTTGCCGCCGTAGGTGCCGCCCAGGCCGCCCGCGTGCGCGGCGTCCATGATCTCGGCGCGACCGGTCACCGCCGCCAGCGGCAGACCGCCGGCGATGCCCTTCGCGGTGGTGATCAGGTCCGGGACGATGTCCTCGTCCTCACAGGCGAACCACTGGCCGGTACGGCAGAAGCCGGTCTGGATCTCGTCCGCGACGAACACGATGCCGTTCGCCTTCGCGTACTCCACGATCGCCGGCAGGAAGCCCTTGGCCGGCTCGATGAAGCCGCCCTCGCCCTGGATCGGCTCGATGATGATCACGGCGACGTTCTCGGCGCCGATCTGCTTGTTGATGACCTCGATCGCCTGCGCGGCGGCCTCGGCGGCGCAGTTCTCCGCACCCGTCAGCCAGCGGTACGGGTAGGCCACCGGCACCCGGTAGATCTCCGGGGCGAACGGGCCGAAGCCCTGCTTGTACGGCATGTTCTTCGCCGTCAGGCCCATGGTCAGGTTCGTACGGCCGTGGTAGCCGTGGTCGAACACCACGACGGCGGTGCGCTTGGTGTAGGCGCGGGCCACCTTCACCGCGTTCTCGACCGCCTCGGCGCCCGAGTTGAACAGCGCGGTGCGCTTGTCGTGGTCGCCCGGGGTCAGCTCGTTCAGCTGCTCGGCGACCGCCACGTAACCCTCGTACGGGGTCACCATGAAACAGGTGTGCGTGAAGGCGGCCAGCTGCTCGCTCGCCTTCGCCACCACGGCCTCGGCGCTGTTGCCGACGTTCGTCACGGCGATGCCGGAGCCGAAGTCGATCAGCGAGTTGCCGTCCACGTCCTCCAGTACGCCGCCGTTGGCACGGGACACGTACACCGGCAGGGTGGTGCCGACGCCGGCCGCCACCGCACCCAGCTTGCGGGCCTGCAGCTCCTGCGACTTCGGACCGGGGATCGCGGTGACCAGGCGGCGCTCCTGCGGGAGCGGCGTTGCGGCGCTCATGGGGTTCTCCAGACTTCTCGGCTCGGTGCTTCGCAGGCTACGGCCGCCCTCCCCGGCCGGGCATGCGCCACTCGGTAGCACTGAGCCGTCCGACTTGTCCGGCACGGCCAGCGCGGGTGGTGCGACTGCCCGCAGGCCTCACTCCACTACATTGAGCGCGGGCGTGTCGCCGGTACGGCGGCATGGGTATGGCGGCACCGACGGTGATCGGGCCGGGCGGGAGAGGGAGCGGGGCCGTACATGGCACAGGACGGGGCACACCACCACACCGATCGGACCACCACCAGACCCCCGGCCCCCATGCCCCGTCAACGGCCCGGCACCCGCACCGACGGGCCCCCCGCCTTCGACCTCCCCACCTGGGCCACGGCCCCGCGCCCGGAAGCCGAACCCGGCGTCTACCGGCTGGGCTACCGCCCGATCGACCCGGAACGGGCGGAGGCGGCCAAGGTCGCGGCCTGGCCGCTGCTCCTGCGGGCGGGGCTCAACGCGGTGGTGGGGTGGTTCGCGTTCCTGTACGGGACCCAGTTGGTGCTCCGCCTGATCGTGCTGACGGTCTGGGTGAAGAATCCCACCGATACCGAAGTGACCGTCGTCGGCGTGTCCGTGAACCTCCTGGTCGCCGCTCTCGTCATCAAGCTCTTCGGCCGGATGGGCCGTTGGCCCGAGGTGTGGCGCCGGTACGCGGCGCCGTTGCTGTCGCGGGCGGTGACGCAGGAGCAGCCCGCCGAGGAGGACGTGGCGGCGGCGCCGGTGGTGCGGCGGCTGGACCCGTGGGACGGGCTGCGGCAGGGCGGGGCGGCCGAGGCGGCGGGGCGGCTGGAGCGGGAGGCGGTCGGGGACGTCGACTACGTGCGGATCCAGCGGGCGTGGGAGTCGGCGCAGGCGGATCCAGCGTTCGTGCCGGCCTTCGTCGAGCAGGTGGCGGCGCGGGGCGGGGCGGCCTTCGCGCATCCTTCGGAGTCGCGGGAGCTGGCGGACCGGGGTGAGCGGCACGATCTGCTGCTGGGCCAGGTCTGCCTCGGGACCGCCCAGGACGTGCCGAAGAATCCGCTGAGCCACCGGGCGGCCGGGTTCGCGCTGGATCCGGCGGTGCTGGGCACGTCGCTGCTGGCGGTGGGCCCGGCGGGGACGGGGAAGACGGCGCGGTTGGCGCGGCCGGTGGCGGAGGCGCTGTGCCTGCAGGCGCTGGCCGGTACCGCGTGCGTGGTGGTGGTGGGGGCGGCGGACGCCGACCTCGGCCCGGACGCCTGGTACGACGTGGTGATCGCACCCGGTGATCCGGCCTCGGTGTACGGGCTGGACCTCTACGGTGCGGCGCAGGATCCGGACGAGGCGGCTGCCCGGCTGGCGGAGGCGTTGCTGCCGGACGAGTTGACGGCGCGCGCGGAGAACGCCCGGACGGCGCTGCAGCAGGTGGTGGGCCCGTTCCACGCCGCGTACGGCCGCTATCCGGGGGTGCGGGAGCTGCGGGCGCTGCTGGCCGGTGAGCCGGACGTGCTGGCGGCTCTGGTGAAGGCGCTCGGGGTGGCGGGCCGGCTGGCCGTGTACGAGCGGGACCTGGAGCACCGGGAGCGTCAGCGCGGCCGGGCGGACGACCCCGGGGCGCTGCTGGCGGACCGGCTGGCGCTGTTGGACCGGCCGGCCTTCGAGGGTGCTTTCGCGACGGACGGCACCGGGCGGCCCCCGTTCGCGATGCGGGTGCTGGACCATCCGCTGCGGGTGCGGGTGAAGCTGCCGGAGCGCAGTCATCCGGAGGCCGCGCGGATGCTGTCCCGGCTGGTGGTGGGTCAGTTCGTGCAGGCGGCGGGGGCCCGTACGGACCGTTCCCTGTTCGCCGGTCTGGTGGTGGACGACGCCTCGGCGGCGCTGGACGCGACCGCCGTGCGCGGGGTGCAGCGGATGCGGGGGGTGAACGCCGGCGCGGTGTTGCTGCTGCGCACGCTGGTGGACCTGCCGGAGGCGCTGCGGGCGCCGCTGTTCGGTGCGGTCGGCTGCCGGATGGCGTTCCCGGGGATCGCGCCGTGGGACGGCCGGCTGTTCTCGGAGGCCTGGGGGACGCACCTGGTGCAGGAGACCGCGGTGACCCACACCCCCGACACCTCGGGTGGCGTGGTGCGGCGGGCCGGGCGGTTGGGGCGGCGGGCGTTGTCGGGGACGGCGGCGCAGACGGAGTCGGTGACGACGCGGGACGTGGAGCGCCTGCGCTGGTCGCCGTCGGATCTGGCGCACGCGCTGCCGGCGGGGTACGCGGTGGTGTCGTTGACCGCGGTGTCGGGGGAGCAGGTGCCGCCGTTGCTGGTGGATCTTCGGGGCTGACGGGGGGCGCGGGCGGAAGCTCGCCTTCGCGGTGGATTCGGCAGTGCCGGTTGTCCGGAGCGTCCATAATGAAGGGGAGAGACCCTCACTTGTCCCATTGCCCTCTCCTCGCCCGGCCGCAACGGCGCGGTCAGGTCGATCCCCCGAAGGTGCCATGCCCCCCACACTCGCCTCCGTTGTCCGCAACAGTTCGCTCCATCTGACGGTCCTCGCCGGCGCGGACCATCTGGAGCGGCCGGTCCGCTGGGTGCACACCAGCGAGCTGGACGACCCGACGCCGTTCCTGGAGGGTGGCGAGCTGCTGCTCACCACCGGGATCAAGCTGGGCCGTACGGCAGCCCGGTTGCAGGCGTACGTGCACCGGCTGGCCGATGCCGGGGTGGTGGGGCTGGGCCTGGGGGTGGGGCTGTCGCACACGGAGGTGCCGCAGCCGCTGGTGGACGCGGCCGCGCAGCGGGGGCTGCCGCTGCTGCGGGTGCCGGAGCCGACGCCGTTCATCGCGATCAGCAAGGTGGTGTCGGCGGCGCTGGCCGCGGAGCAGTACGAGGCGGTGACGACCTCCTTCGAGGCGCAGGAGGAGCTGACCCGGGCCGCGCTGGGCAAGGACGGCACGACGGCGGTGGTGCGCCGGCTGGCGGCCCGGCTGGGCGGCTGGGCGGCGCTGTACGACGGGTCGGGGGCGCTGTCGGTGGTGGCGCCGGACTGGGCGGCGCGCCGGGCGGGGCGGCTGGCGGCGGAGGTGGACCGGCTGCGCCGGCGTCCGGCGCCGTCGAGCGCCGCGTTGCAGGGGCGGGCGCCGGGGATCGACACGGCGGACGAGGACTACGTGGTGGTCCAGTCGCTGGGGGCGGACCGGCGGGCCCGGGGCTTCCTGGCGGTGGGCACCGAGGACCGGATCACCCCGACCGAGCGGTACGTGCTGAACGCGGCGGTGGCGCTGCTGACCCTGACGCTGGAGCGCTCGCGCGAGCTGCGGCAGGCGGAGGAGCGGATGGGCGCGGCGCTGCTGCGGATGGTGCTGGCGGGCGAGGTGGCGACGGCCCGCCAGGTGGCGGTGGGGCTGTTCGGCGGCCTGCCGGAGGGGACGATACGGGTTCTGGTGGCCGGGGCCGGGCCGAACGCGGAGGCCGCGGAGGCGCTGGGGGAGTTGGGGGACCGGGCCGAGCAGGCGGGTGCCCGGGTGGGCGAGAAGCTGCTGGTGGCGCGGGAGGACGGTGCGCACGGGCCGCGGTTGATGGTGCTGGCGCTGGACAACGGGGCGGTGCACCGGGCCTGTCTGGGCGTGGTGGAGGAGCACGAGGGCCTGTCGCTGGGCGTGTCGGCGCCGGCCGCGCTGGAGGAGGCGGGGACGGCGCACGCGCAGGCCGAGCGGGCGCTGGCGGTGGCGCTGCGCGGTGGCCGGCGGTCGGTGGACCACGAGGAGGTCGGCGCGGGGTCGCTGTTGCCGCTGCTCGGTGAGGACGCGGTGACGGCGTTCGCCGAGGGGCTGCTGCGGCCGTTGCGTGACCACGACCGGACGGCCCGCGGCGATCTGGTGGCCTCGCTGCGGGCGTGGCTGTCCAGGCACGGGCAGTGGGACGCGGCGGCGGCCGATCTCGGGGTGCACCGGCACACGCTGCGCTACCGGATGCGGCGGGTCGAGGAGCTGTTGGGGCGTTCGCTGGACGACACCGACGTGCGGATGGAGCTGTGGCTGGCGCTGCGCTCCGGCGAGGAGTAGCCCGCACCCGGGCCACACCTCGGCCACATCCAGCCCGCACCCGGCCCGCACCCGGGCCACTCCAAGGCCACATCCGGCAGGGCCCTGGACGGGATGGAGCAGCGTGGGGGGCGAACGCTCCTAGTCGGCCAATCCGGTCGGTGCGCCGCCCCACCTACCCTCGGGTTCGGGTCCCACACCCGTGGGCCCGATGACGACGAGGAGAGGGCCGGTACCACGGTGACCACCACGTACGATTTCTGGCTGGCCGGCCGCCGGGCGAGCGGCGACGCCGACTTCGAGGTGCACAACAGCTGGGACGGCCGTCTGGTCGGCAAGGTGAGCATCCCGACCGAGGCCCAGGTCGAGGAGGCGCTGGACGCCGCCGTCGCCGCGCTGCCGGTGTTCGCCGCCACCCCGGCGCACGTGCGCTCCGCCGCGCTGGACCACGTGGCCAAGCGCCTGACCGAGCGCACCGAGGAGATCGCCCAGCTGATCACCGCGGAGAACGGCAAGCCGATCAAGTGGGCCCGTGGTGAGGTCGGCCGCGCGGTGTCGGTCTTCCGCTGGGCCGCCGAGGAGGCCCGCCGGACCAACGGCGAGACGATGCGGCTGGACACCGACCCGGGCGGCGTGGGCCGTTTCGCGGTGGTGCGCCGCTTCCCGCGTGGCGTGGTGCTGGGGATCGCCCCGTTCAACTTCCCGCTGAACCTGGTCGCCCACAAGGTCGCCCCGGCGATCGCGGTCGGCGCCCCGATCATCCTGAAGCCGGCCCCGTCGACGCCGCTGTCGGCGCTGGTGCTGGGCGAGATCCTGGCCGAGACCGAGCTGCCGGCCGGTTCGTGGAGCATCCTGACGGTGCCGAACGACCGGATGCCGGCGCTGGTGCAGGACAAGCGCCTGCCGGTGATCTCCTTCACCGGTTCGGACCGGGTCGGCTACCAGATCATGGACTCGGTGCCGCGCAAGCACTGCACCCTGGAACTGGGCGGCAACGCCGCGGCCGTGGTGCTCGCCGACTGGTCCTCGGACGCCGACCTGGACTGGGCCGCCACCCGGATCGCGATGTTCGCCAACTACCAGGGTGGCCAGTCCTGCATCTCGGTGCAGCGGGTGATCGCCGACGCGTCGGTGTACGACGCGCTGGTGGAGAAGGTCGTCGCCAAGGTCAAGGCGCAGGTCACCGGTGACCCGAACGACGACGCGACGGACGTCGGCCCGCTGGTGGACGAGAACGCCGCGAAGCGGGTGGAGTCCTGGGTGGACGACGCGGTCGCCAAGGGCGCCGAGGTGCTCGCCGGCGGGGGCCGCGAGGGCGCGACCTACGCGCCGACCGTGCTGGCGGAGCTGCCGGAGGACGCGATCCTGGCCAAGGCCGAGGTGTTCGGCCCGGTCCTGTCGCTGCACCGGGTCGAGGGCGTCGACGAGGCGTTCGCGGCCGTCAACGACTCGCCGTTCGGCCTTCAGGTGGGCGTGTTCACGCACGACCTGCAGACCGCCTTCCGCGCCCACCGGGAGCTGGAGGTCGGCGGTGTGATCATCGGCGACGCGCCGTCCTACCGCGCCGACCAGATGCCGTACGGCGGCGTCAAGGACTCCGGCGTCGGCCGCGAGGGCGTCCGGTACGCGATGGACGACTACACGGTCGAGAAGGTCCTGGTCCTCAGCGGCCTCGACCTCTGAGCGAACCGTGAGTGAAGGGCCCGGTCCGGTGACCGGGCCCTTCACCCGTTCCCGGGCCGGGTCGGCTCAGCGGTCCTGCCCGGCCGCGACGTCGACGGCCTCCTCGACCGCGGTGTCGCCGGCGACCAGCTCCAGCGTTCGCCCGGCCGTGCCCGGTTCGCGCAGCAGTGCGGCGAGGACGGCGGCGACGTCGGCCCGGTCCACGGCGCCGCGCGCGACCGAGGGGGCGAGCCGGACCAGGCCGGTGCCGGGCCCGTCGGTGAGGCGGCCGGGGCGCAGCACCGTCCAGTCCAGCGCGGTCCGGGCCCGGACGGCGTCGTCGGCGGCGCCCTTGGCCCGCAGGTAGGTCTCGAAGACCTCGTCGGCGGGGTGGTGGGCGTGGGCGTCGGCGCCCATCGAGGAGACCATCAGGTAGCGCCGGACGCCCGCGAGTTCGGCGGCGTCGGCGAGCAGCACGGCGGCGTCGCGGTCGACGGTGTTCTTGCGGCTGGCCCCGCTGCCCGGCCCGGCGCCGGCGGCGAAGACCACCGCGTCGGCGCCGACGAGGAGTTCGGCGAGTTGCGGGGCGGTGGCGGACTCCAGGTCGAGCAGCAGCGGTTCGGCGCCGGCGCCGGCGAGGTCCTGGGCCTGTTCGGGGCGGCGGATGATTCCGGCGGGCCGGTCGCCGCGCGCGGCGAGCAGCCGTTCGAGTTTCAGCGCGATCTGTCCGTGGCCCCCGGCGATGACGGTACGCATGGCTCCGACGGTAGCCCGGGACGAGCACCGGCGTCCTGTCGGGAGCCGTCCTGCGCAGGGCTCCGGGCAGGACACAATGGGCGCATGACTTCGCTCGCCCACCCGCAGCTGCGGTTCACGCCCATCGTGCAGGACCCTTCCGGCCCCCGGGAGCTGGTGATCCTCGGTTCGACCGGGTCGATCGGCACCCAGGCCATCGACGTGGTGCTCCGCAACCCGGACCGGTTCCGGGTGGTCGCCCTGTCGGCGGCCGGCGGCCGGGTGGAGCTGCTCGCCGAGCAGGCGCTGCGGCTGGGCGTGCACACGGTGGCGGTGGCGGACCCGGCGGCCGAGCCGGCGCTGCGCGCGGCGCTGGCGGCGAAGGCGGCGGGCGCTCCGCTGCCGGCGGTGCTGGCCGGGCCGGACGCGGCGACCGAGCTGGCCGCGATGGAGTGCCACTCGGTGCTGAACGGCATCACCGGGTCGATCGGGCTGCGGCCGACACTGGCCGCGCTGAGGGCGGGCCGGGTGCTGGTGCTGGCCAACAAGGAGTCGCTGATCGTCGGCGGCCCGCTGGTGAAGGCGGTGGCGCGGCCGGGTCAGATCGTGCCGGTGGACTCCGAGCACGCGGCGCTGTTCCAGGCGTTGGCGGGCGGCACCAGGGCCGAGGTCCGCAAGTTGGTGGTGACGGCCAGCGGCGGTCCGTTCCGCAACCGGACGCGTGAGCAGCTGGCCGGGGTGACGCCGCAGGACGCGCTGGCGCACCCGACCTGGGCGATGGGCCCGGTGGTCACGATCAACTCGGCGACCCTGGTGAACAAGGGCCTGGAGGTGATCGAGGCGCACCTGCTGTACGACGTGCCCTTCGACCGGATCGAGGTCGTGGTCCATCCGCAGTCGGTGGTGCACTCGATGGTGGAGTTCACCGACGGTTCGACGCTGGCGCAGGCCAGCCCGCCGGACATGCGGATGCCGATCGCGCTCGGTCTGGGCTGGCCGGAGCGGGTGCCGGACGCGGCCCCCGGCTGCGACTGGACCAAGGCCGCGACCTGGGAGTTCTTCCCGCTGGACGACGAGGCCTTCCCGGCGGTGGAGCTGGCCCGCGAGGTGGGCGCTCTGGGCGGTACCGCGCCGGCGGTCTTCAACGCGGCCAACGAGGAGTGCGTGGAGGCGTTCCTGAAGGGGCGCCTCGCTTTCACGGGAATCGTGGACACTGTTGCCAAGGTCGTCGCCGAGCACGGCACGCCCGTGCCGGGAACTTCCCTGACGGTCGAGGACGTCCTGCACGCGGAGGACTGGGCCCGCGCCCGGGCCCGCGAGCTGGCGGCGGGCTGACGGCGGCGGGTTGACGGCGTGGGCCGTTTCCGGCCGGGTGCGCCCGTACCGGGTGTCCGGTCGGGCGTGACTGCGGTAAGACAAGACGACGAGCGGAGCGGCATGACGGAGGGCCAGCGGTGGCAATGGTTTTGACGGTGGTCGGCATCCTGGTCTTCGCGGTCGGGTTGCTCGTCTCGATCGCGTGGCACGAGCTCGGCCACCTCTCGACGGCCAAGCTGTTCGGCATCCGGGTGCCGCAGTACATGGTCGGCTTCGGCCCGACCGTCTGGTCGCGGAAGAAGGGCGAGACCGAGTACGGCTTCAAGGCGATCCCGCTGGGCGGCTACATCCGGATGATCGGGATGTTTCCGCCGGGTGAGGACGGCCGGATCACCAAACGCAGCAGTTCGCCCTGGCGCACCATGATCGAGGACGCCCGGGAGGCCTCCTACGAGGAGCTCCAGGAGGGCGACGAGCACCGGCTGTTCTACACCCGCAAGCCGTGGAAGCGCGTCATCGTCATGTTCGCCGGGCCGTTCATGAACCTGATCCTGGCCTTCGGGCTGTTCCTGACCGTGCTGATGGGCTTCGGCGTCCCCAAGTCGGTGCCCACCATCGGCACCGTCGCCCAGTGCGTGGTCAAGGCGGGCCAGCCCACCGACACCTGCCCGGCGGACGCCCCGGCCACCCCGGCGGCCCAGGCCCAGTTCCGGGCCGGCGACAAGGTGGTCTCCTTCGACGGCGACCGGATCCGCGACTACGACCAGCTCCAGGCGGACATCCGCAAGTCGGCCGGGCGCACCGTCCCGGTGGTGGTCGAACGCGGCGGGCAGCAGCTCACCCTCACCCCGACCATCGCCGTCAACGACGTCCAGAAGTACGACGGCAGCGGCCGCCCGGTCAAGGGCGAGACCGTCAAGGCGGGGTTCCTCGGATTCACCCCGACGAGTGGCGTCGTCCAGCTGGGCTTCGGCCAGTCCGTGGACTGGATGTACAACGCGGCCAAGGGCGGCATCTCGTCCCTCGTCGCGCTGCCGGGCAAGATCCCCGGGCTCTGGCACTCGGTGGTGGACGGCGCCCCGCGCGACGCCGACTCCCCGATCGGCATGGTCGGCGCCGCCCGGGTCAGCGGCGAGGTGTTCTCCCTGGACCTCCCGGCCAGCCAGCGGATCGCCACCTTCGTGAACCTGCTGGCCGGCATCAACCTCTCGCTCTTCCTGTTCAACATGCTGCCGCTGCTCCCGCTGGACGGCGGCCACATCGCGGGCGCGGTCTGGGAATCGGTCCGCCGCCGATTCGCTCAGCTGTTCAAGCGGCCCGATCCCGGCCCGTTCGACGTCGCCAAGCTGATGCCCGTGGCGTACGTCGTGGCCAGCATCTTCGTCGGCTTCACCCTGCTGGTGATGGTCGCCGACCTGGTGAACCCGGTGAAGATCAGCTAGAGCGTTCGGGTACGGCTGGTGTGCTGGGGTCCGGCGCCGTGCCGTACCGTGGAGGCCGGGTGCGCGATCGAGGCGCGCCCGGCCTCGGCCGTCCCACTGGCCGGGCGGTCGACCACACCTCAACCCCGGGGAACCCTGCGCACATGACCGCGATCTCGCTCGGTATTCCGTCCCTGCCGCTCAAGCCGCTCGCCAAGCGCCGTGTATCCCGGCAGATCATGGTCGGCAACGTACCGGTCGGCGGCGACGCCCCCGTCTCGGTGCAGTCGATGACCACCACCGTGACCGCGGACATCAACGCCACGCTGCAGCAGATCGCCCAGCTCACCGCGTCCGGGTGCCAGATCGTCCGGGTCGCCGTCCCCACCCAGGACGACGCCGACGCGCTGCCGATCATCGCCAAGAAGTCCCAGATCCCGGTGATCGCCGACATCCACTTCCAGCCGAAGTACGTCTTCGCCGCGATCGACGCCGGCTGCGCCGCGGTCCGCGTCAACCCGGGCAACATCAAGGCCTTCGACGACAAGGTCGGCGAGATCGCCAAGGCCGCCAGGGACGCCGGCGTGCCGATCCGGATCGGCGTCAACGCCGGCTCGCTCGACAAGCGCCTGCTGGAGAAGTACGGCCGTGCCACCCCCGAGGCCCTGGTCGAGTCCGCGCTCTGGGAGTGCTCGCTGTTCGAGGAGCACGACTTCCGCGACATCAAGATCTCGGTCAAGCACAACGACCCGGTCGTGATGATCAACGCCTACCGCCAGCTGGCCGCCGCCTGCGACTACCCGCTGCACCTCGGCGTCACCGAGGCCGGCCCCGCCTTCCAGGGCACCATCAAGTCCGCCGTCGCCTTCGGCGCACTGCTCGCCGAGGGCATCGGCGACACCATCCGGGTCTCCCTCTCCGCCCCGCCGGCCGAGGAGATCAAGGTCGGCAACCAGATCCTGGAGTCGCTCGGCCTGCGCCAGCGCGGCCTGGAGATCGTCTCCTGCCCGTCCTGCGGCCGCGCCCAGGTCGACGTCTACAAGCTGGCCGAGGAGGTCACCGCCGGGCTGGAGGGCATGGAGGTGCCGCTGCGCGTCGCCGTCATGGGCTGCGTCGTGAACGGCCCGGGCGAGGCCCGCGAGGCCGACCTCGGCGTCGCCTCCGGCAACGGCAAGGGCCAGATCTTCGTCAAGGGCGAGGTCATCAAGACCGTCCCCGAGTCGAAGATCGTCGAGACCCTGATCGAGGAGGCGCTCAAGCTCGCCGAGCAGATGCAGGAGGCGGGCGTCGAGGCCGGTGCGCCGACCGTCGTCGCCGCCGACTGACCACGCGGGGTCCGCGCGGGTGTGCCGCGCGCAGTCTTCCGGAAGCGGGGCCGTCCGTTCGCGGACGGCCCCGCGGCCGTAGCCGGGTGGGGCCACGGAGTAGGGTGCGGCCAGATTCGTCTCAGTGAGGTGCTGTCTCGATGCTCGATCGAGGTGTGATGCTCCCCGGCTCGTTCCAGGCCGCCCGCGCCCTGGCCACCACCCGCGTGCTGGAGCCCCCCGACCTCGCGGACGCCCTGGAGATCCTCCACCGCGACCCGGTCGCCAACTCCTTCGTCGCCACCCGGGTCGAGGCCGTCGGCCTCGACCCCTGGCGGCTCGGCGGCGAGATGTGGGGCTGGTACGACGGGGACGGGGCCTTGGCCGCGCTCTGCTACGCCGGGGCCAACCTCGTCCTGGTCGGGGCCGGGCCGGAGGCCGTCGCAGCCTTCGCCGAGCGGGCCCGCCGACAGGGCCGCCGCTGCTCCTCGATCGTCGGCCCGGCCGGGGCCACCGCCGCCTTCTGGGCGCTGCTGGAACGCAGTTGGGGCCCGGCCCGCGAAGTCCGCGCCCACCAGCCGCTGTTGGCCACCGCCGTGCCCTCCGCCGAGATCGCGCCCGACCCGCTGGTGCGGCGGGTGCGGCGCGAGGAGATCGACGCGCTGATGCCCGCCTGCGTGGCGATGTTCACCGAGGAGGTCGGGGTCTCCCCGCTGGCCGGTGACGGCGGCCTGCTCTACCAGGCCCGGGTGGCCGAACTCATCTCCGCCGGGCGGTCGTTCGCGCGTTTCACCGCGGACGGCGAGGTCGTCTTCAAGGCCGAGATCGGTGCCGTCACCGAGGGCGCCTGCCAGGTCCAGGGTGTCTGGGTCGCCCCGGAGTACCGGGGCCGGGGCCTCTCCGAGACCGGCATGGCGGCTGTCCTCGACCTCGCGCTGCGCGAGATCGCCCCGGTGGTCTCGCTCTACGTCAACGACTACAACCTGCGGGCCCGGGCCGCCTACCGGCGGGTCGGCTTCCGCGAGGTCGGCGCGTTCATGAGCGTGCTGTTCTGAGCCCGTTCCCGGGGCGTTCGGTTCCGATCTTCGCCCGCGCCGACGGCTCACGGGTAGTAACGTCCGAGGCATGGATCAGCTGACCGGGGTGACGATCGAGGCCATCGACCTTGCGGCCTGGGCGCCGCAGGCGCTGGAGGTCCAGGCGGTGGCGTTCGGCCTGACGGCCGAAGAGGTCGCCGTCCGGCTGCACATCGTCGGTCGGCACGCCGGCCAGCCCGGGGTGATCGCGCTCGGCGCGATGAGCGGCGGCCGGCTGGTCGGCTTCGGCTACGGGATGCCCAACCAGCGCGAGCACTGGTGGAGCACGGTGATCGAGCCCTACCTGAGCGCGGGCGGCCACGACGACTGGCTGGACCACGTGTTCGCCGTCACCGAACTGCACGTGCTGCCCGAGTACCAGGGCCAGGGCGTCGGCTCCCGGCTGATCCGCACCCTCTGCGAGCGCTCCGGGCTGGAGCGCAGCATCCTCTCCGCGATCGACGCGGAGACCCCCGCGCGACGGCTCTACCGGGCGCTCGGCTACCAGGACCTCGCCCGCGCGGTGCGCTTTCCCGCGACGGACCGGCTGTACGCGGTGATGGGGGCTCGGCTTCCGCTGCGCACGCCCTAGGCGTAGGGCCCGCGCTACAGCGCCCCGGCGAACTCCAGGTAGAGCTCGGCGTCCTCCCGGCGGCCGGCCGCCAGGGCCCGCAGGGCGAGGTCGACGGCCCGGAACAGGGTCCAGCCGCGCAGCCGTTCCCGGTCCACCTCCAGCGCGTCCGCGAGCTGGTGCAGCCGGCGGCGGACGGCCGCGGCCACGCCGGGGGAGCCGACCAGGGTGTCCGCCCGGTCCAGGGCCAGCCGGGCCAGGTCGAAGGCGCGCTCGCCGGCCAGCGGGCGCGGGTCGATCGCCAGCCAGGGCGCCCGGTCGGCGGCGAGCACGTTGCCGTGGTGGAAGTCCCCGTGGAGCAGGAGGGTCTCGGCGGCGGAGCCGGCCAGGCCGTCGGCCGTGTCCAGCGCCTCGGCGATCAGGGGCTCGGCCTCGGCGGCGCCGGGCAGGGCGCGGTGCCCGCGCAGCCGCTCCGCGGTGTCGGCGGTCCGGGCCGCGAGCGTCGGGAACGGGTGGTCCTCCGGAAGGGCGGTCCAGAGCCGGTGCAGCAGGCTGGTCGCCTCCAGCATCGCCTTCGCCTCGGCGAGCGAGCGCAGCGGGATGTCCCCGTGCAGCCGCTCCAGCAGCAGGACGCCCTCGGCGGGGTCGGCGTCCAGCAGCAGGACGGCCCCGCGCCCGGCCCAGTGGGCGAGCGCCGCGTGCTCCAACGCGGTCTCGGGGGTGCGCAGGCCGGTCTTGAGGACGGCGGGGGAGAGGTCGTCGCGGTGGACGTAGGCGACCAGGCTCAGGCTGCCGCCTGGGTCGAGCACCCGCTCCAGGGTGAGGTCCCAGCGCGCCAGGTGGGCGGCCACCCGCGCGGGGAGCCCGGCCAGCCACTGGCGGCCCGGTTCGCCCTCGCTCGCGGCGACGCCGCGCGCCAGCCAGGCGGGGACGGTGATCTGCGGTGCTGCTCCCGACATGCCCGGCCTTCCGGTTGACGCTCCCCCGTTGGTGTTACCCGTCCATTGTCGGCCATGGACGGGAAACCGCAGGTCAGCGCCGCGGGCCCTAGGGAGTGGCGGCCGTGGGGGTGGGGAGGGGCTCGGGGATACCGGGGAAGGCGGGGTCGGCGGCGCCCCAGCGGTGGGCGCGCAGGGCGCAGTCGCGCAGGGCGTCGGCCGCGGTGGCCCGTTGGGGACCGGGGACGGCGGCGACCAGGTCGGCGTAGACGGTGGTGAGCCGGGTTTCGAGGTGGGCGGCGAGCTTGGTGGCGCCGGCCGAGTCGGTGACGGCGAACGGGAGCTGGTACCCGCCGGCGGCGGCGGTCGGGGTGGCGCCGAGGGAGCCGATCAGCCGCTGCCAGGCGTCCCGCCGGGCCTCGTGGGCGGCGTAGGCGGTGCGGGCGTCGGTGCGCTGCTGGTCCTCGGGGAGGCGGGCGCCGACCACGCCGTAGCCGTAGACGGCGGCGTGTTCGGCGCCGAGTGCGCCCTGGAGGGCGGTGACCGCCGCAGCGGCGGAGGGGGCGGCCGACGGACCGGGGGAGGGGGAGCCGGTGGGCTGGTCGCTCGGGGGTGTGGTCGGCGCCTCGGCGGGGGTGCCCGGCGGGATGGTGTCGCCGAGGGCGACGGCGTGCAGCACGTCGGAGGCGGCGACCGAGGCGAGCAGCCGGGCCAGCGGCGGCCGGGCTGCGGCCAGGTCGGCGAGGCGGGCCTGGGCGGTCTGCCGTTCGAGTGCGGCGAGTGCGGCGGGGGTGCCGACCGGCGTTCCGGACGGCGTTCCGGACGGGGTGGCCGAGGGCGTGGCCGGGGGGATCGAGGCGGCGGGCAGGCCATGGGCGAGGGCGGCGCGGTGCTGGGCCACCTCGGCCCGGAGCGGCTGCAGCACGGCGGCCTGGGCACCGCCCGGACCGGCGAGCAGGCTGTCGTAGCCGGCCAGCAGGGTGTCGGTGGCGGCGATCGAGCGCAGGACGACCGGTTCGTCCGGGCTCGGCTGCGGGCCGCGGTTGCCGGGAGTGGCGTCGTTGCCGCCGTGGGAGCCGGTGCAGGCGGTGAGGGCGGTGAGGGCGAGCAGCCCGAGAGCCAGGAACGTCCGTCGGCTGGGCGGCTGCATGGGTGTCACTCCGGGGCGTGTGCGGGAGGGCGGCCTCCCCGCCTGCCCTTCGTAGGCGTGAATGATTACAGAATCCCCACGATTCCGGGCGGGGATTCGGATCCGGGGACGCCCCGGGAGCGGGTGTGAGCTTGCTCGCAGTGGGTGGCGTGTGCCCGGTCGGGGGTGGTCCGGAATCGGTGGTTCGCGGCTTCACCGGCTAGGCTTTGGGCCGAGCTGCCGCGACCCGGTGTGCGCCGGACCGGCGCCGGAGGGCGCGGAGCGACCTTCTGACAACAGCAGACGCGGCCGAGGAGTCCACCCGGATGAGCACCACCCACACCGACCGGCTGCGCGCGTTGCTGGAGCCGCTGGTCGTGCAGGCCGGTCTGGACCTGGAGGACGTCAAGGTCACCAAGGCCGGCAACCGCCGCCAGGTGCAGATCGACGTCGACACCGACGGCGGCGTGGACATGGACGCCATCGCCGAGTTCAGCCGGGTGGTCGGTGAGGCCCTGGACGAGTCGGACCTGATGGGCGACGAGCCCTACCTGCTGGAGGTCGGTTCGCCGGGCGCGGAGCGTTCGCTGGACCTGCCCCGGCACTGGCGGCGCGCAGAAGGCAGACTGGCCAAGATCCACCTGGTCGACGGCGGGGAGATCGTCGCCCGGGTGCTGGAGGCGGACGAGGACGGCGCGCTGGTCGAGGTGCAGCCGGTGAAGGGCCGCGGCCGTCCGAAGGAGCGCCGGCTGGCGTACGCCGAGGTGGATCGGGCGCGCGTGCAGGTCGAGTTCAACCGCAAGGACGACGAGCTCCTCGACGAGGCCGCGGACTTCGCGGACGACGACGCCTCCGAGGAGGGGGACGACGGTGCGCTGTGACCTGCGCACCGCCCGGACCATGACGAACGTGACGAAAGACGAGGAGGCGTAGCCGTGGACATCGACATGAGTGCCCTGCGCACGCTGGTCAACGAGAAGAACATCCCCTTCGACCTGCTGGTCGAGTCCATCGAGTCCGCCCTCCTCACCGCGTACCACCGCACCGAGGGCTCGCGCCGCCGCGCCCGCGTGCACCTGGACCGCAAGTCCGGCCACGTCACCGTGTGGGCGACGGAGGACCCGGCCGAGCTGGACGAGGGCGTCGAGCCCAAGGAGTTCGACGACACCCCGAACGGCTTCGGCCGGATCGCGTCCAGCATCGGCATCCAGGTGATGATGCAGCGCCTGCGCGACGCCGCCGACGACCAGACCTTCGGCGAGTACGCGGGCAAGGAGGGCGACATCGTCACCGGTGTCGTCCAGCAGGGCAACGACCCGAAGAACGTGCTGGTCGACATCGGCAAGCTGGAGGCCATCCTGCCGCCGCAGGAGCAGGTCCCGGGCGAGGACTACCGGCACGGCACCCGGCTGAAGTGCTACGTCGTGGCGGTGCGCCGCGGTGTGCGCGGGGCCTCGGTGACGCTGTCGCGGACGCACCCGAGCCTGGTGAAGAAGCTGTTCGCGCTGGAGGTCCCGGAGATCGCGGACGGCAGCGTGGAGATCGCGGCGATCGCCCGTGAGGCCGGCCACCGCACCAAGATCGCGGTCTGGTCGCGCCGGGCCGGGCTGAACGCCAAGGGCGCCTGCATCGGCCCGATGGGCAGCCGGGTGCGCGCGGTGATGGGCGAGCTGCACGGCGAGAAGATCGACATCGTCGACTGGTCGGAGGACCCCCGGGAGATGGTCGCCGCGGCGCTGTCCCCCGCACGGGTGACCAGCGTGGAGATCGTCGACCTGGCCCAGCGTTCCGCCCGGGTGATCGTGCCGGACTACCAGCTGTCGCTGGCGATCGGCAAGGAGGGGCAGAACGCCCGCCTCGCCGCCCGCCTCACCGGCTGGCGGATCGACATCCGGCCGGACACCGAGGGCCAGCCCGAGGACGGCGGTCGGGACACCGACCGCTGAGCGCGGCGCTGACCGGCCGTTCGCCCCGTCAAAGCCCCCCGCCGTTCCGCCCGGGATCGGCGGGGCGGCGCCATGTCCCTTCGGAGGGGTAGACTTGCCTTCGTCTGGCCGGACGCACGTCCGAGCACGCCCGGAACGCACCTGCGTGGGCTGCCGCAAGCGAGCGGCCAAGCACCAGCTGTTGCGTGTCACGGCGGTCGAGGGCGTCTGCGTCCCCGACCCCCGTGGCGCACTGCCGGGCCGGGGCGCTCACCTGCACCCCGATCCGGCCTGCCTCGACCTCGCGGTCCGCCGTCGGGCGTTTCCCCGGGCCTTCCGCCTCCAGGGGACGCTCGACACGGAGCGGCTCCGCGAGTTCATCGGGGAGCGGACCGTCGACACCCCGGCGCCCTGAGTCCCTCAGGCCGCCCGGTGGGGCGACGCCCGCAACGGCCGCCGCTCAGTGCGGCGGGAGAACCACCGCAACAAGCACGGTTCGCGGGCAGCCGCGTGCCGTGCCACCAGTCAGGTACCTCGCGATGTGGAAGTAGGTCGAGATTGCGATGAGCTCTCGATGAGTACGCGATGAGTACGCGATGGGTACGCCCATGAAGTAGCGACGGTCCGGCGGACGAGACACCCCGGACTCATAGACAGGAGTGAAGTGGCTAAGGTCCGGGTTTATGAACTCGCCAAGGAACTTGGCTTGGAGAGCAAGGCCGTCATGGCCAAGCTCACCGAGCTCGGTGAGTTCGTCCGTTCGGCGTCCTCGACGATTGAGGCGCCGGTCGTACGTAAGCTGACTGACGCGCTTGGTGTGGCCCCCACCGGTGGTGGTTCCGCTGCCAAGCCGGGCCCGCGCAAGAGCGCGGCGCCCCAGCCCGCGGGTGGCTCCGCCGCCGCGGGTGCACCCAAGCCGGGTGCTCCGACCCCGGGTCCGCGCCCCAGCGCGACCCCTGGTCCCCGTCCCACCCCGGCCGCGGCTCCCGCGGCCCCTGCGGCCCAGGCCGCGCCCGCCGCCCCGGCGGCCCCCGCCGCCGCGAAGCCGGCGGGTGGCCCGACCCCGGGCCCGCGCCCGGCGGCGCGTCCCGCCGCTCCGGCGGCCCCGGCCGCGCCCGCGGCCGAGTTCTCCTCGCCGGCTCCGGCCGGTGACACCCCGCGTCAGGCTCCGCAGGCCTCGCAGGCCCCGCAGGCCTCGCGTCCGGCCGGTCCCGCCGCCGGCGGTGCCCGTCCGGGTCCGCGTCCGGCCGGTCCGCGTCCGGGCAACAACCCGTTCACCTCGGGCAGCGCGACCGGTATGGCCCGCCCCGGCGACCGCCGTCAGGGCGCGCCGGGTGCGCGTCCGGCCGGTCAGGGCGCCCCGGGCGGCGACCGTCCGCGTCCGGGTGGCGACCGTCCGCGTCCCGCCGGTGCTCCCGGTGCTGACCGTGGCGCCCCGCGTCCGGGTGGCGACCGTCCGCGTCCCGCCGGTGCTCCCGGTGCCGACCGTGGCGCCCCGCGTCCCGGTGGCGACCGTCCGCGTCCCGACGGCATGCCGCGTCCGGCCGGTCCGCGCCCCGGCGCCCCGTCCCCGTCCGGCATGCCGCGCCCGAACCCGGGCATGATGCCGCAGCGTCCGGCTCCGGGCCCGCGTCCGGGCCCCGGCGGCCGTGGCCCCGGTGGCCCCGGTGGCCGTCCGGGTGGTCCGGGTGCCGGTGGCGCCCGTCCGGGCTTCCAGGGTCGTCCGGCCGGTCCGGGCTCGCGTCCGGCCGGTGGCGGCGGCTTCGGCGGTCCGCGTCCCGGTGGCGGTGCCCCCGGTGGCGGCGGCGGCTTCGGCCCGCGTCCCGGTGGTTTCGGTGGTCGTCCCGGCGGCCCGGGTGCCCGTGGTGGCACGCAGGGCGCCTTCGGTCGTGGCCCGGGCGGTCGCCCGGCGCGTGGCCGCAAGTCGAAGCGGGCGAAGCGCCAGGAGTACGAGGCCATGCAGGCCCCGTCCGTCGGCGGTGTGATGCTGCCTCGCGGCAACGGCCAGACCGTTCGCCTGTCGAGCGGCGCCTCGCTGATGGACTTCGCGGAGAAGATCAACGCCAACCCGGCCGCGCTCGTCTCCGTCATGTTCAACCTCGGTGAGATGGTCACCGCGACGCAGTCGGTCTCCGACGCGACCCTCGAGCTGCTGGCCGGCGAGATGGGCTTCATCCTGGAGATCGTCAGCCGGGACGACGAGGACCGCGAGCTGCTGGAGTCGTTCGACATCGACTTCGGTGCGAACGAGGGCGACGAGGACCAGCTGGCCCCGCGCCCGCCGGTCGTCACCGTCATGGGTCACGTCGACCACGGTAAGACCCGCCTGCTGGACGCCATCCGCAAGTCCAACGTGGTGGCCGGCGAGGCCGGTGGCATCACCCAGCACATCGGTGCCTACCAGGTCGTCACCGAGGTGAACGGCGAGCAGCGCCCGATCACCTTCCTCGACACCCCTGGTCACGAGGCGTTCTCCGCCATGCGTGCCCGTGGTGCCAAGTCCACCGACATCGCGATCCTGGTGGTCGCGGCCAACGACGGTGTCATGCCGCAGACGGTCGAGGCGCTGAACCACGCCAAGGCCGCGGGTGTGCCGATCGTGGTCGCCGTCAACAAGATCGACGTCGAGGGCGCCGACCCGACCAAGGTCCGCGGTCAGCTGACCGAGTTCGGTCTGGTGGCCGAGGAGTACGGCGGCGACACCATGTTCGTCGACATCTCCGCGCGCCAGGGCCTCAACATCGAGCAGCTGCTGGAGGCCGTGGTCCTCACCGCGGACGCCTCGCTCGACCTGCGGGCCAACCCCGAGCAGGACGCGCAGGGTATCGCCATCGAGGCCCACCTCGACAAGGGCCGCGGCGCCATGGCGACCGTGCTCGTGCAGCGCGGTACCCTCCGCGTCGGCGACTCGATCGTGGTCGGCGACGCCTACGGCCGCGTCCGCGCGATGCTGGACGAGAACGGCAACAGCCTCGCCGAGGCCGGCCCGTCCCGCCCGGTGCTGCTGCTCGGTCTGACCTCGGTGCCCCGCGCCGGCGACAGCTTCATCGTCGTCGACGAGGACCGCACCGCCCGTCAGATCGCCGAGAAGCGCTCGGCCCGCGACCGCAACGCCGCCTTCGCGCAGCGTCGGGTCCGGGTGTCCCTGGAGGACCTGGACAAGGCCATCGCCGCCGGCGAGATCGAGCAGCTCAACCTCATCATCAAGGGTGACGTCTCCGGTTCGGTCGAGGCCCTCGAGGACGCCCTCGTCAAGCTGGACGTGGGCGAGGAGGTCGAGCTCCGCATCCTGCACCGCGGTGTGGGTGCGATCACCGAGTCCGACGTCAACCTGGCGATGGGTTCGGACGCCATCATCATCGGCTTCAACGTGCGCGCCGAAGGCCGTGCGCGTACCGCGGCCGACAAGGAAGGCGTGGACGTCCGGTACTACTCGGTCATCTACCAGGCGATCGAGGAGATCGAGAACGCCCTCAAGGGCATGCTCAAGCCCGAGTACGAGGAGGTGCGCCTCGGCTCCGCGGAGATCCGCGAGGTGTTCCGCTCCTCCAAGTTCGGCAACATCGCGGGTGTCATCGTCCGCGAGGGCCTGCTGCGCCGCAACGCCAAGGCCCGCCTCATCCGCGACGGCAAGGTCGTGGCGGAGAGCCTCACCATCGAGGGTCTGCGCCGCTTCAAGGACGACGCGACCGAGGTCCGCGAGGGCTTCGAGGCCGGTGTCACCCTGGGGTCGTTCAACGACATCAAGGTGGAGGACATCATCGAGACCTACGAGATGCGCGAGAAGCCGCGCTCGTAGTCGGTGAAAGCCGGGGCCGGTCGACGGGTGGTATTTCCGTCGACCGGCCCCGGTCTCGCTGTGTAGGGTCCGGGGTAGTTGAGATGTGGCAGCGTCGAGATGTAACAGCGTCGAGATGTGGCAGCGTTGAGATGCAACAGCGTCAGCCCGGTTCCGGGCTGCTCCCCCCGAGGCCTTCCAGGTCGGCGAGACCTGTCATACATGTTCGTGGGAACACTCACCTTCGACCTGCTGCTGGGCGACGTCCACTCGCTCAAGGAGAAGCGTTCGATCGTGCGGCCCATCGTGGCCGAACTGCAGCGCAAGTACAGCGTGTGCGCTGCTGAGACCGGGAACCAGGATCTGCACCGCAGGGCCGAGATCGGCCTCGCGGTGGTGTCCGGCGATGCCGGATACGTCACCGAGGTCCTGGACAGCTGTGAGCGGTTGGTCGTCGGCCGCCCCGAGGTGCAGCTCCTCTCCGCGAGGAGGCGGTACCACAACGACGACGACGAATGAGAGCCGTGGAGGCGGTCGGCGGAAGTCGCCGTTCTCACACGGATCAGGACCCAGAGCGCCCGCAAGGCCGGGCGCGGGCCGGTACTTTGGGGCGTGGGCCCCGACGGGTGCGCAGCTCACCCGGAAGCCGGACCCACTGCACGAGGAGGCAACGTGACCGACACCGCAAGGGCGCGCAAGCTCGCCGACCGCATCCAGGTGGTCGTCGCCCAGACCCTGGAGCGGCGGGTCAAGGACCCGCGACTGGGGTTCGTGACCATCACCGACACCCGGGTGACCGGGGACCTGCGCGAGGCCACCGTCTTCTACACCGTCTTCGGCGACGAGACCGAGCGCGAGGCCACGGCCGCCGCGCTGGAGAGCGCCAAGGGCGTGATCCGTTCCGAGGTCGGCAAGATCGGGGTGCGCTTCACCCCGACGCTGACCTTCGTCGCGGACGCGCTGCCGGACAACGCCCGGAACATCGACGACCTGCTCGACCGGGCCAAGGCCATCGACGCGGCGGTGCGCACCACCGCCGCGGGTGCGACCTACGCCGGCGACGCGGACCCGTACAAGGTTCCGGCGTCCGAGCGTGACGACGAGGACGAGTAGTCATGGCGGGTGAGCCGGCGAAGGCCGCCTCGCGAGCCGGTTCGACCACGGGGGCGTCCTCCACCAGCACGGTGGAGGGTGCCCTCGCGGCGCTCCCCGGGCCGCGCACCGAGGAGAGCGGTTTCGAGCTGCTCTGGCAGCAGGTGGTGGCGGAGATCGGGCGGGCCCGTTCGATCGACCTGATCTGCCACATCTGCCCGGACGGCGACGCCCTGGGCTCCTCGCTGGCGGCTGCGCTGGCGCTGCGCGGGCTCGGCAAGCGGGTGCGGGTCTCCTTCGGCGACGACCCGCAGATCGTGCCCGAGTCGCTGGCCTTCCTGCCCGGCCAGGAGCTGATCGTGCCGGCCGCCGAGGTGCCGGACGTCCCCGAGCTGGTGCTCTGCTTCGACGTGGCCGCGGAGAGCCGGCTCGGCCTGCTGCACGACAAGGCCTTCGCCGCGCCGGTGCTGGTGGTGATCGACCACCACGCTTCCAACCCGGGCTTCGGCACCCACCAGCTGATCGACCCGACCGCGCCGGCCACCGCCGTCCTGGTCGACGAACTGCTGCGCCGGCTCGGCGTCGAACTCGACCAGGACCTGGCGACCTGCCTGTACACCGGCGTCGCCACCGACACCGGCTCGTTCAAGTACCGGGCCACCACGCCCGCCACCCACGAACTCGCCGGGCGGCTGCTGGCCACCGGCATCCGCCACGACCTGATCTCCCGGCAGCTGTGGGACACCTCCTCCTTCGGCTACCTCAAGGTGCTCGCGGGCGCGCTCGACCGGGCCGTCTACGAGCCGGACGCGGCCGGCGGGCTGGGCCTGGTGTGGACCTGGGTGCCGTACCAGGACCTGGTGCTGTTCAGCGTCACGATCGAGGAGATCGAGGGGCTGATCGACATCCTGCGCCGCCCGGCCGAGGCCGAGGTGGCGCTGGTGCTCAAGCAGGACCCGGACGGCACGCTGCGGGGCTCCTCGCGTTCCAAGGGCGCGGTGGACGTCGCCGCGGCCTGCGCCGAACTGGGCGGCGGGGGGCACGTCTTCGCGGCCGGGTTCAGTGCCCGGGAGGACGTGGCCGCGGTGGTCGAACGGTTCCGGAGCGCGCTGCGACCGGTACGTTGATCATTTCTTGACCGCTTTTTAGAGAAAGAACTTGATGAAGCGCAAAGGCACCGGCCCGGACGGCCTGGTGATCGTCGACAAGCCCGAGGGCATCACCTCCCACGGAGTCGTCGCCAAGCTGCGATGGCTGGCCGGGACGCGGAAGGTCGGGCACGCCGGCACGCTCGACCCGATGGCCACCGGCGTACTGGTGATCGGCGTCGAGCGGGCCACCCGGCTGCTCGGCCACCTGATGCTCACCGCCAAGACGTACGAGGCGACCATCCGGCTCGGCCAGACCACCGTCACCGACGACCGGGAGGGCGAGGTCACCGCGTCCGCCCCGGCCGACGGGGTGAGCCGGGAGGCGATCGACGCCGGGATCGCCGCGCTCACCGGCGAGATCATGCAGGTGCCCTCCAAGGTCAGCGCGATCAAGATCGACGGCAAGCGGTCGTACGCGCGGGTGCGCGAGGGCGAGGACTTCGAGCTCGCGGCCCGGCCCACCACGATCCACTCCTTCACCGTGCACGGGCAGCGCGCGGCGGTCGCCGAGGACGGCACGCCGGTGATCGACCTGGACGTGACCGTCGAGTGCTCCTCCGGCACCTACATCCGGGCGCTGGCCCGTGACCTGGGCGCCGGGCTCGGCGTCGGCGGCCACCTCACCGCGCTGCGGCGCACCAGGGTCGGGCCGTACTCGGTGGAGTCGGCGCACACCCTGGAGCAGCTGGAGGCCGCGGTCACCGGCGAGTCCCCGACGGGGCTGCAGGTGCTGCCGATCGGGGAGGCCGCGGCCGCCGCCTTCCCGCGCTGGGACCTGGACGAGTCGGCGGCGGAGAAGCTGTCGCACGGTGCCCGGCTCAAGGCGCCCGGGCTGGGCGTGGACGGGCCGATCGCGGTGTTCGGGCCGGACGGGCGCTTCCTCGCGCTGGTCGAGGAGACGGGCGGGCAGGCGAAGCCGGTCGCGGTCTTCGTCGGCTGACGCCCCGCAGCGCACGCGTCACCCCCGTCGGGAGTCTTCCGGCGGGGGTTTCGCTCGTTCGGGGGGCGTCCCGGGAGGGGCTTCGCTCGTTCAGGGGGTGTTCCGGCGAGGTCCGGGGGTTCGTTCCGGCGAGGGAGGGGTCACCCGCTCGGGGGAGCGCGCGAGGTGAACGCCCGTGGTGAGCGGCGCAGGCGCGGTGGGGCCGCCTCCCGGGCGGGCAGGCTCCCCGGCGGCGAGCAGGTCGCCGTGACGAGCCCGCTCCCGGGCCGTCCGGCCTGCGGGGAGGGCAGTGCGAATGCCGGGATTCCTGGACGGCGACGGCGTGGCGGGAGATCCCGGGCGGTACCTGCTGCGGATCCGCGACCTCAACGGGCGACTGCACGGCTTAGGGTTCGTCGCCGACCCGCAGGGCACCGTCCTGACCGCCCACGAGAGCGTCACCGGCCTGGACCGGATCGTCCTGCACACCCCCGGCGGGCAGACCAGAGTGCTGGGCCCGGACGCCGTACTGCCGCTGCCCGAGCACGGGCTCGCCCTGCTGCGCACCGACGCGGTCGGCGGGCTGCCCGTGCCGCCGCTGCCCGTCGCGGCCCTCGGGACGGGGCACGAGGTGCTGCTGCCCGCGCTGGCCGGCGAGGACGGGCGCGCGGTGGCGCTGCGCTGCGGCCTGCTGGGCATCGGCGGGGCCGGGTACGCCGGGGCGGGCGGGGTGCTGCTGCTCGACCCGCCGGTGGTCGGCGGCGTGGTGGTGCCGGCCGGCTCGCCGGTGCTGGACGCCCGCAGCGGCGCCGTGGTGGCCCTGGCCGTGCCCGCGCTGCGCGGGCCGCAGCACGGCGGCGCGCTCCCGGCGGTGCCGGCCGGCGGCGGCGCGGTCGTGGTCGCCCCGCCGCTGGCCGAACTGCTGGCGCGCAACGGCGCGGCCGTGCCCGGCTACGGGCCCGCGCTCAACCTGGCCGGTGTGCTGCGGCTGACCGCCGCCCAGCTGGCCGCCGCCGGGGCCGGTCCGGACCGGGTGGCCGGGCTCGCCGCCGACCGGGTCGACCGGCCCGACGGACTGGTCGGGGACGAGCCGCAGGCCACCGTCACCGCGCTGGTCGGCGCCCCCGGTAGCGGGCGCTCCACCGAACTCGCCGCCCTCGCCGCCCGCCGCACCGGCGGCGCCCGGCCGCTGCCCACCCTCTGGCTGCGCGGCGCCGACCTGCGGGCCGAGGACCGCTCGCTCGCCGCCCCGGTGGAGCGGGCGCTGGCCGCCGCCGCGGCCGAACTGGGCACCCCGGCGCCCGCGCCGGAACCGGTGGCGGCGCTGTGCGCGGCGGCCGGGCGGCCGCTGCTGGTGGTCCTGGACGGCCCCGAGGAGGCCCCGGCGCCGCTGGACCCGCGCTGGCTGCGCGGCGCGGGGGACTGGCTGACCGGCTGCGGGGCGCGGCTGCTGACCGCCTGCGGCGAGGAGGCCTGGGCGCGGCTGGCGGCCGAGAAGTGGGGCGGCGGCACGGACCGCGCCCGGTACGCGGACCCGCCGGAGCCGGCCGGCGACCTGGCCAGCGCCCCCACCGTCCGGATGGACGGCGGCGGCCCGGGCGCCCCCAGCCTCGCCGGGCACCGGCTCGGCCCGCTCCCCGCCGAGGCGGCCGAGCGGGTGCGCCGCCGCTACGGGCTGCCGCCGGGCTGGCCGGCCGACGCCGACGCGCGGCACCCGCTGGCCGTCCGGCTGGCGGGCGAGCTGTGGGCGGAGGGCCTGCGCGGGGAGCCGGCGCGCCGGGGCGAGCTGTTCGCCGCCTACCTGGACCTGCGCTGCCTGCGGGTGGCCCGGCGGCTGGCCGAGGACGGCCGGCAGCGCCGCCCGGGCGCCCATCGCCGGGGCTCCGCCCGGTCGGCCGGGCCGTCCCAGGGGCGGGTGCGGCGGCTGGCGGCCGCGGTGGCCGGACGGGTGCACGAGGCGGCCCGGCGGATGCTCGGCGCCGAGCCGGGCGGGCTGGGCCGGGCCGCGTTCGAGGAGCTGTTCCCGGCGGCCGGCGGCTGGGCCACGGCCGTCCTCGCCGAGGGCCTGTTCGTCCCGGCCGGGCCCGGATTCCGGTTCGCGCACGGGGAGTTCGCGGACTGGCTGCAGGGCCTGCACCTGGACCTGGACGCCGCGCTGCGGCTGCTGCTCGGCGAGGCCGAGGACACGCCCTCCTCGCCGACCGGCGGGCCGGCGGGCGTGCCCCCGGCAGGCCGGGGGCGCGGCGTCCCCCGGCACCGGATCGGCCCGGTCGCCGCCGCGCTGCGCCGACTGGCCGAGGCCTGGGGCGCGCCCGCCCTGGACCCGTGGCTGCACCGGCTCTGGCGCGCCCTGGACCTGCGCCCGCCCGGCAGCGAACCGGCCTGGTGGGCCGGCCGGCTGCTCACCGCCGGGCTGTTCGCCAGCCCCGATCCGGCCGAACACCGGGCGCTGCTCGACCAGTTGGCCGGGCGGATCGCCGAACGGGCGGCCGCCGAGGGCGGATCGGACGCGCTCCCGGCGGACGGGCTCGGCGCGTTCGGCCCGGCGTTCTGGACCGGCCTCGGCCTGCCCGTCGAGACCGAACTCGCGCTGCTGCGCCGCCTGGTGACCGCGGACGGGCCCGGGCAGCCCTTCCTCGGCGCGGTGGCCGAGCGGCTGCGCGCCGACCCCGTCGCGGTGTTCCCGCTGCTCTGCGCCTGGTTCGACGATCCGCGCGGCCTGCCCGGCCGCCCCGGGCACACTGTCGCCGACCTCGCCCACGACCTGCTGTACGCCCACCGCCGGCTCGCCCTGGACGAGTTGGCCGACACCCTGGCCGGCGCCGCGCACCCGAGGGCGGACGCGCTGCTCACCGTGCTCGCCACCGAGGAGCCCTCCGCGCTCTGCCGGGCGGTGGACCGCTGGAGCCACGACCGGCGCCCCGAGCGGCACGTCGCCGCCGCCGTGCACGCCCTGCGCGCCGCCCCGCACGCCGCCGGCGCCGCCGCCGGACTGCTGCGGTTCACCGCGCTGACCCTGCTCGCCCGCGAGGACGAACCGGGCCTGCACGGCGCCGCCCTCGCCCTGCTGGTCGGCGACCCGGCGACCCGGGCCCAGCACCTCCCCGCCGCGCTGGCCCTGCACCGGGCGGGCGGCGATGCCTTCCTCACCCCCCGGGCGCTGGCCCCCGCGCTGGAGAGCGACCCGGAACCCGTCCTGGCCGCGCTCGCCGACCGGCTGGCGGCCCCCGGCGCGGCCGCCGCCGAGACCCTGCGGGTGCTCGCCGACGCCCGCACCCCGGTGGCCACCCGGCGGGGCGCCGAACTGGCCGCCCGGCTGCTGCGCGAGCACCCGGCGCTGGCCGGCCCGGTCGCCGTCGACTACCTGGGCCGCCGCCTGGAGCGCGCCGCGACCGGCGGCCCGGCCGCCCGGCTGGAGCTGCGGGTGCTGCTCGGCGGCGCGCTGGCCGCCCGGACGGCGGGCGTGCGGCGGCCGTTCGCCCAGGTGCTGTCCGTCCCGGTGGCCGACCCGGCGGCGGACGCGCTGCGCTGCGAACTGCTGGACACCCTGCTCGCCATCGAGACCGACCCGGCGGTGCTGACCGCGGCCGTGGAGCGGCTGGCCGAGCACTGCGCGGCCGAGAAACCGGCCCGGGCCCGCGCGGTGCTGGCCCGGGCGACGCCCGGCCTGCCGGCCGCCGACGAACTGCTGGTGCGCTGGGCCGGCCGCTCGGCGGCGTTCGCGCAGCTGCTCGCCCAGTGGCCGCGGGACGCCGCCCCGCCCGCGCCGGACGGGCCCCGGCTGGCCCGGATGCGGGCCCTGGCGGCGGCCGGCCGCGACCCCCAGTACGCGGCCGCCGAGGCGGAGCGGACCGCGCCCGGGCGGGCCGTACACCCGCCGGTGCGCTCAACCCGTATTCCGGTGCCGGAGCAGGAGCAGGCGCATGGCACGCTATAGGGGTTCGGGTTTTGAGCGTTTGAGCGTACAGAGGGTACGCGCCGTAGGGAACAAGGAGCGGTCAGGGTGCAGCGCTGGCGTGGCCTGGAGGAGATCCCCGCTGACTGGGGACGCAGCGTCGTCACCATCGGCTCGTTCGACGGGGTGCACCGCGGGCATCAGCTGATCATCGGTCGGGCGGTCGAGCGGGCCCGCGAACTCGGTCTCCCCGCAGTCGTGGTGACCTTCGACCCGCACCCGCGCGAGGTCATCCGCCCGGGCAGCCACCCGGCCCTGCTCGCCCCGCAGGCGCGCCGCGCCGAGCTGATCGCGGGCCTCGGCGTGGACGCGGTGCTGGTGCTGCCGTTCACCCCGGAGCTGTCCCAGGAGTCGCCGGAGACCTTCGTCCAGCAGGTCCTGGTCGACGCCCTGCACGCCCGGGCCGTCATCGAGGGCCCCAACTTCCGCTTCGGGCACCGGGCTGTCGGGGACGTCGCGCTGCTCACCGAGCTGGGCCGGTCGGCCGGCTTCGACGTCGAGGTGGTCGACCTCCAGGTGAGCGGCACCGCCGGGGCCGGCGAGCCGTTCTCCTCCACCCTGACCCGGCGGCTGGTCGAGACCGGGGACATGGCCGGCGCCGGCGAGGTGCTGGGCCGCCCGCACCGGGTCGAGGGCGTGGTGGTGCGCGGCGCGCAGCGCGGCCGCGAACTCGGCTACCCGACCGCCAACGTCGAGACCGTGCCGCACAGCGCGATCCCGGCCGACGGCGTGTACGCGGGCTGGCTGACCGCGGACGGCGAGTGCATGCCCGCCGCCATCTCGGTCGGCACCAACCCGACCTTCGACGGCACCGCCCGCACCGTCGAGGCGTACGCCATCGACCGGGTCGGCCTGGACCTGTACGGGATGCACGTGGCCGTGGACTTCCTGGCCTACCTGCGCGGGATGGAGAAGTTCGACTCCATCGACGCGCTGCTCGACCGGATGGCCGACGATGTCAAGCAGGCCCGCGAGCTGACCGACGGCATCTAGGGCTGAGCACTGCCGCAGCACGGGGAAGGGCCCGCCGAACCTGGTCGGCGGGCCCTTCGGCGTCACTGCTGGGGTTGCTGCGGGTGGCCGTAGCCGGGGGGCGGCTGGTAGCCGTCCGGCGGGGACGGCGGGGCGGGCTGCGGCGGCTGGCCCTGGGCGGGCGGGTAGCCGTAGCCCGGGCCCGGCTGCGGGGCGGGCGGCTGCTGGGCACCCGGCTGCGGCCAGGCCGTGGGGGCGGGCGGCTGCTGCGGGTAGCCGTAGCCGGGCGGCGGCGGCGGGGCCTGGCCGGGCTGCGGCGCCCACGGCGCCCCGGGGGCCGGCTGGGCGGCCTGACCGGCCTGACCTGGATACGGCTGCGGCTGGGGCTGCGGCGGGTACGGCGTGGCCTGCGCCTGCTGCTGCCACCCGGACTGCTGGGCGGCGGCCTGCTGGGCCCGGACGATGTCCTCCCCGACCAGGGTGGCCAGCTCGAAGTAGGCCTCGCGGACCTTGGGCCGCATCATGTCGAGGTTGACCTCGGCGCCGGCCGCCAGGCTCTCGTCGAACGGCACCACGACCACCCCGCGGCAGCGGGTCTGGAAGTGCGCGACGATGTCCTCGACCTTGATCATCTTGCTGGTCTCGCGCACTCCGGAGACCACCGTGATGCTGCGCTGCACCAGGTCCGCGTAGCCGTGCGCGGAGAGCCAGTCCAGGGTGGTCGAGGCGCTGGAGGCGCCGTCCACGCTGGGGGTGGAGACGATGATCAGCTGGTCGGCGAGGTCCAGCACCCCGCGCATCGCGCTGTACAGCAGGCCGGTGCCGGAGTCGGTCAGGATGATCGGGTACTGGCGGCCCAGCACGTCGATGACCTGGCGGTAGTCCGAGTCGTTGAACGTGGTCGAGACCGCCGGGTCGACGTCGTTCGCCAGGATCTCCAGACCCGAGTTGAGGTCCTGCGAGGTGAACTGACGGATGTCCATGTAGCTGCGCAGGTGCGGGATGGCCGTCACCAGGTCGCGGATGGTCGCGCCGGTCTGGCGCTTGACCCGGCGGCCCAAGGTGCCGGCGTCCGGGTTGGCGTCGATCGCGATCACCTTGTCCTGGCGCTCGCTGGCCAGGGTCGCGCCGAGCGCGGTGGTGGTCGTGGTCTTGCCGACACCGCCCTTGAGGCTGATCACGGCGATCCGGTAGCAGCTCAGCACCGGGGTGCGGATGATCTCCAGCTTGCGCGACTTCTCGGCGGCGGCCGCCTTGCCGCCGAACTGGAACCGCGGCTGCTGGCGCTGCTGCTTGGGCTGGCTGCGCAGCAGCCGGTCCGAGGACAGCTCGACCGCGGCGGTGTAGCCGAGCGGCGCGCCGTGCGCGACGGGCGGCTGCGGGGCGGTGGAGTGCGGGAACGCGACGGGGGGCGGCGCGGCTGCGCCGTGCGGCGACCACGGCTGCGCCCCGCCGGACTGCTCGTGCGGCGAGCCGGGCTGCAACGGCTGGTACTCGTGGGGCTGGGGCTGGGGCTGGGCCGACTGCGGGTAGGCGGGGGGCTGCGGCCAGCCGCCCTGGCGCGGATCCACCGGCGAGGGCTGCGGGGCCGGGACCGGCTGCTGCGGCTGCGCGGACTGCGGCCGGGCGGCGGCCTGCTGGGCGGCCCACGCGGCGGCCTGCGGGTCCTGCGGCGGCAGCGGCTGCTGCGGGGGCAGGTGCTGCGCGGGCGGCTGCGCGTAGGTCTGCGGCGGGACCGGCGGGGCGGGCTGCATCGGCGGCGGGACCGGGCTCGGGTACAGCGGCTGCGGCTGCGGTGGCGACTGCGGGGCCGGGACGGGCTGCGGCTGCGCCAGGGCCTCCGCCGGCCAGCCCGGGGCGGCGGTCTGGGGCTGCTCGACCGCGGGGGCCGGGCCAGGGGCGGGGGCGGGCGCCGGGGCAGGGGCGGGCGCCGGGAACGGGACGTGCTGGGCCTCGGCCTGGACGGGCTGCGCGGGCACGGGCGCCTGAGTCGGCGTCGGGGCCGGAGCCTGGCCGGGCACCGGCGTCGGAGCGGTCGCCTGCGGAGCCTGCACCACCGGGGCCGGGGCCGGGGCCGGCGTCTGGGCCGCCGTCTGGGCCGGGGCCGCCGCGGCGTCCGTCTGCACGTACCAGGACGGGGGAGTGTAGTCGGGCGCGTCGGAGGACCAGTCGTCGTCGTCCTCCGCCGCGTTGTCGCCGACGTAGACGCCGTCCCGATCGCTGCTCACTAGGGCTCCCTCGTGTTCGCCGCCGCTTGTTCAGCGGTGCCGTTGCCGCATCAAAGACTAGGCCGTGCGGCAACCCCCGTTGAAGGCGGCGTCGGATCCGGAGCGGACCCCCGGGCCCGGCGCCGCCGCTCAGTCCATCCGGCGCGGACCGCCGAGAACCTGCTGTTCGGCCTGCCCGGCCACGGCCCGCACGTACTGGCGCCGCATCCGGGTGGTCCACAGCGTGAGGTCGTCGCCGAGGGTGGGCAGCGCGGCGACGTCCTCCGGCGGGAGCGACAGCACCCGGCCGGTCAGCTCCGCCTCCTGCGGGGAGACCCGCTGCACGCCCACCAGGTCGGCCGCGTTGAGCACCCGGGACGCGTTCGGGCCCAGGTACGGCAGCAGGGTCAGGGTGGTCTGCCAGGGCGCGGCGGAGAGCCGGCTGCGCGGCGGGCGGGCACCGAGGTCGCGCACCACCAGGACCGGCGAGGTCACCGAGGCGCCCTGCGGGCCGAGCCGGCCGACCTGGTGGACCGTCACGCACGGCTGCCCGCCGCCGGCGGCCTGCGCCAGCGGGCCCCACAGCTGCCCGCGCGCGGTCTCCACCGCGACCCGGGCGCCGATCGCGGCCGCCCGCAGCGCGATGACCTGCGCCGTCCACACGCCGCCGATCAGCACCAGGTCGTACGCGCTGGGCCGGAACAGGCCGAGCACCGCGGGCAGCCCCTGCGGGTCGACGCCGATGACCACGCCGTCGTCGCCGACCGGGAAGGCCAGCGCCCCGAGGTCCGCGGCGTCGAGCACGTGCTTCTCCCGGCGCGGGCCGCGCAGCCCGAAGCCGGGCAGGATCCGCGGTCGTGCCCGGGGCCGTTCGGCGCCGTGCTGCGGGCCGGGGGCCGGATAGGTCTGGTACGCCATCAGGACGCTCCTCCCAGCGGCAGGGTGGCGAGCACCCCGGGGGCCTGTTCCAGGTCGAGCCGGACCAGGCCGAGCCCGGCGCCCTGCGCCCGCGTCTCCACCTGGCGGCCGACCTGCGTCACCTCGCTCTCGCTGCGCCCGGTCACCCGCAGGTGCCCGCTGACGGTCACCGAGCCGCCGGTGCCGCGCCCGGCGGTCAGGCTGAAGGTGCTGGCCAGCGCGGGGGAGCCGGTGACCAGGTTGACCAGGTCGGGCGCGGCGATCCGGCCGGGCGAGCCGCCGGGGCGGCTGAGCTGCGGCCAGCGGGAGATCCAGTAGGTGCTGTGCCAGCGGTCGTCGATCCGCCAGAACCGGCTGCCCTCCTGGGTGCGGCGGGTGGTGCCGCCGCCGCTGCCGGTGCCCTGGCGCCCGGCCACCGCGAGCGGGTTGGCGCAGGTGGAGATGGCCAGCGCGGCGATCAGTTCGCGCTCGTCCAGCACGGTCGCGTTGAACCCGGCGCTGTTGAGCCGCCCGGCCAGCTGGTCGGTCACCCGTTGCAGCGCCTTGCGGGCGCCCTCCTCGCCGCCGCCGCGGGCCCGGACGGCGGTCGCGGCGCGCTCCGGGTCGAGTTTGAGCGCCACCCAGGTCAGCCGCAGCCCGGGGGTGGCGGTGCCGTCCGGCAGCTCCCGGTAGGCGCGGGCGGCCAGCGACTGCTCGGGCAGGTGCGGGGCCGGGGCCGGCTGGGTGTGCTGGACGAGCTGCACCGACTCCAGGGTGATGTCGTCGACCTGCAGCGCCGAGCAGATCACGTCCAGGGGCAGCGGCAGCGCGGTGCGCACCGGGCGCAGCGGCTGGTCCTTGGCCTGGACGAGCAGCACCGAGCTGAGGAAGGTGCCGTCGCCGACCATGCCGGTCTCCCGGCGGACCGGGCGGCCGCCGAAGTCGGCCTCGGTGGCGTGGGTGCAGGTGCGCAGCGCCGGTTCGAGTTCCAGGGCGGGGGCCAGCGCCGGGTCGGTGCCGGCCGGCGGCAGCGTGCTGCGGGCCTGCCGGCGGCGGGACTTGAGGGCGGCGCGCACCCGCAGCAGCTCGGGGATGGTCCGGCCGCGCAGCGGGATCACGGCGAGCACCACGAGGACCAGCGCGACGGCGCCGAAGCCGGCGGCGACCGGCCGGCTGATCGTCCAGCCCACCGCGACCAGCGCGGCCGCGACCTCGACCAGGACGAGCTGTTGGAGCTTCAGCCGGCCGCCGAGCAGTCCGGGCCGGGGGTTGACCCGGACCAGGACGGGCCCGCCACCTCCGGCGGCGGGCGGCAGCGGCTGTCCGGGCGCGGTCTCGGGGGCGGGGCCGCCGCGCTGCGCCCGGCCGGAGCGGCGCGACCTCCCGCCCGTTGCCGATCCGCGGCGTCCTGGAGCGGTCTGGCTTGGCATCCCCCGGGTGACCCTCTCTGATCAGTTGCCGCGGCCCGGCTGGCTGGTTCGCGGACCGTACCCGTACCGTACTCACCGTCTGCTGCCGCATCGTAGAGGGTTCGCGCGGGTTCCCGCCCGGCGGGTGCGGGGGACGGGGCAGGCCGGTCCGACAATGTCTGACGAGGGGGACGACGAGGATGGCATCGCGCCGGGACGAGCTGAACGCGTACACCTTCGCCCGCAAGCGCACGGTGGGGGCCTTCCTGCTGCCCGGTGGCGGCGGCAGCGACGAGGACGCGCCGCGTCCGGTGAAGGCGGTGCTGCCGAGTGTGCTGGCCGGGGCGGTGATCGTCGCCGGGTTCGGGCTCTGGGGGGTGTTCAAGCCGAGCGCGCCGCTGCACTGGGACGACGGCAAGAACGTCGTCCAGGGCAAGAAGTCGACCACCCGGTACGTGGTGCTGACCGACCCGGACGGCAGGACCAAGCGGCTGCACCAGGTGCTCAACATGTCCTCGGCGCGGCTGGTGCTGCCGGCCGACGCCAAGGTGGTGGTGGTCGACGACGGGGTGCTCGACAGCTACCCCAACCACGGCCCGACGATCGGCATCCCGTACGCGCCGGACAAGCTGCCGACGAGGGACAACGCGGGCAAGCCGATGAAGTGGTCGGTCTGCGACCGCCCGGGCTCGGACGACAAGCAGGAGACCGTCAACCAGGCGGTGTTCGTGGCGGCCGGCCCGGACGCGGCGGCGTTGGCGGCCAAGGACCGGATGCTCGGCCAGGACCAGCTGCTGCTGGTGCAGCAGGCGGACGAGCAGCAGGTCTCCGCGCAGCCGGCGCCGGGTCAGCCCGCGGCCAAGTCGGGTGGCGCGAACGTGTTCCTGGTCGACGCGCAGGGCCGCAAGCACGGCATCGGCTCGGCGCAGGCGGACGACAAGGAGCGCAAGTCGCTGATCACCGCGGTCTTCGGGCCCAACGCGGTGCCGCAGCGGGTCAAGCGCGAGTGGCTGGACACCCTGGTGACCGGCAGCCCGATCGCCTTCCCGAAGGTCGACGGGGTGGCGGACAACCCGAACCCCAACTCCTCGGTGGAGCTGGGCAACCAGGCCGACCGCCGGATCGGCCGGCTGGTGCACTACCAGGACCGCCACTACGTGGTCGGCAAGGACCGGCTCTACCTGGTGACGCCGTTCCAGGCGGAGCTGATCCGGCAGAACCCGGACTACCAGGACCTCTACAAGTACGACGCCGACAAGCGGCCGCGCAGCGACGAGATGACCCCGGCCGACCACGCCAAGCTCGGCAACGACATCCGGCTGCCGAACACCGGGGACGACTGGCCGTTGAAGTCCGGTGCGCCGGCCAACAACTGGCAGGACCGGCAGGACGCGCGCCTGGTCGTGTGCAGCACCTTCGACGGCGTCGCCGAGGACGGCCGCACGCCCCGGCGCAGCGTCTGGGCCGGGACGTCCTACCCGGCGCCGTACAACAACGGCGCGGGCGCCGCGTACGTGACGCCCGGGCACGGCCTCTTCTACCGCGCGCTGGACAACGCGGCGGGCGGCTCCGGCACCGACTTCCTGATCACCGAGACCGGTCTGCGCTACTCGGTCCCGGCCAACGGCGACGGCGGCCGCGGCGCCACGCCCACCCCGCAGCCGGGCCGGAGCGGAGCCCCGAAGACGCCCACGCCCACCCCGCAGCCGGGCACCACCGCACCGGACCAGGAGCAGCCTCCGCAGGACGAATCGGGCGCCAACCAGGCCCGGTTGGGCTACAAGGAGCTCCAGCCGCTCCCGGTGCCGCACGAGTGGTCGGACCTGGTCCCGGCGGGCCCGCCGTTGACGGCGAAGAGTGCCGCCCAGCCGCAGAACGCCTGATCGGCCAAGCCCGGCAACGGAATTGGCCTCAGTGTCATGGTCTGGTAACTGCACCGCATTCGGTGTTGGGTGAGCTGCGTGTGCCGACTACAGTGCTCCTGGACATCACTCGGGTGATGCGACGGGCGGGCCGCGCTGCCCTCCGTACACGCAATGTCTGTCTCATGGGGGATGGTGGAGCATGGCTCAGGGTCAGTTCACGATGACCGCTCAGGAGATGCTGGCTTTCGCCAAGCGGATCGAGGACGCGATCGGCAAGATCGAGGCCGAGCGGCAGAAGCTCATCAGCACGGTCGATGGCATCACCGGCGGCTGGCAGGGCCAGGCGGCGACCGCCTACAAGGCCCTGCAGGACCAGGTCAACACCGACATCGCGAAGCTGAAGGAGTCGCTGACCGCGATCCAGCACGCGATCGAGCTGACCACCAAGCACTACGCGAGCACCGAAGAAGAGCAGAAGGCGCTGTTCTCCAACGCCCAGGGCTGATCGACCGCACCGCGCTGATCACCGTTCTGTTCCGACCTTCCGCTCGGTGGGGCGCCCGCGGCTGAGCGCGGGGTGCTCCGCATCCTCGTCAAGGGAGACATCGTGTCCGACCACATCCTCGTCAACTTCGAGACCGTCCACCACGCGGCGGAGGAAGTGCGCGCCTCGGCCGGCCGCATCGACCACCTGCTGAACGACCTCAAGGGCGACGTCAACCGCATCGCGTCCAGCTGGCAGGGCGCGGCCCAGCAGGGCTACCAGGCCCACCAGGCCCAGTGGGACGCGCGCGCCTCCGACCTGCAGAAGGTCTGCACGCAGATCGCCACCTCGCTGGACAACGCCGCGCAGAGCTACAAGACGACCGAGAACAACAACGCCAAGCTGTGGGGGAACCACTGACCACGCGTTCCCCAGCGGGAACGTGAGGGGGCGGGTGCTCGGACTTCCGGGCACCCGCCCTTCGGTGCGCGGCACGGGTGGACGACATGAGGGGTGGCAGGGTGTCCGGACGCGGGTACCGGAAGGCGGCCGCGGCACTGGCCGCGCTCGCCGTGCTGGGCGGCCCGCTCGCCGCCCCGGCGTACGCGGACAGCGGCCCCGGGCTGGCCGCCGCGGGCGACTGCCCGAAGAACGCGCCCGACGTGCCGACCGTGCCGTGGTCGCTGCAGCGTCTGCTGCTCGACGAGCTGTGGCAGGGCGGGCGGACCACCGGCGTGGGGGTGACCGTCGCGGTCATCGACACCGGCGTGGACGTCCAGAACCCGCAGCTGGCCGGCAAGGTCGTCGAGGGCGGCAACCTGCTGGTCAACCGGGAGACCAAGGAGAAGATCCGGGGCAGCTCCCTGGAGGACCCGGTCGGCCACGGCACCAAGGTGGCCGGCATCATCGCCGCCCGCCGCTCCGACAGGACCGGCTTCGTCGGGCTCGCCCCCGACGCCACCATCCTGTCGATCCGCCAGAACGACAGCGACGGCAACGGCGACGTCTCCACGCTGGTCCAGGCCATCAACGACGCGGTCAAGGCCAAGGCCAAGGTCATCAACATCTCCCAGGACGTCCGCGGCGCCGGCGCCGCCGGCTTCGGCGGGTACCAGGAGCTGAAGGCCGCCGTCCAGGCCGCCGAGGACAGCGGGGTCGTGGTGGTCGCCTCCACCGGCAACGACGGCAAGGAGGGCGACACCTACCCCGGCGCGTTCCCGACCGTGCTCGCCGTCGGCGCCTCCGACCGCAACAACGAGCGCGCCCCGTTCTCCCAGTACGGCTCCTTCGTGAAGGTCGCCGCACCAGGCGTCGACATGCTCTCCACCGTCCCCAGCGGCGGCCAGTGCGTCGACAACGGCACTAGCTTCTCCGCCCCGTACGTGTCCGGGCTCGCCGCGCTGCTGGTCGGCGCCCACCCGAACTGGAAGCCGGCCCAGGTGCGGGCCTGGATCGAGCAGACCGCCCAGCGCACCCAGCGCGACCCGAACCAGTTCATCGGCTGGGGCGTGGTCGACCCGGTCAGGGCCGTCGCCAAGGCCCCCGAGAGCGCGCCGTTCACCGCCACCCCGGACGCCCCGGTCCAGCTCGCCGCCGCCCCGATCGTGCCCCGGCCGGTCGGCCTCGGCGAGACCCAGGCCGACCGCGACGGCCGCACCGCGACGTACGTCCTCGGCATCGGGGCGCTGCTGGTCTCGCTGCTCATCGGCGGCGGCGTCGTCCTGCGCGACCACCGCCGCAGGTCCGCCGACTGATCCGGGTGCACGGCACCTGTCCGGTGCCCGGGGCCCGGGAGTGCGCAGGAGACGGCTGTCCGGACCAGAGACTCGTCCGGTACGACGCCTGCACCGGGAGCTGACCCGAAAGACCTGACCCGGAAGAGCGAACGCGAACACGGCAGTGCCCCGAGCCAGGGGGGCGGGTTCTATTGATCCCCGCAACACCCTGGAGTTCAGGGAGTTGCGGGGATCGTGGATTTCGAGGTGCTGAAGGCGAGGTTCTTCGAGGCGCT
>NZ_JBIVAX010000049.1:0-52420 GCF_044745805.1 Kitasatospora sp. NPDC086801
TGGAGACGTCGTCATCAAGCCCGTTCCCAGGCCAGTCACTACAGACGCCAAGCCGCGACCCAAGCATGATCGTGATCTACAGCTGGAGTACTAGGTATTCCCACTGTGCGTGATCGCGTGGTTCAGGCTGCGCTGAAACTGGTGCTGGAGCCTATTTTCGAGGCGGACTTCGAGCCGTGCTCGTATGGATTCCGGCCCAATCGGCGAGCACATGACGCGATTGCTGAGATCCGCACTTTCGCCAGCCCGCCCCACCGTTACGAGTGGGTCGTGGAGGGTGATATCGCGGCGTGTTTTGACGAGATCTCGCACTCGGCGCTTATGGACCGGGTGCGGCTACGGGTCTCCGACAAGCGCGTCTTGGTGCTGGTCAAGGCGTTCCTGAAGGCCGGAATCCTCAATAGAGAGGGGCTTTTCAGGGAATCGCACATGGGAACGCCACAGGGCGGAATTCTGTCACCTTTGCTCGCTAATGTCGCACTGTCCGTTCTCGATGAGCATTTCGCTCGGCGCCACCGAGACCAGAGACGGATGACCCGGCAGCAGCGGCGCGGAGAGCCATCATTTCGGCTAATCCGCTACGCTGACGATTGGGTGGCCCTGGTTCGCGGTGACAGGGCTGATGCTGAGGCGATTCGCGGCGAGGCGGCCGAGGTGCTTTCCACGATGGGCTTGCGTCTCTCGGAGGAGAAAACCACGCTGGTGCACATCAATGAGGGCTTTGACTTTCTTGGATGGCGCATCCAGCGCCACCAGAAGCGGGGCACGGCGAAGCATTACGTCTATACCTACCCGAGCAAGAAGGCGGTTAAATCCGTCACGGGGAAGGTGAAGACGATCAGCCGATTGGACAAGAACCTGCCGCTCGAAGTCCTGCTGCATAATCTCAATCCTGTGCTGCGGGGCTGGTGTGTCTACTTTCAGCCCGGGGTTTCGAGTGCCACCTTCCACTTCCTGCGCGCGTTCACCTGGCGCAGGGTCATGGGTTGGCTGCACCGAAAACACCCGCGTGTGAATTGGAAGCAGGTGCGCCGCCGGTATTGCCAGGGCCAGTGGTGGCCATCAGAGGGCGATACGGCGCTGTTCGATCCGGGACGGATGCGGACGACCCGCTACCGCTACCGGGGGACAGCGATTCCCACGCCGTGGGCGGGCATGATCTGAACTGTTCGGACCTCCACGGGACTTGTGGAGCGCCCGGTGCCTGGAGACGGGCACGCCGGGTGCGGGAGGCGGTCCGGGGAAACCCACTGGTGGCAACACCAGCAGGGCGTCCCGGGCCGACCTCACAACTTCGTGTGTGACCCGGCGACGCTGATCGTGGCGTTCGACCGGGTCGCGGGGAACCAGGGCGCGCGTACGCCTGGCATCGACGGCCTCACGGTCGCCGACGTCGCGGAGCAGGTGGGCGTGCCCGGGTTCTTGGACGACCTGCGGGCCGGACTCAAGGACGGCTCGTTCCGACCGCTTCCGGTGCGGGAACGCAAGATCCCGAAACCGGGCGGGTCGGGGAGGGTCCGCAAGCTCGGGATTCCGACGGTTGCGGACCGGGTCGTCCAGGCGGCGCTGAAACTGGTGCTGGAGCCGATCTTCGAGGCGGAGTTCCTGCCGTGCTCGTACGGTTTCCGGCCCAAGCGGCGTGCCCAGGACGCGATCGCTGAGATCCACCACTTCGGCACCCGCGGTTACCGCTGGGTGCTGGACGCGGACATCGAGGCGTGCTTCGACTCGATCGACCACGCGGCCCTCATGGACCGGGTGCGCCTTCGGGTGAAGGACAAACGCGTCCTGGCACTGGTCAAAGCGTTCCTGAAAGCCGGGATCCTCACCGAACTCGGCGACTACCAGGGCACAGTGACCGGCACGCCGCAGGGCGGCATCCTGTCCCCGCTGCTGGCCAACATCGCCCTGAGCGTGCTCGACGAGCACGTGATGGCGCCGTGGAAGCCGGGCGGGGCGATGTCGACCCGCGGCAAGCGCGACTACCGGCACACCAAGGGGCGACCGACGTGGCGGCTGGTCCGCTACGCGGACGACTTCGTCGTCTTGGTGCACGGCGCGCGCGAGCACACTGAAGCGCTGCGCGAAGAGGTCGCCGTCGCGCTGGCTCCGCTCGGGTTGAGGCTGTCACCGGCCAAGACCCAAGTGGTTCACATGAGCGACGGGTTCGACTTCCTCGGCTTCCGCATCCGGTGGAAGCGCAAGAGGGGGACGAACAAGTGGTACGTCTACACCTTCATCGCGACCCGGCCCGTCCGGACGCTGAGGGCGAAGATCCGTGCCCTTACGCACAAGACATCGCAGCAGGACTTCGCGTCGGTTCTGACCAGACTCGGTCAGATCATGCGCGGATGGGGTAACTACTTCAAGTACGCCGTGGCCAAACGCACTTTCAGCAAGTTGGATGACTTCACCTGGTGGAGGCTGGTCCACATGCTGCGGGCGCGCCACGGCTGGAACTGGGGACAGGTCCGCCGACACCTCGCCGCCTCCGGGCGGTGGAGGATCGCAGCGGACGGGGTCGAGTACTTCCGGATCGAGGGTGTGTCGGTCTCCCGCTACACCTACCGGGGCAACAAGATCCCAACCCCATGGCCCCCTGCGAACCCCGCCTGACGGCAGGAACCGTGGAGAGCCCGGTGCGGTGAGAGTCGCACGCCGGGTTCGGAGAGCGGTCCGGGGAAACGGACCGGGAGCAATCCCGGCACCGCGCCCCGGGCCGACTCACCAAGCGGATCTGGCGGAGGTGGGCGCGGCGGAGAAGTGCGTTGAAGTGTCGGGTGAGGGTGGCGGGTTCGATGGGGTGGCCGTCGGGTCGCGTGAAGACGTGGCCGTTGTCCACCCAGCTCGCGCCGGCCTTCTCCTTCTCCTGGGCCTGCTGATTGCGGTGGGCGCGGAGTGAGAGCAGGCAGGGGGCCGGGAGGGCGATGCGGCGTTCGGAGCTGACTGTCTTGGTGGGGAGGGTGGTCAGGCCGCCGGTGCGTGTGCGCTGGAGGGTGCGGCGGATGCTGGCGGTGCCGCTGGTGTGGTCGAGGTCTTCCCAACGCAGGCCGAGGAGTTCGCCCTTGCGGAGTCCGGTGCGGAGGGCGAGTTCGAACAGCGCGTGGAGGCGATGGCCCTGAGCAGCGGTGAGGAAGGTGCGGGCCTCGTCGGCGGTGAGGGGTTCGAAGCGGCGGGGCCGGGGTGTTCCGGTGCGGACGTTGCGGGCGACGTTGCGCGGGATCTCTTCCTCCCGGACGGCGTGCTCCAGGGCGGACTTGAGTACGGAGTGGATGTAGGCGAGGGTCAGCGGGGAGAGCCGCTTGCCGCAGCACGTGCCGGTCGCGCAGCACCGGGGCTGGTCGCGGGCCGCGTCGAGCCCGCGAGCGCAGCACTGGCAGGTGGTGCGGAGCTGGTTGAGCCAGGCGCGGACATCCTTGGCGGTGAGCTTGGCGAGCTTCCTCTTTCCCAGGCCGGGGATGAGGTAGCGGTTCGTGCAGGCGGTGTAGCGGGTGTGGGTGGTCTCGCGGAGCTGGTGGACGGCGACGTTCTCCAGCCAGTACGTCAGGTACGCCCCGAGGCTGCCCTGGGCGGACACCACGGGGACGCCGCGGTTGCTCGCCGCGATCTTCTCGGTGAGCTTCGCCAGCGCTTCCTTGCGAGTGATGCCGTAGACACGGACGCGCTTGCGGGTGTCGCCGGGGGCGAGGACGTAGCCAGCGGCCTCCCAACGGCCGTCCTTGCGCTGGTAGACGGTCCCGTCGCCGTTGGCGCGGCTGCGGCGCGAGGCAGGGGTGTCACGGGGGGAGGTCATCAGGCGGCGTCCTGTTCGAGTCGGGTCCGGATGAAGTCGTTGAGGGCATGGGCGGGGATGCGGCGCGAGCGGCCGAGGGTGATGGAGGCGAGCTGCCGGGAGCGGAGCAGGTCGTAGACGGCGGACCGGCTGAGCTGGAGGCGGGCCATGACCTGGGGGACCGTCAGCAGCTCTCCGCCCGTACCTGGCCCGAGGCGTGTGGCCATCAGCAGCCGCCCTCTGCCGTGAACTGCCGTTCCAGCTCTCTGCGGTGCCACACGGCGGCGGCGAGGAGCTCCGCGCCGGGGCTGTAACCCGAGCCGTGGTAGGCCCACTGGCCGATGACGAGGGTCGTGCTCGGGTCGAGGTCGAGCAGGCCGGCGTGGGCGCGAGCCTGTTCGGCACGCCAATCGCGCCGTTCGTCGCGCAGAGCGCCGAGGGTGACGGAGTAGCAGCGGGACTTCGTGGAGAAGTGGCCCCGGAAGCCGAGCATGTGCGCCCACTTCCAGAGCTTGAGCGCTTCGAACTCCGGGCGCTTGCCCAGTTCCCAGCAGGTGCGGATCATCTGCCGCACGTGGCGTTCGACGGCGAGACGGGGCAGCGGCCGGGCCTGTCCGGTGCCGGTGCACGTGGTGCACGTGAGTGGGGTTCCGTGTGAGGCCAGGGTCATGCCGCGTCCCTGGCAGGGGCGGCAGAACAGTGCGCGGTCGAGAGCGCCGGATGAGTCGGCTGATTTGGTGGCGTACTTGGCCACGTAGGCGGCGACCGTGTGATCGGTCAGCTCGGCGTCGGCGCCGAAGGCGGCGATCTCGCGCACGTCGAGCTGTTCACCCCAGGCGAGTTCGCGTTCCCCGACCGCGTCCGAGACGACGCTGACCGAGACGCGGGCGGCGGCGGCCCGGATGGCGTCGCCGAGCATGGTCACGGTGGCGGACGGCGGTGGGGGCTGGGTGCTTCCGTCCGGGCCGTCGAGGCGAATGACGGCGTGGAAGTGGACCAGGCCGCGCTTCTGGTACTCGGCGACCTTGGCGAAGGAGACGCGCAGGACCGCGCGGGCCGCCTTCTGGGTCAGGCCGAGCCGGGCGGCGATCTCGCGACGCAGGTAGATCGTGAAGCGCGCCCACAAGGCTCCGGCGTGGGCGTTGAACAGTACCGCGCCCGGGTAGTCGTAGGTCTTCGGGTCCAGCGGCGTGCCGAGCAGCGCGTCCGCGGGTTCGTGGCGCTTGCCGCAGCGGCAGGGCCGCAGGGCACCGGCTGTGTCGGTGGAGCGGTTGTGGACGGGGCCGAAGGACGGCGCGGTGAGGGTGGCGAACACTCGGGGGTGGGTGCGGACGGTGTCCGGCACGTTCTTGCCGCCGGTCAGGCCCGCCCGGATCAGGTGGAAGGTGTCGGCAGCGTAGACGCGGGAGCAGGCCGGGCAGCGCGAGGCGCGGCGGTTGCCGCAGGCCGTCAGCAGGCTGCCCGTGGGCTCATTGGTGGTGCTGTAGGAGCGCAGTACTTCACCGGTTGCCGTGTCGATGGTGGTGGTTTGGCCGAGCAGGCGCACGGGTTCTGTGCAGCCGCCGAGGCGGTCGATCTGTTGGTGCGCACGGTCGAAGTCGGGCAGGTTGACGAGGTGGATCAGGTCCCGCAGGGCGGGGCTTGCCACGTGGCGCGGGTCCAGGGTGACCATTCGGGGTGTGTCCCTTCTGTGGGCGGGGTGTCCCCGAGCAGCAACCAGCCAGGCAGGAGGGCGTGTTGGTGCTGCTCGGGGCATGGCGAACCGAGCCCGGTTGGGCGGGGTCGGTCAGGTGGGGAAGGGGCCGGCGGGGCTCAGGCGGAGAGCTGAGCGTGTGCGGCGGTGGCCAGCGGCAGCGTGACGCCCAGGCGGGCCTTCAGCTGACCGGGCGTGATGTGCTCGCCCTGTTCGGCGTGGTGCGTCTCGGCGATGCGCCGGGCAGCGATCAGCAGGGCCTCGGGGACGGCCGGGAGCGCGCCGGGCGCGGTCGTCTTGGCCGACATGGGAGCAGGCGCGGGCTCAGCGGTGAGAATCGCAGCGGGGGCAGGCGCCGGCTCGGAGGGCGACGCGAGGACCGGTTCCGGCGTCGGGCCGAGCGAATCGGGGCGGGCTGGCAGGTGTTCCACGGCCGGGGCGGCCAGGGTGTGGAAGTGGCGGAGGAACTGCGGGCCGACCTGACCCCAGCCGAGCAGAAGCAGCGGGGCGACCGCATCGACAGCGGCACGGCCGTAGTGTCCGACTACCAGAGGTTCGGCGACGTTCAGGGCCAGGGTCAGCAGGCCGCACAGGTGCATCAACCGCGTCGCGGCCGTCAGCTCCTCCTGGGGGACACCGCGCAGGGACAGCGAGCGCAGGCCGACGAGGAGTCCGATCACGGACAGGTCAACCATGGGGGCGATCAGCGGCGCGACCGGGTGGGGCACTCCCAAGCGCTGGGCCAGTGCCCAGACGTTGCCGAAGGAGAACACGAACGCCAGCAGGGCGATGACCGCCATGACCACGGTCACGGTGCGCTGTGTGAGGCGATCCTCGGCCATCAGGCCAACACTCCTCTCTGGATGGTGAGTTACTACAGGCGTCAGGCTGCTTCGGTGATCAGGGTGTCGGCGTCGTCGTCCATGAAGGCGGGCTTCCAGCCAACGGGGCCCGGGTAGACGTCGAGATAGGCGGCCGGGTCTTCGGTCAGGTGGGCGGTGTCGTCGGCGATCCGGGCTGCGTCGGCGTCGGACACGTACGGCGTGCGCACGCGGGTGAAGCCCGGACGGCCCTGCACTCCCATGGAGGCCACCCCGACGTAGGCCGGGTCCTGGAGATTGACCGGGTTCGCGTCCGGCCAGTTGCGGATGTCGTCCCCGAGCGCGGCCACGGAGGCTTCCGCCGTCTTCTGCGCGAAGGACAGCCCCAGCGGGCACACGTCCCGGATGAACGTCGGGATCGCGTCGCCGGTCGCCTTCTGGGTGGCCAGGATGACCATGATCCCGACGCTGCGGCCCTTCTTCACCAGGTCCTCGACCAGCCGGGCGTTCTCCGCCGACAGGGCAGCCAGCTTCTTCGTCTCGGCGTCGTTGCCCTTGTACTCGCGGAAGTAGGTGTGCGCTTCGTCGATGATCAGGATCGTCAGCGGCCAGATGCGGGACGGCCCGACGTGCCACATGTTCTTCACCCCCAGGACGGCGCGGATGGACGAGGACCGGCCTCGCCGCAGCTTCACCATGCGCTTGAAGAGCGCGTTGGCTTCCTCCGGGTCGTCACCCGCGAAGGCGAACAGGCGGGGCGTCAGATCGGCGTAGTCCCCTTCGTGGGCGGTGGAGACTTTGCCGTCCGCCACGGCGAACTGGACTGCGTCGGAGGGTGCCAGGTCGCAGATGAGTTTGTTGATCAGCGAGGTCTTGCCGAAGCCGGGCAGGCCGGCCACGGTCACCCCGGGAACGTTCGCCAGGGGCAGGCTGACGTCTTCGGAGTACTCGTCCAGCCCCAGCCCCCACGTGTCCAGGCTCTTGGGCACCGTGCCCGTGGGGGCGTGCTCGGTCGCCGTGATGAGCGGGTCCAGGCGCACGGCCCGGATCACCACCCGCCCGGGACCGTCCGGCAATACGGACACCCGTGTGCAGCGCCAGGCATCGGCGAGGAAGCGCGCGGAGCGCTGGAACTCCTCCAGCCCCACCTTGGGCAGGCACTTGGCCCGCACCACCACCCCGAACCGGTCCGACTTCACCTTGATCCGAGGTACCAGAACCCGGGGCTTGGGCGTCTCACCCTCGCGGCTGACCAGTTCGGCGAGGAACGTCGGCGTCTTGTCAGTCACTGACAGGCCCGCCATCTTGGCCAGTCGCTCCCACCCGAACCGGATGCGTACCCCTTGCCGGATGCTCGCCCGGGTTTCGCGGTCCACCCGCAGGTAGCGGACGATGCTCACCACGGCCCACAGCGCCGCCAGGGCGAGGACCGCCCCGATCAGGACCGGGGCGGTCTCGTTCACGTCCTTCACTTCACGCCTTCCACGTCGTAGATGAACCCGAGGGCGAACCGGCTGTCGGCGCCGGTCGGAACGGGCAGCGGGTGCGCCAACGTCCCTGCAGTGCAGATCACTTGACCGCATCCAGGCGGCCCGCCCGGTAGGCGATGCCCTCGGAGAGCTGGCCGTTGAAGAGCCGGGCCCACGGGGTGGCGAACAGGTCCACCGGTCGCACCATGACACCCGGCTTCAGTCCGTCGGGAAGGCCGGACTGGGGGACGGTGAGCTTCATGATCTCCGCGCGTCCCTCCTCCATCAGCATCACCGTGACCGTGAACAGGTGCTCGCCCGTCTCACGGTCGGTGGCGATCTCCCCGGTCTGCGGGTCCTTGATCTTCGGTGTCGCGTCGGTGCCCGTCATGCAGACGGCCGAGGGCAGCAGTCCGACGCGAATCCTGGTCATAGCCATGGCAGTTCCCTTGTTCGGGAGTCGCTTGTTCGACCCACCAGAACCATACGATACGACTCGTCACACCCGCAACGCATCGGCACACCTAGTACGGGGCGGCACGCTCGGGTGCCCGGGTACGCGCGGGTGCGCGGGTATGCCGTGGGTGCGGAAGGGCCGCTACCCTCGGAGGCATGACGCTGCCCCTGGAAGAGGACCCCCGGCCGCCGTACGTGCAGGCGGCGGAGGTTCTGCGTACCGCGATCCACAAGGGTGAGCTGCGTCCAGGCGAGAAACTTCCCTCCGCCCGCGAGCTGCAACGACGCTTCGGCATCGCCAGCTCGACGGTGCAGAACGCGCTTCGCCTGCTCAAGGACGAGGGCCTGATCTACTCCGTGTTGGGCAGGGGCAGCTACGTACGGGCGGCCAAGGAGGAGTCCCCAGAGGCCGGCGCCGACATGTCCGATCCCGTGTACGTCGGGCTCGGTGGTCTCCTCACTGGTTGGAAACCTGCCCCGGACGACCCCCGCCCGCCCTATGTCCAGACCGCAGACGCCCTGCGCAAGGAGATCCAGGACGGGCGGTTGCCACCTGGTGGCAAGCTGCCTTCCGCGCGCGAGCTGCAAGACCGGTTCGGCATCGCCAACTCGACTGCGCAGAACGCGCTTCGGCAGCTCAAGGATGAAGGGCTGATCTACTCCGTCCAAGGCCGGGGCGTGTTCGTCCGGACTCCCAGCCCCCGTGAACAGCTCATGAAGCGCTACCACGAGAGCCTTGAAGAGATGGCGGCTCAACGGCGGGCCGATGAGGAAGCCGTACGGCTCAGCGGCAAGAGCGACGAAGAGGTTGCCGCCGAGCTGGAGAGCGCGGAAGAGCGCCTGGCGAAGGCTAGCGCCGAGTACGAAGCCGCGATGGCCGACGTCCAGGCCATGACCGCGGTCGTGCAGCAGCGCAAGCGCCTGCGTGGCGAGCCGGACGAGAACGCTGCCCAGCGACTTCGCGACAGGCTCGATGAGGGCCGCAAGCGCTGGTAGCTCCACCGAGTCCGGCCAGCAGAGATGGAGCTCGGGGCAAAGGGCGCAGGTCGAGCTGTTCAGAGTTTCTTTACTGGATCAAGGCGGCCCGCTGTCGCGGGCCGCGCGCGCTCCGGCCCAGCGGGGCCGCCGCCCGCTCCTGTCTCCGCCCCGCTCAGCGGCACCCCCGCCCGTCCGGGCGCGCAACACCAGCGAGAGCAGCGCAGTCCGCAAGGCTCTACCTCAACCCTTGCCCTCCCTCCGAGGGACCGGGGGCCGAGCACTGGTGCGGCACCGCCGTGGTGAGTCGTCGCGGGTCGCGGGTCGTGCCCCGCGCCGGCCGGTCCCCGGAGGCGTACCAGGAACCCCCGGAGGCCGCCAAGGCCGAGCGCCAGCGTCACCAGGTGAGCCTTGGCGGCCCCCGGAGAACCCTGGTCCGGCGAAGCTGCCCGACCGACGAGGGACCCGTCCCGCTCAGGCCCGCAGCCTGCCGGAGGCTCCGGCGCCGCGCCGTTCCAGTCAACCGCGTGCCCGACGTCGCGCGTGGCGGTAGGTCACCGTCCCGGGTGGGTATCTGCCCGAGAGCCCGGTCAGTTCGCCCACCAGGCGTACCGTGGCGCTGGAGGTGGTGAGCAGATGACGATGGAACTCGCGGACAACGTAAGGAAGTACCGGCGACGGGCTGGGATGAGCCAGGAGGAGCTTGCCCACGCGGCGGGCCTGTCCCCGGCGACCGTCCGCAAGGTCGAGCAAGGCGGAACGGTCCGCATGGAGACGCTTCACGCTCTGGCCCGTGCTCTGGGCATCCCCACGGCGGCACTCGTGGCGTCCGACGCACCGGAGCCCGTAGGGCGGGCGGAGGAGCCGAACCGGCTCAACCTCATCCAGCTTCGCGCCGCGCTAACTCCAGCGGTGGGGCTTGTGGACCAGGACGCCCAGGCCGTGGGCGAGGAACCGAACCTGCGGGCCTACGCTCGAACGGTTCGAGACGCGCGGGTGCTGTACTTCTCCGACAGCTACAAGAGCGTCGCCGCCCAACTGCCCGGCCTGTTGCGGGACGCCGCGCGGGCCGTCGCCCACTACGACAGCGGCGAGGAGCACCGGCAGGCCCTGCTCGCCCGCGCCGAGGCGTTGCGCCTGGCCGGCACGTACCTCACGCAGGTGAGGCAGTACGACATCGCCTACACAGCCCTGCGAGGAGCCATCACGGACGCCCGGGAGGGTGGGGACATGCTCGCGGCCGGTTCCGGAGTCGGCTGCATGTGCTGGCTGCTGGTGCGGCAGGGCCGGCTGGAGGAGGCGGAACGGATCGCCGCCCAGAGCATGGACGTGGTGGAGCCGAAGATCACCGGAGCGGAGCCCGACCACTACGCGGTGTGGGGCGGTCTGGCCATGGAGGCCGCAGCCGCGGCGGCACGCAACAACCGCCCGGACGAGGCCAAGGAGTACCGCAGGGCGGCGCGGGTGGCGGCAACCGCGGTCGGCACGGCGCACCGCAACGTCTCCCGGCACTGGTCCGTCTTCGGGCCGGTGACCGCTGCCATCAAGGCACTCGAAGATTCCATGGTCGTCGGGGATGCCCGTGCGGTGGTGCGCAAGGCGGGTGAAGAGGTCGAGCTGTCGCCGAAGGCGTGGAAGCGACTGGGCAGGCCGAGCACGAATGACGGGAATCGCTTCACGCTGGACATGGCGCGCGCCCACACGCGGACCGGAGACCTGTCGGCGGCTATGGACGAGTTGACCCGCGCTCGTGAGGCCGCCCCCGAGTGGCTGAGGCACCAGAATTCGGCGGCCGAGACGATGCAGGAGATCCTGAGCAAGCGCAAGCGCACGCTGACCAGCGACATGCGCGAGATGGCCGGTTACCTGGGCGTCGTCGGATAGCTGCTACGTAGCGTGGCAGTTCGCGGACCTTGCGTTGTGATCTGCCCTGCTGGGCCCGTGGATTGAGGTGTGGTCAGGTCGTTACGGTCGCCGTGTCCTGTTCCAGCGACCGAGGCCGGAGATCCACTGTGGGTATGCCGAGGAGCGACGCGGACCGTCTGCGTCGCAGGGAGTTGCACGAAGCGGCGTCGGGCATGGCGGGACCCCGCCTGCTGCCCTGGACCACCGAGGACGGGCGCCCCTGCTACCTGAGCACCGACGGCAAGGGCTACATCTCGACGCTCGCCGACGGCATCGAAACCGTCCAGCTCGGCATGGGACAGGAACTCCTGGAGTACGCCCGGGGCATCCTGGCCCCCGGAGCCAAGGCGCAGTCGGCCATCGAATACCGCTGGCTCGCCTGCCGGCTGACCGAGGCCCTGTCGGACGCGCTCAGGGTCGCAGAGTCGCGCGGCCAGCGCATCCCGGCGCCGCAGGAGGAGGCAGCCGAGGAGGATGAGCCTGCGAACGCCAGCCCCCTTGCCGAACAGGGGGAAGACTGATGGGCAAGACCACCCGCTACCGCTTCCGCGAGTACCACGTGACCACCGTGACCGACCCCATGGCACTGCCGACCTTCGAAGCGGTCTGCGTCACCGGCGAAGAACGGGACTGCGCTGCCGCCTCCGGCCAGCTGCACACCCCCGAGGAGCTGACGCGCTGGATCGCCGGCCACTGCGCGCAAACCGGCCACCAGGCGTACGAGCAGACCACGCGCACCGTCGTCCGCGCCGAGCCCGGAGCCTGGCAGTAGGATCACGCGCGCCGCCGACGACAGCACTACCGGTCTACACCTCTGACGGCAGTAGCGACGGCAACAACCACGGACTCCAGCGCACATCCACGAACACCGACGGACCGTCAAACCACCGTTGACCTGCGAAAAAGCAGGTGGAGAGGGGTCGCATAGCACACGTACTATGTGCTCGCGGGCGCCACGCCAGTACTCGTTCACAACTGTGGTGAGACCTTTGAGGAGTTCGCCGACAAGGCCGAGATTGCGCGCGCTGATTATGCGGCCGAATACACCTCGCCGACCGGGAAGGTATACCGGGCACACAATGCCGAGCAGCTTGAGGTTCCAGACGAGATGAATAAGGTCTTCAAGGATCCGAAGAATGACCATCATGGTGGCTGCGCCGAGACGAAGTGCCTGATCAAGGCGTACAACGCCGAGGGGATGGCGGCAACGCGTGGAGGTAAGATGGACGTTGTTCACGTGAGCGACGATCTCGATGGACAGTGGGAACATTTCGATAGGGCGCGGCCTTGCGGTCGTTGCGCTCGACTGCAGGGGAACCTGGGAATTGGGTAACACTTTTGGATTCGGGTTGGGAGGCCTGCTCCCTGAGGTCCAGAATGCGCTTATGCAGTCGGGATGGAGCATAGACCGGAGTGTCGATGTGGCACCCGTCGTGGGCGCTCTCCGAGAGGCTGGATATCATCTCGGCGAGCAAGTTTCCGAGCTCTACCAGAACCTGTACGGGCTGTCCGTTCAGCCGGTGGATCATCCTGGCGCGTGCTTCATGAATTCTGACCCTATTCAATTCTCGGCAGGCTGGGGGGTTCGGCATCGTGCAGAAGCATTGCGGCTGGAGTCTCTCTACGGAGAAGATTTCTCACCTTTCTGTAGATGGCTGAGCGGCGCGCATATATACATCTCCGGATCGGGGCGCGTCTATTCTTGGTTCGATCGTCTGGTTTGGGAGATCGGAGCAGATGCGCGCGACGCTGTGGATTTCATGGTGCTTGCACATCGTCCTCTAGTGTGTGTCCACGCCGAACCCGGCCGGGCCCCATGGCCGGTTCCGTAACGCTGCTCTAAATGGCGCTAGAGCCCTATGTTGGAAATCGCCCGCCCGCCGGTCATTCGGCGGGCGGGTGTTGCGCATTTCCGGCCCCAGCTTCCGCGTAGCACACGTACTATGTGCTGGCAGGCACCACGCCGGTCCTCGTACACAACTGCAGCGACGACGGCGAAGCCGAGGTCCGCATCCCGGACTGGGCCACCGACGACCAGGTCGGGCAGTTCGAGGCATATGTAGAGGCAGCGAACGACGCGATCAGCAAGGGGCTCCTGTCACCGACCGGCCGCGTCTCGACCGCTGGCAAAATCCGCCGCGAGGCGGCCCGTGAGGCGAAGAAGGAGCGGAAGCGCGCCGAAAAGGCGAGCACCCCGTACACCGGAGTCGCGGGCCACGCCCCGGACGCCATGTGGCTGGGGCACGGAACCCCGCCAACCTGGATCGACATGCATATGACAGTGAACAGCAGCCTCTCCGCTCAGGGCCAACGCTGCCCAGTAGGCTGCAAACCCAAGCGATTCGTCATAGTGGACAACAGGGACCAACAATGATCGACTGGCGCTCCGAGATCCAGCGGATGACTGAGGCCAAAGCTCAGGTCCGCACCGCCGATGTGGAGAGCCTGTGGCGCTGTGAGACACCCAGGCCCCCCGCAAGCCCGGAGCGGGTGGAGGAGGTGGCCCGCAGACTGGGACACCGAATCGACCCCGAGTATGCCTCCTTCCTACTCCAGGCAGACGGCTGGCCCGCACTCATGCAGGACGTGGACCTGTTCGGCACCTCGGAGCTGCTCGGATCGCCCATGACAATGGCGCGCGAGCTGGTAAAGACCCTTGAGCCGGACGAGCTCGCCGGCTCCCGACTTGATCCTGAGTCACTGCTTCCGATCGCACTGTCCACAACGACCGTGGATTTCTTTGTGATGCCGGTACCTCAGACCAACGACCCGGCGCCGGTGATCTGGATCGCCGGCGCGGAGGTCGAACGATACTCCTCGTTCGGCGAGTTCTTCCGAGCGATGATCCAAGAGAACCTCTCCGAGGCCGACGACCTCCGATCACAACAGGACGGCTGAGTAGCGGCCCACCCGGCCATCGCGCGTCATGAAGCCCTGCCATGGTTCGTCATGGCAGGGCTTCAGCATTCGGCGCCGCCGTTCGACGACAGCGCGCATAGAAGGATTCAATCGAAAGCAACTTCCGGCCAGGGCGTGGCGGGGCGCCGACCGGCCTCGGGCTTGCTGCACCCGGCGGGGGGCCTCCGGGCGACGGGTTACAGGAGTCGAGTTTGGCCGTTGCCGGGCCGCAGGGTGGTGATGCGGGGCCGGTCGCCGTGGACGTGGGGAACGCCGCAGGCTCGGAGGTAGTGGGCGAACTGCCAGTTCCGGCAGGTGCGGAAGAGCGGGTCGTTGGCGTGGGGGTCACCGTCGGGAATGTCGGCGTCGGTGAAGGGGATGGGTCGGATGCCGTCCAGGTGAACGGTGAGGTCCTGGACGGTGAGGTCTTGGGTGTGGCCGGGGGCGGCTTCGAGGGCGAGGTGGGGGTTGTCGGCCCAGCGGTAGGGGCCGGTGGTGACGCCGCACAGGTACCAGGCGAGGGCATGCGGGAACTCGTTGAGTTCGACGGTGGCGTGGCGGGTGGTCTCGTCGATGTGGCGGCTGCAGCGGCCGTGGAGGGCGACGGCGCAGTGGCGGCTATGTGGCTGTGCCGAAACTTGACGGAGGGACCGTTCCCGGCGTCGGCAACAAGATCTGGGGTAACAGCGATCCTGAGCATCTCATTGGCGCCCGCGCGCCTGAGACACTTCGCGGTATTGCCAGTAAGGCGGATGCAGAAAAACTCCAAGACTTCTATACCGGAGCCGCCAATGCTGGTAAGGGTGGTGCTTCTGGGCGGGGGTCGCAGAACTCCAGGAACCCAGTGGACACGGCGAGGAATCGCGTGACCCTACTACAGGAAATCATCGACCCTTGGAGCTGACAACCATGGATTCGCCCATAGACATCAAACTTGCTGCGACCGGCGAACCTGCTCGGATTAGTTTCGAGCCGGGCGGGACGGCGTTCGAGGTTGACGTCGATGATTTCATCTCGTTGAGGCTGGACTCCGGGTCGGTATCTTCAATCGAGATCTACCACTGGCCGAACGGAATTTCCGTTTGGCTCCCCTATCCGGGAGAGTCCGACTTCATCGTTCTAGACTCCAGCGGCGAGGAGATGGCTCGCCTTTGGTGATCGAGTAGAGAATTTCAGATGCTTCCCAGATTCGAGAAGTAAGAGCGGGAGCCCTGTCGAGGATTTCTCGACAGGGCTCCGGATACATTTACTGAGCGGCATTGGCTGGAATTGGAAGACATCAATACGAGGCTGGAAACCTGAACGAGTTAACGCGCCTGACCGCCTGTCGCGATATAGGCCACTGAAATAAACGTCGACAGCAACAAGCCCGGACAACAACGCACTTCCACGCACCTCCGCGCACAGGTAGATTCCCGCTCACCTGCGAAAACGCAGGCCGGAAGGGGCCGCCTGCCACACGTACTATGTGCTGGTAGGAGCCACGCCGGTCCTGGTCCACAACTGCAATGAGTCGATGGATTTCGTGCATGGAACGAGCTCGTCTCATGCTGACAACATCGAGGCCAATGGGTTGAGTGGAGATGCGGCTCGGAGTAATTCTGCTGGCGGATCCGTGGGGCAGCCGGGAAACCTGTTTACTTACCGGGTAAGCCCTGGTGACTCGGATACCCTCAGTGCCGCAGCAACGTTTGGCGGGAGTCGCACAATGCCAGAACGGCAATTGATGCAGCAGCTGGCCATCACACGGGTTGCGCCGAAATCGGCTGCATTAGTGACGCTTTTGAGGCAGGGGATTCGATGAAGGGAGCCGTGATGGAAACGGTAAATGTGGCGCCCGGATCACCCAAGCATCTAACGCCGCGAAAGCCGTGTCCGAATGAGTGTGCGCCGCTGCTTCCGAAGTTGGGAATCAGGGTTATGCATAACTAGTACAGCCTGACCGGCGATGTGGTGCGGCATTTCGAATAGAAGGATGGTATTCACTATGAGCTCGTCGGGCGAGTTGGACTGGACCGCTCTCAGTCATTCGCACGGGGTGGCATCGGACCTACCGGCCCTGCTGGATGCGGTCTGTAGCAGCGATCCAGCCATGGCGTCCGAAGCGCTCTGTGAGGTCAGATACCGGGTCTGCTATCAGGGACTGTCCGTGAACGAGTCGACTTCGTACGCTGTTCCCATTCTGACGTTGCTGGTCATGGAGGGGCGAACATCTCTGCGATCGGAGGTTCTGGGACTTCTGACGACCATCCGACGTGCCTCCGGGGCGTGGCGTCGATCAGAAGATCTGGCACTGCCCCAGTACAAGGACCGGTACACCCACAGGGTCGCATGGGAGATTGCTGTGGATCGCGCATTCTCCGATATCGTGGTGGACGTTGCAGGACTCCGAGACGATGCGGACGGCTCGGCCTCAGCCGCAGCGACCGAGCTGCTCCACGTATTGCAGAGGGGGCCGGGCTTCAGTAAGTAAGAAGTCCCTTGCGCAATCACCCGCCCGCCAGCCATGCCAGCGGGCGATGCTATTATCCGGCCGTCGTTCGCCCTGCCAGCAGTGCAGGACCTCGAACGTATGTACTCGTTGGGCCGCCAGTTCAGCGACCTCATTGTCGGCGGCGGCACCGCTCCGCGCTCCCCCGCCCACAGCGACCACCTCGTCCTGAAACTGCCCTACTGGGACGAGGCAGCCCACCGCTTGACCGACGGTTCTCAGCTCCAGTCCGGCGACAATCTCTGCACCACCAACGGCGAGCTGGTTACGGTGGCAGCTTCGCGCAACTGCGAGGCCCATTCGCAGATCGCATTTTAACCTCACCGTTGGCCAGCTCCACGCGTTCTATGTGCTGGCAGGGGCCACGCCGATCCTTGTCCATAATGCAAATTGCGGATTTCTCCTGAAGGATTTGCCAAAGGACTACAATAGGCGCACCATGGGGATCCTTGATGTCGGAAACGATCAGCTCCCCATGATTAGCTGACCAGGCGGCCAGTCAGAACTCCTTAAGAATATTCCGGGCCGAGTGAAGGCAAACAAAGATCACGTGGAGACCAATGCCACGGCGTTCTTCCGAATGAACCCAGGCCTCACGAAGGGCAAACTCTTCATCGACTACCCGACAGGCGCATGCAGCACGTGTAAGGCCACCCTGCCTGACATGCTACCTGCAGGTACTAGGTTGTGGCTGCTCTCTCCGTATAAAACCGAGTTTTTCGAGGGACTTGCCGACCCTAACTTATTCATGAAAATGAGTCGGCGGGACGCGAAGAAGACCCGACCAGCCTCGGCATGCCCGGCACAAGCGCGATGAAGCAGACGGGTCAGGTCATCGCGGTTCGGGCATATCGGCTGATCGCGATGTCACACCAGCAAGTGCCGGCCTGGAGCTGGCGTCCGGCATGTCGATGGCCCAGCTGGGCCATCCCTTGACTTGTGAAGGCCAGTCTCCGCCCCGAACCGGCCCCGGATCAGTGCCGACGTCAGACTCTCGACGGCCTCGTTCAGGGAAGCTACCGCGAGTGTCTGACGGGCCGATCATGCTTCCCACATGGCCGGCAAGAACAAGAGGCAACACGGGCGAGGCCGTCCCATGCCCCTGAGGCGAACTTGGTCCAGCAACAGCGGCTCCGTCCGCACCCCCTGTGCATCAGCCGACGGCACGACCAGACCCACGATCCGATGATCGGAAGGAAACGGCCACCAGGCGGCACTGATGTGAGCAGAATGGGGCGATGGACTTCGAGGCGGGGCTTGGCGAGGACGGCTGGGACGAGGACGGGGCCCTCCGGCTGCGCTGAGTCGTACGGCCGAGGAACTCGGGCTGGCCCTGCCCGAGGCGGACGGGCAGTCGGGCCGCATCGCGGAGTACGTCGACGCGGGGAGCGGTCGGCGTGTGGTGGTGTATCCGCCCGACGAGGGGCAGCGGACCTTCCGGGTGAACCTCCAGGGCTACCGCGCACCCCTGGCCTGCGGGTGGGCCTCGGACCTGGCCGAGGTGGTCAGGGCGACGGCGGCCTGGACGGGCGGTGCGGGGCTCGAGGCGACCCGGGCGCGCGCCCCGTTCATCCGGTTCAGGCCCTGGGCCCTCGCCCACGAGCGGGAGCCGTTCGGTGACGTCGAGTTGACGTGGCGCGTCAAGCTCGACCGCATCCACAACCCGCCGTACGACCGGCATCCGCGCGCCCACGCGCTGCTGGCGGCGGCGTACGCCCAGCCGGTGCTCCGCCGACTGATGCCGGTCAACAGCCACTTCAATCTCTGGTTCTCCACCAGTGTCGAGGAGTTCTGGAGGAAGAAGGCGCAGGTCGGGTTCGTCATCTGCCCGTACGACGAGGGGCTGTACGGGGTGTGGAAGGACGGCGAGCTGGTCGCGCGCACCGAGACGCCGGAGGAAGCCGTCGCCCTCGTGGTGGCCGCCCTCCCGGAGGGGCTCGGGCCGGCGAGCTGAGGCCACGTGGAGGACCGCGGGCAGCACGTGGGGCTCTTGCAGCACGGGAAGTCGGACCGGCCGACTTCCCGTGCCGAGGGCGAGATCCGTAGGGCGCTCCCTTGAGATCTCGCGGTGAAGATCTGGACGGAGCGCCCGGTATCCGGCGCCGTCGCCGACTCTCTCGTGAGCGGGACGCCGGCACTGGCGGAAATAGGACATGGCGTTTCGGATGAGTGGAGCGATCGTCCGATGACAGAACCAACCCGGCGTTGATCACCGGGACATGCCCCTAGCCTTGGCGGCGGACCAGCGAACTCGGATAGGCGCATTGGCGAACGAGCTGTTCAGGCCCGTGAGGCAGGCAGAAGGGCCGCCCCGCCGAGGGCAGCCCTTCTACGCCGTGCGTCAGCGGTGAGCAACTCGCGTACGGCGTCGCTCACCTCGGGCAGCTTGCCGAGGGCGGCCCGCCGAAGTCGCCCATGTAGCCCATGTAGCCCACCATCTGACCACTCATCAGATCAATCTCCTCGGCGTCTCGCGGCGCAGGGCGTCCAGATCCCCTCCCCGCCCTCGACGGTCCCGGAGGGGATCTCCCCCAGACCGCCCAGGTGGTCGTCGGGCTTGCGACCCACGAGCAGGATCCGGCCGCCGTGGTTGATCACGGCGGCGGGCGAGGGAGGCCGCCCGTCAGCTCCGGGTCTCCTGCCGGGAGGAGGTGATGAACCGCAGCAGGTGTTCGTTGACCAGGTCGGGGCGTTCCAGGTTGAGGCCGTGGCCGGCGCGTTGCACGATCTCGGCCCGGACTCCCGGGATCAGCGCGGTGACCCGCTGGAGGACGTGGCGCGGGCGGAGCAGGGCGCTGCGCCTGCCCAGCAGGACGAGGGTGGGCAGCCGGATGGAGCCCAGTTCCTCGTCGGTGAACGGCCTGGCGGCGGGGCGGGTGTTCGGCTTGTAGCTGCGCATGCCGAGCATCAGGGGGGCGATCATCTCGGGCGGCGAGCTGAGTGCGGGGTTGGCGAGCAGGCGTCCCAGCGCGGGGCGCAGCGGCCGCGGGGCGAGCATGCCGAACAGGCCGCCGATCATGTGGGCGTAGAACCGGGCGGGGACCTTCTCGATGCCGCCGGGGTCCATCGGCGCGATCGACGCGAGGCGTTCGGGTGCGTGGATGGCCTGGTTGAGGGTCAGCCAGCCGCCGTAGGACAGGCCGACCAAGTGGATGCGGTCCAGTCCGAGGCCGGCGAAGACCTCGCCGAGCCAGGCCGCGTTCTCCTCGGAGCCGACCGCGACGGCGCGTTGGACGCTGCGGCCGGGGTCGTCGAGCGTGTCGATGGCGTAGACCGGGTGGTGTTCGCCCAGGGCGGCGATCTGCGGGTACCAGTTGGACGGGTGTCCGGCGTGGCCGTGCAGCAGCACGATCGGTTCGCCGGTTTCGGGTCCGTAGTGGTGGACGTGGACGGTGCCGTAGCTGGTTTCGACGTCGAGTTCCCGGCGGGGGTCCGGCCACAGCGTCATCGCGCGGTCGTAGGCCTCAAGGAACTTCGTGCGGGCTTTCTCGCTGACGAAGTGTCCGACGCTGGTCCTGGTCATGGTCCCTCCCGGTGCAACGGTGCACGAAACAGCAGCGCTTGATGGTATGTTTGTACCATAAAAACGTCTGGAGGGAACCCGATGCCGAAGCTGGTGGATCACGAGGAGCGGCGGGCCCACATCATCGACGCCCTGCTGCGCACGGCGGCGGACACCGGGCTGCACGCCGTCACCATGCGGTCCGTCGCGATCGAGGCGGGCGTCTCGGTGCGGCTCGTGCAGTACTACTTCGATACCAAGGAGCAGCTGCTGCTCGCGGCGCTCACCCGCCTCGCCGCACGGATGGGCGAACGGGTCCAGGAACGGGTCCAGGAACGGGTCCAGGGACGGGTCGAGGAACGGATCCAGGAACGGGTCCGCGACCGCGCCAGGGCCGCCGGGCCCTCGGCGTCACCGCGCGACATCGTCGAGGCGGTGCTGCTGGAATCCGTGCCGACCGACGAGGAGGGCCGGACCTTCCACCTCGTCTACACCGAGTACGCGGTGCTCTCCATCACCGACCCCGCACTCGCCGGCCAGTCGTTCCTCGCGGCGCCCAACGAGATGGAGGACTTCCTGGTCGGCCAGTTGACCGCCGCCCAGCAGGCCGGGGACACCGACCCGCGCATCGACGCCCGCCAGGAGGCCGTCGTCCTCCTGGCGGTCTCCGCCGGCCTGGGCCTGAGCGTCCTCCTCGGCCAGCGGACGGCGGACGACGCGGTGGCGGTCCTGCACTACCACCTCGGCCGGCTCTTCCCCGGCTCGTAAGCCCAGCCCTCGACGTCAGCGGAGGCAGCCGCCGGCCGTACGCGCGCCGGACCGGGGCGTCAGAGCCGTTCGGGGACGGGGTTGCCGACCGCCTCGATGGCGCGGCGGACGGGGACCTTCAGCAGGAGGGCGAAGCCGATGAGGAAGAAGACCAGCAGGGAGATGATCGCCGAGCGGTAGCTGCCGGTGATCTGGTAGGCGAGGCCGAAGAGCAGCGGGCCCATCCAACTGGTGCCGCGGTCGCTGACCTTGTAGACGCTGAAGTACTCGGCCTCCCGGCCGGCCGGGATGAGGTGGGAGAACAGCGAGCGGGAGAGCGCCTGGCTGCCGCCGAGCACCAGGCCGATCATGCAGGCCAGGACGAAGAACCAGACGGGCTGGTGGGCGGGAATGAAGTACCCGAGGGCGAGGGTGGCCACCCAGCCGACCAGGGATCCGAGGACGGTCCGCTTGGCGCCGTAGCGGTGGGCGATCCGGCCGAGGAGCAGCGCGCCGCCGATCGCCACGACCTGGACCATGAGCACGGCGGCGACGAGCGAGGTCTGGTCCATGCCGAGTTCCTCGCTGCCGTAGAGCGAGGCCTGGGAGACGACGGTCTGGATGCCGTCGTTGTAGCAGAGGAAGGCGCCCAGGTAGAGCAGCGTGAGCGGGTACTGGCGCATGCCGCGCAGGGTGCGGGCGAGTTCGCGCAGGCTGCCGACGGCGGGCCGGTCCGGCGTGGCGGCGGGCCGGTCCGGCGCAGCCGGGGTACGGCCGGACACGGCCGGGGTACGGCCGGAGGCCGCGCCCGCCCGGGAGGGCAGCCGCAGCATCGGGACGATCGTGAACAGCGCCCACCACAGGCCGGCCGAGGCCAGGCAGATCCGCACGGCGGTGCCGGAGGACAGGCCGAGCGCGTCGTGGCCCTCGAACAGCGCCAGGTTGGCGATCAGCAGCAGTCCGCCGCCCGCGTAGCCGTAGGCCCAGCCCTTGGAGGAGACCGCGTCGCGCTCATCGGGGGCGGCCAGGCCGGGGAGGTAGGCGTAGGAGAGCGCGACCGACACCGCGTAGGCGATGTTGGCGACCACCAGCAGTGCGCCGCCGAGGAGGTAGCGGTCGCCGTCGAGGAAGAACATCCCCATCGTGGCGACCGCGCCGACGTAGGCGAAGCCGCACATCAGCTCCTTGTGCCGCCCGGTGCGGTCCGCGACCGTGCCGGTCAGCAGCATCGCCGCGACCGAGAGCAGCACGGAGAAGGAGACCGTGTACGGGAAGAACGACCCGGCGCGGACCGACAGTCCGAACGGGTGCACGTCGCCGGCCGCGTCGGCGGCGTTCTTGGCGATGGTGGTCAGGTACGGCCCGAGGAACACCGTCAGGACGGTGGCCGAGAAGGCTGCGTTGGCCCAGTCGTTGATGTACCAGCCGAACCGTATCCGGCGCAGGGCACTGCCGTCGGCGGCGGCCGCCTCGCGCTCCGGCGGGCCGTCCGGCAGATCGTCCGGGAGACGGTCCGGCAGGTTGTCCGTGGTGCTCGTCATGGGGCTCCCATCACCGTGCTGGAGCCGGTGCTGCCGTCGCTCCAGCAGCCGCGCTCGCCGAGGACGTCCCGCAGGACGTCTATGCGATCGGCCATGATGCCATCCACACCGAGGCCGAGGAGAGCCCTGATCCGTGTGGGATCGTCCACAGTCCAGACGTGAACCTGGAGGCCGAGGCGGTGGGCGGCGCGCACGAAGGCCCGGTCGACGACCCGGACGCCCCGGTGCCGCTCTGGCACCTGCGCGCACACCCCGGCGAACGGCGCCCCGGCGAACGGCGCCCCGGCGAACCGCGCCCCGGACGGAGCCCCGAACCGCGCCCCACACCCCCGCAGCAGCGGCCCGGCCAGCGAACGCAGCCGCAGCCGGGCCACCTCGCGCGGGCCGAGCGAGGTGGCCAGCCGGGGGCCCGCGGCGGCGCGGACTGCGGCGAGACGGCTGTCGGAGAAGCCGCCGACGCAGACCCGGTCCCAGGCGCCGGTCCGGCGGATCGTCTCGACCAGCGGCCCGACGGCGGCGGCCGCCTTGACGTCGACGTTGAAGCGGGCCCCGGGGAACGCGCCGAGCAGGTCCTCCAGCAGCGGCACGGGCTCGGTGCCGCCGATCCGGGCCTGCCTGACGGTGTCCCAGGGCAGGTCGGCCACCGCACCGGTGCGGTCGGTGACCCGGTCGAGGCGGGTGTCGTGAAAGGCCACCAGTACGCCGTCGCGGGTGGCGTGCACGTCCGTTTCGAGGTAGCGGTACCCGAGGGCGACGGCGGCCGCGAAGGCGGCGAGCGAGTTCTCGGGGTGGCCGAGGTCACCGCCCCGGTGTGCGAAGGCGAGCGGCCCGGGGTGGTCGAGGAAGGGGTGCATGTGGTGCTCCGAGCTGCTGGGATGCGCGTTACAGTATTACGCACCCCGTCAAGCAGTAACGCCGGTAACGCCAGTAGTCCCATCATTGCCATCAGCACCAGCAGTACCGCTACCGCCCAGATCGTCGACGCGGCGCAGATCGTAGAGGTACGACCTGCCGGCCTTCCAGCTGCGCCAAGGGCCGAGCGGAGGGAGCAGCTCCTGGTCGTCCGTCCGCCCCGCCAGCGGCCCGGAGTTGGCGACCCCGTCGGCGCCGACGGTGCACCAGCCTCGCTCCGGCAGCCACCGGCACCACACGTCCAGGTCCACCCGCCTGTACGACGGCCTGCCGTTGAACACGCCGTCCGCGCGGAAGTGGTACAGCAGACCGTCCAGGCGGCGAACGAACTCGATCGACACGACGACTCCCCCCATCGGACACCCGAAGGGCCAGGCTACGCCGCGAGCCCGGCGGCGGCAGCGCAAGTGCGTTGCACGGCCGCCTGCCGGACGTCTAGTCTCACGCCCATCGACGTGTAGCTCAGCAGCAGAGCGCCGGGCTCTGGACCCGGAGGGCGCAGGGGCGGGACCTGCCACGTCGGCCTATGAACGATGACGCTGACCAGCAGCACCCCACCGGGGCCGGGACATCCGCGCACTACCCGCAGCGCCAACTGGCCCTGGCCCAGGCATTCCTGACCTCGCCGACCCGCACCGACGACGACAGCGACAGCGACAGCGACAGCGACAGCGACAGCGAGACCCGACGCAGCGCCGAGGCCCGGGCAGCCCGCTGGCGCGCCGTGCTCGCCGGGATCTCCGACGACCGGCTGGCCATCGGCTCGCGCACCCCGGTGGCCGGACTGCCCGCCTGGGTGACGCCCGAGGTCGTACGGGGCGGCTTCGCCACCTCCGCCGCAGGCGCCGAGGGCCCGCTCCAGCCGTACGAGCGCGAGGCTGCGGCCCTGGCGGGGGTGGCGGCCGAGCGCGGGGCGCTCTTCGCGTACTGCCTCACCGAGCCCGGCCTGTCCCGGCTGTACGACCTGCTCGACAGCGGCCGCTACGAGGCCGCCGAGGCGGAGGAGGCGGCGCTGCTGACGGTGGCGTGGCTGGTGCGGGCCGGGGACACGGCCGCCGCGCTGGAACTCCTCGACGTCCTGGAGCCGTTCGCCGACCGGCTGCGCTTCGCACCCCGGCCGTCCGCGCTGCCCGCGCCGGACGTCGAGGCGGTGCACCGCCGCACGGTCGGCGACGCCGTCACGACCCTCACGGGCCGACGGCCGAACGCCGCCGTGGAAGCGCAGCGCGAGGCGCTCACCGTCTGGCAGCCCTTCGGCGACCAACTGCTGGCCCACTGGCTGGAGACCGCCGAGGCCGACCGGGTACTGGAGCGGACACCCGACAGCGCGTGGACGGAGCGCGGCGCGATGCTGCTGCGCCGCTACGAGGAGCTCGCCGCGGCCCACACCCGCTGCACCAAGCACCGCGACCCGAAGGAGAACCTCGGCATCCTGCGCGGCGCCCTGGCGGAGACCGTCGCCGACCGGCCGCTGGACGCGCGCCGCCTCGGACTGCTGCGGCACGCGGTGGAATCCATGGTGCGCCGACGCGGCCGACCGGGCTCCGACCGGCACACCGCACTGCGCACCCGCCAGGCCGTGCAGGCGGCCCAGCCCTCGCACCACGCCCTCGCCCAACTGGTGCTGCGCCGCCTCTCCGGGCTGCCCCAGGAGGCGGGCGCGGCCGACGTGGCCCCGCTGGTCGCCGACGTCTCGGCGAACGAGGCGCACCACACGCACGAAGCCGCCGAAGCCAACGCGACCAACGCGACCAACACGACCAACGCGACCAACGCGACCAACGCCACCCGCCTCCCCGCAGGCACCCCGGTGCCCGCAGCGATCCGGCAGGTGGTCGAGGCCGCGCTCAGCGCCCCGATCGGCACACTCGTGGAGCGCGGCCTGGTGCCCTCCGCCGAGGTCCTGGCCGAACTGGTCCCGCAGCTCGTCGCCGTGACCAGCGCCCAGGCCTACCCGGACGAGGCGCTGCGCACCCTGATGACGGCGAACTACCGGGCGTTCCGCAACCGCCGCTCGCTCCTCCTCCAGGACCTCGCCGGGCAGGTGCGGGTCGACGAACTGCCCTGGGTGCGGGCGGTGGCCGGACACCGCGTCGGCGAGGACGGCCGGGCACCCGCGCGTACCGCGCTGCGCCGGCTCGGCGAACTGGCCGTGCAGGCGTTCCCCGGCACGCTCCTGCCCAACCCGCTGGTGCGCGAACTCGGCGTGCTCGCCCGGCAGGCCGAGCTCGACGCACCGTTCGTGGAGGAACTGGCGGCGGACATCTTCACGGGCACCTTCACGCCGAAGTACCTCGCGGCGGCCCGGGCCGCCGCGGAACTGCTCGGCGGCACGCTGTACGAGCGCTACTACGCCATCGACTACGCGGCCGTCCACGACCTCGCGACCCTTGAGGCGGGCAAGGCCCCCGCGCGAGGCCGACGCCCCCGCTCCTCCCCGGGGTTCACGGAGCTGTGCACGCAGCGCGCCGAGGTGTCCGGAGGATGGTCGGCCGCGTCCAACGGGAAGGTCGTCGAGCAGGCCCAGATCCTCACCACCCACAACCTGGCCACCCTGGTCGCCCGGGTCGGCATCAGCCCCGAACCCGGCTGGGACGACCTGGCCCGGCGCAGCTTCACCACCGTGTGCCGCACGACGGCCCGGATCCACGACAACCCGCGGCCGCTGTCCACGATCAAGGACGCGGCGTACGCGTGGCGCCAGTTGGTGTTCCACCTCTCCCTGTGCGGGCCCGCGGCGCAGGCCCGCGTGATCGCCGGACTGGACGAGGAGGCCGCCCGCCACCCCGCCCACGTCGCGGCCCGTCTCGCCCCCGCCCTGGCCGGGCTGCGCCAGGCCGCGGACGGCGGCGCCGCGGACACGGACGCCGGGCGCCGTCTCCTGGGCTGGACCACGGGACCGCACTGGCTCCGCCCGGCCCCCGGGAACTGACCACCCGCGCACCGCCCAGGCCGAACCCGCCGCCGCCAAACCAGGAAGCCGTCGGCGCCGGCGGGTTCGGCTGGTTGGGCGGCGACCCGAACGAGCTCCAGCAGGTCGGCCGTCCGGTGGGGTGGTCTTCGTCGGTGGGTGGCTGCTGACCGAGGACGGTCCTCGAACGAGTGCGACCCGCGCCCACAAATCACCCGATCGAGTGAAGGTCGAACACTCTCCGCCAATTCGGCACCCCGTCACCGATGATGCGCTTGGCGCGACACGGGGGCACCCGCCATCCTGCGGGCGCCCCCGCGATCCGTGCCGTCCATCCGCCGACGAACCTCGGAGCACACATGCGTCGCCCCACCACCGCCGCCGCAACCGCCCTGACCGCCGCCATCACCGCGGCCCTGCTGACCGGACCGGGGGCCGCCGTCCCGGCCCACGCGGACACCGCGCACCTCCCCGTCATCCTCATCCACGGCCGCAACGCGGACCCCGGTGTATGGGGCACCCTGATGACCGGCCTCCGTTCGAAGGACGTCCCGGCCTTCGCCTGGGGCTACGACACCTCCCAGTCGACCAACGAGGTCCTGGCCGGCGAACTGACCCGATACGTCGACCAGGTGCTCAGCCAGACCGGCGCGACCAAGGTGAACATCGTCGCCCACAGCCTGGGCAGCCTGCCGAGCCGCTGGTACATCAAGTTCGACGGCGGCAACCGGACGGTCGCGAACTGGATATCCCTGGCCGGCCCCAACCACGGCACCACCCTCGGCTACCTCTGCGCCCTCTGGGACCAGGGATGCAAGGACATGACGCCCAACTCGTGGGTCATCAGCCACCTCAACCAGGACACCGAAACGCCGGGCCCCACCCAGTACACGACCTTCTGGTCCCCCGAGGACGAACAGATCTCCCCGACCACCAGCACCAAGCTGAACGGCGCCACCAACATCGAGGTGGACGGCCTCAAGCACAACGACTTCCTGACGAACCCCGACGTCCTCGACAAGGTCACCGCGATCCTGACCCACTGAACCCACTGACCCACTGACCCACTGACCCAGAGTCACGGAGTCACGCCACAGCCCCGGCACCACCGGCCACCCGCCGTGTACCGATCCTCGGCGTGGTGGCCGGTCCGCGGTGCCTGCGGGTGCGTCCGGGTGGGCTTGTCGCCCAGTTCAGCTGCGGGGTTTCCCACGAGTCGCACGGACCCGGAAAATCCCCGGGCCGGGAATATGGGCGAAATCACCCAAAGAAAAGGTGGAGACAGGAATCGAACCCATCTAAACGGCCCTGCAAGCCGTCGCCTCACCACTCAGCCACTCCACCACCACGGCAACGGTGGAAACATTACACGCGCATGAACGGAGATTCCACGGCACCGGCGGTTATTCACTCCAGAAGGCTCTTAATCCGTCTAGTGCGATTTCTCTCGACATGGCGCCGACAGGCTCCGGCGGGCCAGTGCGGAAAAGTCACGGTGCGCTAGCCTGTGCCGATATCTCCGACCCGATGGGATTTCGCTGATGGCCGTCGAGGAATCATGGTTCACCCGTACCACGGAGCTGCGCTGCGGTACCGCGGCGAGCCGGTGCCAGTACAAGAGCCTCCCCCTGCGCGACCTTCCCCCGCTCGGTGTCGTGCGGCGCGCCCGGATCGCCCGCGAAAGCCTGCGTGAGCGCCACGCCGCCGTTCCGACGCCCGGCCGGCCCTCCCGCTTCGCCGAAGGGGACTGGGTCCGGGTCAAGGACGAGGCCACGGTGCGCGCCACCCTCGACGCCAGGGACCGCCACCGCGGCCTGTGGTTCACCCGCAGCCAGTGGTCGTTCTGCGGCGGCGTCCACCAGGTCGAACGCATCGTGCGCCGCATGATCGACGACCACTACCGGGTGCGGCGCCTGTCGGGCACCGTCGCCCTGGCCGGCGCCACCTGCCACGGCGCCGACGGGACCCAGGGCTGCGGACTGGACTGCGCACTGCTGTTCCGCGACGAATGGCTGGAGCCCGCCCCCACGCCGATCCCCACCGCCCGGCCCGCCGCCCTATGGGCAACCGTGCGCAGCCTCCCGGAGATCCACGCGACCCTCGGCCCCGACGGGCGGCTGGACGGCGTCCCCTTCCAGCCGGGCATGGAGCGCCACGCCGGCACCCGCCACGGCGCCGCCGAACTGCGCCACCGCTCCCTCGCCTGGTGGCAGCACCCCTCCGAAGGCCGCTGGTTCATCCTCAACGGCCTGCGCTGCGGCGGCGAACCGCTCGCCACCGGTTGCGACCGCCGCTGCGCCCTGCTCTGGCACGAGTCCTGGCTGCACCTGGAACCCGCCGCCACCGCCCACTGACCGGCCGGGCACCGCGCTCCGCGGCACTCGGCCGGTCCCCGTCGGCGGTCCCCGTCGGCGGTCCCCGTCGGCGGTCAGCGCTGCCAGCGGTCGGCGCCGTCGGCGGTCAGCGGCGCCAGCGGTCGCGCACCAGCTTCGCGGTCAGGTGCAGCGGACCGTCCCGGTCGCCGACGTAGCAGCGGGGAAGCGCGTACACCCCGCTGTGAACCCCGGGGCTGACCGCGCACCCGTACCCGTAGCCGGCCTGCGCCACCGCCTCCACCGCAGCGGCGTCGAGGGAACCGTAGGGGTAGCAGAACCCTTCGACCGCCCGGCCCGTGAGGTCCTCCAGCACATGGCGGCTGTCGGCGACCTGGGCCGCCAGGTCCCGCGCCCCCAGGCCCGCCAGCCGCCGGTGCGTCAGCCCGTGCGAGCCGATCTCCAGCCCGGCGGCAGCGGCCTCGTGGACCTGGCACGCCGTCATCAGCGGCTTGCGCGGGCCCTGCCGGTCCCAGTCGTTGTATCCGCCCAGCCGGTCGGCCACCACGTAGACCGTCGCCGTGAAGCCGTACTCCGCCAGTGCGGGCATGGCCTCCTCCACGAAGTCGCGGTATCCGTCGTCGAAACTCAGCCCGACCATGCCCGCCGCGGCGCCACCCCGGTGGGAGCGCATCAGGGCACCCACCGACACCCCGCGCAGCCCGCGGGCGGACAACCAGCGCAGCTGACGGCGGAACCGTGCGGGGTCGACGGTGATCAGATAGGGGTCCTCACTCGTCGAAGCCACCGAGTGGTACATCAGCGTCCACGGGAAACGCCCCGCACCTGCACCGGGCGATTCTTCCGGACTGTTTCGTGGTCGAATGATTCGCATGTTCTGCTCCAGCTGTCCGGCGGCACTGCCTGTGCAGGTGTCCTTCAAGGAAATCGCATTCTGGCAGCGTCGTACCCGGCTTCGATTCGCGCCAGGCGACTCCGCACCATTTCACCCGGATGCCAGCGCAGCAGCCGTTCGCCGAGGGCCCGGCCCATGCAGCCCGAATGGCGATTCCACGCCATCCGGCACCCAGGGCTTCGGCGCGGTTGTCTGACGCCGGTTTGTGGTGATCTGTTGGCTGGTGGGTGCCCTGGAGGCAGGACAGGCACGGCTTCCAAGATCATGGAGTTCTCGACGCCCCGTGACCTGTCTGGAAGACCGTGCCTGCCGACGCGGCGCCACCGATCCCGCCTGCCCTTGACCAGCTACGCGAGCAGTCCGACGCCGCTCCCGGGGAGGTGCCCTGCCTGCTGGAGCGCGTGGCCCAGGTACCTGACCCACGCGATCCGCGCGGTGTGCGGTACACGCCGGCCGTCGTCCTCACCCTGACGGCATGCGCGGTACTGGCCGGGGCGACCTCGCTGCGGGCGGGCACCCGCACCCGCACCCGCACCCGCCACTTCGCAGCACTTCGCCCCGCCTCGCTGGAACACCAGCTCGGCGGGGCAAAATGACCAGGATCCCACTGAGCCACCAGCGTCCGCGGGTGTGCGCGAGGGGCCGTCCCGGTCGGGGGTGACTGTCACGTGCGCCAGTCGACGGGGGTCATGGTCCCGTCGAAGTCCTGGACGATCCTGGAGATCGGCTGGACCGTCGACATTTGCTCCCCGGCGACGGTCGCCGTGCCGATCAGGGTACCGGCGGCCTTGGTTCCGTACAGGACGGCTCCCCCGCTGTCGCCGCCGTGCGTGGCGACGTCCCTGACGACGACGACGCCGTACGTGGTCGTTTTGTCCCCGTTGGTGAAGCTCCACCCCGACGCGAACCACTTGCCGCACTGCCAGCCGCCGGCCGCGCCGGAGATGCAGGTGTACAGATTGCCCACCATGTCCGTCGCCGGGTTCGCGACGTAGCCGCTGTAGATGTTGAACCACGCCCCCTCGGACTTGGCCTGCCCTCCCGACGGGCTCCAGTCCCGAGGGTGGTCCACCTTGATCAGTGCGTAGTCCGAGGTGGGGTACTCCTTGACGGCCACCCTGCCGATGAGGCCGTTGCCGTTCCTGTCCGTGCTGCCGTCGTTCCGCCGGATCTCGCTGCCCATGTCGACGCAGTGGGCGGCCGTCGCCAGGTAGGTGTCGCCACCCCTCTGGAGCATGATCCCGGCCGAGCAGAGGCCCCTGCCCGGAATCGACAGACCGTCACCGCCGGCGAGTCCGGTCTGGTGGTTGGCGGTCCCCTGATGCGTGGAGACCGCGACCTTTCCGCGCTCCTCCCCGGTCACACCGGCCTCGCGCAGCAGCGCCTCGCCGTCCGCGGAGGCCGGAAGCTCCAGCCTGACGCGGTTCTCCTGGGTGTCCACCCCCCAGGAGCTGTCCTTCGGGATCAGCCCCTTGCGGGATGCGGCATCCAGCCGCGCCTGGACCTCCTGCAGGACGGCGGTGGTGTACGCGGCGCGCTGCGGGATGACCCCGGCGGCCTTCGCCGCGCGCTCCCCCGCGTCGTCGACGACGTTCGCGTGGACCTCGCCGCGCATCACGTCGGCCCAGACGCCCGCGGCCTTCGCGCCCTGACTGCCCTCGAACGCCTTGGCGGTGGCCGCCAGCCCGTCCTGCGCGGCGAGCCGCTGCGCCACCTCGGCCTCCGGGAGGCCGACTTGGGCCGCCACCACACGCGCGGCGGTCTGCGGGGTGAACGGGACCGGCAAGGCGAGGCTGCCGGCGGCGGAGCTCGGCGCCACGCCGGGCGCCATGGCGAGCCCGGCGAGCAGGACCGCGACCGCGCCCTTGGCGAGCGCCTTCCTGGGGACCTTCATGGTCATCTCCTTCGATGGATGTCACGTGCGGGGGTGCGGGCCCTTGCTCAGGCGAGCAGGTTCATGTGCGAGGACAGCAGGCGGTACTGGCCGGACGCGTAGTCGTAGGAGACGTAGCCCGTCCAGTACGTGCCGATGAGCGAGTCGCTGAGCGCCCGGGTGAAGGTGTACGAGGTGCCGGACGAGGCCCACTGCCAGGCGCCCGAGACGTACCTGTTCACGCCGCACTCCTGCGGGTCGCAGGAGTACAGCCCGACCCAGTCGTACTTGCCGACCGGGTTGCCGCCGTAGTCCCAGCCGATCGTCACGAGCTGGGTCTCCTTGACGTGGATGGCGGCGGCCCAGGTGCCCGGCGTGGACGAGGCGGCGGCCGCTGCGGCCGCCGCAGGGACCGCCGCAGGGACCGCCGCAGGGACCGCCGGCCCGGCCGCCGAGGCGGCCTGGACCGGCAGCACGCACAGCAGCGCGAGGGCCGTGGCCGCCGCCCTGGTGAGCACGGTCATGACTCAGTCGATCTTGTCGTGGGAGGAGGAGACGATGCGGTACTGGCCCGAGGAGTAGTCGTAGGAGACGTAGGCGGTCCAGTAGTCCCCGCTGACCGCCGGGATCTTGGACAGGTACGAGGTGCCGTGCCCGTAGGCCCACTGCCAGTCCACGTAGCTGTTGAGGCCGATGACGCCGGGGTCCTGCTTGTAGAGGCCGACCCAGTCGTACTTGCCGACGTTGAAGGGCGGGTTCCAGTTGATCTGGACGTAGCCGCCGTTCTTGGTCGCCCAGCTCGTGGGCGAGTCCCCGGACTGGATCGAGCTCTGTACCTGCTGGGCGCCGGTCGGCACCGCCGCCGACGCGGTGGCCGAGCCCGCGAGGGGCAGCGCGACGGCCATCGCCAGGGCCGCGACGGCCGCGGCGCGGGTGCGGAAGGGGATTGCGGACATGGGAGTCCTCCTGGATCGTCTGCCGGCGCCCCGAACCGGTGGGCGCCGGTGTCCGTGACCGGACTCCGACAACGGTCGTGGACGGTGGCAGACGATCGGTCAACACCCATGTCAGCGTGGCGATTAGTGCCCCGACGACGTCGAAGTAGACGCCCGATGGACACCGATCCGGAAGACAGGCCTACGGCTCCAGCCGGTGCGGCCCCCGGAACAGGAACGTCGCTTCCCGGATCGACCACCCGGTGCGACGCTGCAGCCGGAGCACGTTCACCCAGCCGTAGACAGTGACCGTCTCGCCGACGCGTGCGTGGGGGTCTGCGACAAGGGTGCGCGTCATGGCGGCAACTTCGGGTTGCGGGCGCGTTGGTCGCGCCGGCTCCTCGGCCCGCACGCGGGCCGAGGAGCCGGCGAAGACGGGGTCGGGGATGCTGCCCTCTCCGAGCGCCTGGTCAGCGTCGGCGGCCGAGCAGCTCGGCCGTCTCGGCGCGCCGGTTCCAGGCGATGACGGCCAGCGGCACCATGAAGAGGAACGGGGTCCCGGCGTTCTCGCCGTGCATCGCGGTGAGCTGGGTGACGAACGCGAACACCAGGAAGGCGATCAGCGCCGTCGCGGCCGGCCCGGCCAGCCGACGGCATCTCCGGGGTGTCGGCCGCACGGATGGCGTACCAGGACTACACCGTCGCCCCGGGCGACCCCCAGTACGCGAACCAGCGCCGGCAGATGCTCGCCCGCATCGGGGCCGACGGCTACGTCTGGATCAACACCTCCTCCACCGGCGGCGACACCCGGGACGGGTGGCACCAGCCCGCCGGCGCCCTGGCGCCGTCGACGGACACCCCGCGATCAACGCCACCGTCAACGAGTTCAGCATCGACGTCAACTGGAACGGGGCCCGCAGCGGTCTCTTCCCCGACCACACGATCGTCGAGAAGACGATCCGGTAACGGGAGGAGGGCTGACGAACAAGACGAACAAGACGAACAACACCCACCGAACGCACGGGAAAGCGAACGGACAACCGGCCTTCACACGCACGACGGAGCCGCCGGGCTCGCCACCCACCCGATCGAGCCACCTCCACCCGGGACACGGCGCAGCACCGGGACAACGGCGGTTCGGATAGGGAAGGCTGGCGCCACCCGGCCCGGGGCCTCGCGGCACGGCTGCCACGGCCAGCCGGAGCAACCCGAGACCGAGATGGTGGCATGACCGTTCAGGACACCCCGCCCACCGGGGCCACCCGGCGCGGCGACTTCGCCGAGCTGCACCGGCGCGTCTGCGACGCCGGTCTGCTGCGCAGGCGGCCCCTGTACTACGCGGGCCGCAGCGCCGGGCTGTTCACCGCCCTGGCGCTGCTCCTGGTGTGGTTCGTCGTGCTCGGCGCGAGCTGGTGGCAGCTGGGCCTCGCGCCCCTGTTCGCGCTCGTGCTCGGCCAGTTGGCGCTGCTCGGGCACGACGTCGCCCACCACGCGGTGTTCGCCGGCCGGCGGACGACCGACCTGGCGGGCATCGTGCTGGGCAACCTCGTGGTCGGCATGAGCTACGGGTGGTGGGTGAGCGACCACAACCGGCACCACGCGCACCCGAACCGCGAGGGCCACGACCCGGCCGCCGATTCCCTCCTCTTCGCCAGGACCACCGAACAGGCGGACCGGACACGGGGGTTGAGGCGGATCGTGGCCAGGTACCAGGCGGAGCTGTTCTTCCCGCTGCTGTCCCTGCAGGCGCTCGGGCTCCTCGTCGCCACCTGCCTGACCCTGACCCGCGGCACGGTCCGGTACCCGGCCTTGGAGCGCACCCTCGCCGCGCTGCACTACGTCCTGGCGACGGCCCTCCTGGCCGTCGTGCTCGCACCGCTCCAGGCGCTGGCCTTCGCCGTGCTGTTCGGGGCGGTCCTCGGCGTGTACCTGGGGTGCATCTTCGCGCCCAACCACAAGGGCATGGCGATGATCGGCCCGGACGCGGAGCGTGCCGACTACCTCCGCCGGCAGGTGCTGCCGTCCCGCAACCTGCGGGCCGGCCGGTTCGTCCACTTCGTCTTCGGCGGCCTCGGCTACCAGATCGAGCACCACCTCTTCCCGGCCATGCCGGTGGCGGCGCTGCGCCCCGCCTCGCGCCTCGTGCGCGACTACTGCGCCGAGCTCGGCGTACCGTACTGCGAGGCTGGCCTGGTCGCCTCCTTCCGGGAGATCCTGCGGGACCTGCGGGCGGTCGGCCGCTCCGTCCCCGCCGACCCTCGGCAGCCGACCCAGCCGACCCAGCCGACCCAGCCGACCGCACCGGAACCACAGGCCGTTCCGGAACCACAGGCCGCATCGGAAGCGGGGGCGGCGGCGCGGTGAGCGGAGTCCTGCACGGGCCGGCGGCGCGCACCGCGGACGGCCCGGCCCCCGGCGGCGAACGGCTCCGCGTCCTGATCGTCTCCGAGTCCTTCGCCCCACAGCTCAACGGTGTCGCCCACAGCGTCCTCAGGACCGCCGAGCACCTCGTCGCCCGGGGCCACACCCCGGTGGTGGTGGCTCCGGCGGTACCGGCGGAGCAGGCCGCGCGACGGTACGCGGGCGGGCGCCGGGAGCGGGCGTACGGCTACGAGGTGGTCCGCGTCCCGTCGGTGCCGCTGCCCGGGTATCCGGAGGTGCGGATCGCGCTCCCGGGGCGCGGGGTGGCCGATGCCATCGAGCGGCACCGCCCGCACGTGGTCCACCTGGCCAGCCCGTTCGCGCTCGGGGCGGTCGGCGCAGCGGCGGCCGACCGGGCGGGGATCCCCTCCGTGGCCGTCTACCAGACCGATCTGGCCTCCTACGCCAGGACCTACCTGCCGGTGCTGGGCGCGGCCGGGCCCCGGCTGGCCTGGTGGCGGCTGCGGCGGGTGCACGCCGGGGCCGCGCGGACGCTGGCCCCGTCGCGGGCTTCGCTGCGCGCCCTGGTGGCGCACGGCATCCCCAGGGTCCACCTGTGGCCGCGCGGCGTCGACTGCGCGCGGTTCCACCCCGGCCATCGCGACGAGACCCTGCGCCGCCGCCTCGGCCGCCACGGAGAAGTCCTGGTCGGGTACGTCGGACGTCTGGCACCGGAGAAGCAGGTCGACCGGCTGGCGGAGGTGTCCCGGATCCCGGGCGTGCGGCTGGTGGTCGTCGGCGACGGTCCGTCCCGTGCCCGGCTGGAGGCCGTGCTCCCGGACGCGGTCTTCCTGGGCCGCCGGTCCGGGCACGAACTCGCCCGGCTCTACGCCTCGTTCGACGCCTTCGTCCACGCGGGGCCGTTCGAGACCTTCGGCCAGACCCTCCAGGAGGCCATGGCGAGCGGACTGCCCGTCGTCGCCCCGGCGGCCGGCGGACCGCTCGACCTCGTACGCCCGGGGCACACCGGATTCCTCGTCCCGCCCGGTGCGGGGGGCGGGTTCCGGGAGGCCGTCGAGAGTCTCGCCCGCAGCGGCGAACTGCGGGCGGCGTTCGGTCGGGCGGGCCGTGCCGCGGCGACGGAACGCAGCTGGGAGACGGTCGGCGACCGGCTCGTCGAGCACTACCGGTTCGCCCGCACGGAAGCGGCCGGGACCCTACGGCGCTGAGCAGGCTGTCAGGAAACGACGACCGACGGAACCACTCCGAAGGAACCGACCATCATGTATCACCCCCTCGCCGCCGAGTACGTCCGCAGCGCCGCTCCGGCCGCCGGCACCGCCGTGTTCCTGCACGGGCTGGGCGGCTGGACCCACAACTGGGCCCACCTGATCGACCTGCTGCGCACCTCCGCGCACTGCCTGGCCCTCGACCTCCCGGGCTTCGGGAGGTCGGCGCCCCCGCCCGACGGCGAGGTCACCGTCGAACGCCAGGCCGCGGCCGTGGCCGGCCACCTCGACCGGGGCGGGCACCGCCGCGTGCACCTGGTCGGCAACTCCCTCGGCGGCCTGATCGCCCTGCGCCTCGCCGCCCAACGGCCCGATCTGGTCGGCACCTTGACGCTCATCTCGCCCGTGCTGCCGACGTTCCCACCCGCACCGGCCCTGCGGGTGGCCCTGCTCGGCCTGCCGGGCGCCCCGCGGCTGCACTCCCGCCTCCTGGCCGCCCAGAGCCCCGACCGCCAACTGGACGACCTCTACCGCCTGATCTACGCCGACCCCGCCCTCGTCGGCGCCGAGCAGCGGGCGGTGGAAGCGCGCGAGCGCCGACGCCGCGCCGAACTGCCGTACGCGCAGGACATGCTGGCCGAGGGGGTGCGCGCGGTGGTCCGCGCGCTCCTGCGCCGGGGCGAGGCCTCGGCCTGGCACCTGGCGCGCCGCGTCACCGCCCCCACCCTGCTCGTGTACGGCCGGGACGACGCCCTCGTCCCCTTCCGTACGGCGTCCCGGGCCTACGCGGCCTTTCGCGACGCCCGGCTCCTCACCCTGCCCGGCGTCGGCCACGTCGCCATGCAGGAACGGCCGGCCCCCGTGGCCACGGCGATCCGCGCCCTGATCACCGAGGCCGGCTGAGGGCTGCCGCACGGGGACGGGACCGGGGTCACGCGGATCCCGCGCGGCACCGCCACTACACCACCACTGCGCCGTCACTGCGCCGGGATCGGGCGCACCGGGTGCTTGCTCAGGATGGACACGCGGTTGAAGGCGTTGATGGCGATCGCCACCCAGATGACCGCGGAGATCTGGTCGTCGGTCAGGGTCTGGCGGGCGGCGGCGTAGGCGGCTTCCTGGGCGACGGCGTCCGACGGGTCGGTGGTCGCCTCGGCCAGGGCGAGGGCGGCGCGTTCCTGCGGCGTGAACAACTCGGTGTCGCGCCAGGCCGGGAGCGTGCCCAGGCGCTGCGCGGTGTCGCCGGCCTGAAGGGCGGCCCGGGTGTGCACGTTGAGGCAGTAGGCGCAGCCGTTGATCTGGGACACCCGCAGGTTGACCAGCTCCACGAGCCTGCGGTCCAGCCCGGCCTCCGCCGCACCCGCCCGGGCCGCCTCGGCGGTCGCGCGCAGCGCACGGTAGGCCTCAGGACTCTGCTTGTCGATGAACACCCGCTGGCGCACCGGGGCCGCAGTCGCATCGGTGGTCACGTCACTCACGGGAACTCCTCTGACAGATCGGTGGATCGGCGGATCGGCGGACCTACAAATCTACGGATCGACGAATCACTCGTGGCCGGCAGGTCACCACACCATCATAGTTGAAAGTGAAACCACTTTGGGAAGCGGTGGGCCCGAGCCGGCCCACAGCCGTTTCAGCCCTGCTTCAGCTGGCTCACCATGACGAAGAGCTCGCGGATCGTCAGCAGCGGCATGGTGTGCTGCGCCTCCCCCGCGGCGAAGACCTCCAACCGGAAGGTGACCCGCGCGCTCTCGTCGCTCACCGGCCGGTACGCGGCGCGGAAGTCCTCGACGCTCTCGGCCACTTGGCCGATCCAGGCCGCGGCGCCCGAGGAACCGGTCACGGTGAGCGGCAGCAGGCTGATCGGCAGCACCGTGAGCGGCAGCTCCTTGATCGCCTTCTGCAGGCTGAAGGCGTACGCCGCGGAGAGCTTCACCGCCACCGCGAGGTTCCCGGTGTCGGCCAGCAACTGCCGGACGAACTCCGTGAGGTAGCCCTTGACGGTCTTGTCCGTGACCTTCAGCGACCCGAGGTCGTACGAGGCATGGGCGAGCAACGGCACCACCGGGACGGCGAAGGCCACCGTGGGAGTGGTGAACACGAAGCCGTCGGCGGTCGCCTTCGCCGGCACCAGGTGTTCGTTGCGGACCACCTTGACCGAGGCGTGGCCGTCCTGGTGGCCGAAGACCCCCAGCCCGGAGAAGCCGACGGTACGCTCGGCCGGCGCGTCGGCGTAGCGGAGCTTGACGGCGTCCTTGTCGGTGAACTCCCAGGCGTACTGGGCATCCGAGGGCGGCGTCACCCGCTGGGCGGCGTAGGTCTCCGGGGCGATCCGGACCTGCGGCTCCGGGACCTTCGCCTTGTCGCAGTAGACGTCCACCCGGGCGCTGCCCGCGTCGTCGCTCAGCCCGAGCCGGAAGTCGTACTCGATGAGCTGCGGACCGGCCTTTCCGGCACCGGCCGCCGGCCCGGCCCCGGCCCAGGCCGCGTAGGCGTCCGCCAGATCGGTGGTGATCCGCACGAGGGCGGCTAGCGCGAACTTCCCGTCGACCACACCGGTGTCGGAGGCCTTGGCGGCGGCGTCGACCGGGCGCAGGTGGGTCTCCAGGTCGGCGGCGACGGCCGGATGGACGGCGGTGAACTGGGCCAGGGCGGTGAACAGGGCGGCCTCGGCGTCGCCGCGCAGGGCCCTGGCCTGGCTCCCGGTGTTGAAGACCACATGGGCATGGACCAGGTCCTGGGCCGCGCTGTCGTAGCGGTAGTCGAAGGCGTAGTCCCACTCGGTCAGGTCCTTCGGCGTCAGCGTGCCGCTCTCCTGCGGGAATCCGTCGGCGGTGCGACGGGTGGGCAGGGCGCTCTGGTCGGTCACCGAGGGCGGCTGCGGCAGTTCGCGCAGGACCACCGGGAAGTCGATCGTGCCGAGCGGGGTCGTCACGGGGCCGGTCACCCAGGTGATCCAGCGGCTGCTCCGGTAGTCCTCGATGCCCGGCACGCTCCTGATGTCGTGTTCCAGGTGGGTCACCGGGTACTGCACGTCGAGCCGGACGTGGGTCCGGGCGGTGGCGTTCCTGGATTCGAAGAGGAAGGCCAGCCGGCTGGTCCCGGTCCCGTTCTGCGGGGTGAGCGGGATCTTGGCGGTCGACAGCGCGAAGTCCTGGACCTCCGCGCTCCTCTTCGCCGGATCGCGCCGCACCTGCCCGTAGAAGCGGGGGGCGGTGACGCCCGCGGGCAGCGGCTCCCGTACCCGGGCGTCGGTGACGGGCAGAACGGTGACGGCGCTGACCGTGTAGGCCGCTCCGAGGTGGTCGAGGAGCGCCTGCTCCATCTTGTCGGAGGCCGCGGCCAGGGTGGTGCCGTCGTCCGGGCTGTCCTTCAGGACCGGGGAGACGGTGGCGGCGATCGCCGCCGCGAGGCGCTTCTTCTGCTGGAGGATCTGCGGTAGCGCGCCGTTGTCCTCCGGATCGGTGGCGGTGAGCTGGTCGACGATGCGTGCCGGGGAGGTGAAGGTGGGGGTGAGGAAGGCGTCGATCGCGGTGAGTGCCTGCCGGGCCCACGTGTTGAGGTCGATGCCGGTGAAGGCGAGGGACTGGGACCGGGGCTTGAACTCCTGCCCGGTGCTGTACCGGCCGACCGTGGCGGTGCCGTCCCGCAGCGCCGTGGCGAGCGGCTTCGGGGCGTAGAAGCCCGGGGTCCGCCCGATGGTGTAGCCGAGGCCCTTGCCCGGTTTGAGGGCCATCCGGACGGCCCAGAGCGTGGCGTCGTCGCCCGGGCCCGGTCCGGTGGCCGCGGCCGAGGTGCCCACGCGGAACTGCCAGTCGTCGGTGCGGAACGCCGCCTCCATGGCCGTGGCGAACGACTGCAGCGAGACCTCCGTGCGGTCGTCGGCGCCCGCCGCCGGCATGATCGCCGTGGTGTCCGCGTGGACGGCGGTGCTCCGCAGCGCGGGGTCGACCAGTTCGTCCCGGCGCGCCAGGGTGAGGGCCAGGCTGAGCGGGACGATGTCGTCGGGGACGAGGTCCGTCACGGGCACCGGGGACGTCAGGTCGACGCCGGGAGCCGTGCCGCCGGCCTGTCCGGCGGCGCGCTTGCCCAGGTACTTCACGCAGTCGGCGACGAAGGACCGCAGCGCGGTGGCGTGGGCGGTGGTGAGCGACTGCTCCGGTTCCCTGAGCAGGCTGTTGGTCCAGGTCAGGGTCATCGCGTTGCCGCTCAGCCCCGGTACGCTCACCCGGTCGTAGTCCTGGTTGAGCTGGTAGTAGACGGTGGTGAAGGTCCGCAGGTCGTTGACGGCGCGCTGCTGCCAGTCGGGCAGGCCGGTGGGGAGGATCCTGGCGCGCGGGTCCGTCGCGGCGGTCGGCTCCTCGTAGGCCTCGGTCATCAGCTGGAGGCCGACCGTCAGGCTGGGGGATCCGGCCTGTCCCTGGTAGGAGTAGCCGGTGCGGACGTTGGGCCACTGGGCGAGGCCGATCACGCGGTCCTCGTAGTGCAGCGGGTCGGGCCTGCGGTCCAGCGGGCCGGAGTAACCGGCGGGCGGCGCGTCGAAGGGCGTGACCGCCAGGTTGCCGAACACGTCGTGCCAGCGCAGCCGCAGCTGGGCCGGGGTGCCGACCCCGGCGTACGGGTTGTCCGCCCTGGACGGCAGGCCGCTGGACGCCTCGACGGCGGGTGCGGGGTTGACCTTGGCGTAGGCCCGGAATCCCACGGTCTGCCGGTAGCTCTGCGTCCCCGCGTTCGCCAGGTCCAGCAGCAGCGCGCGGGCCGCTTCCGGCCTGCGGACGTGCCGCGTCCCGGGGGCGTCGGACGAGTCGACCGGCCCGGCCGGCAGCCCCTGGGGGCTCGCGGTGAAGAAGGCGTTGCCCTCGACGCCCGGGGACAGCAATGAGAACAGCTGGCCGAGGGTGGCGGTGGAGAAGTCCTCGACCTGCTGCTCCGTCGGGTCGTTCGGCAGGTCGCCCGGGGTGGCGGGGGTGTTCCTGGTGAGGCTGACGCCGGTGTTCCCGCTGCCCAGGACGGGGGAGACCGTCAGTTCCTCGGAGTCGGTCGACGGCTGCGTCGTGGCCGGGAAGACGCCCACGACGTCCCGGGCGGCCCAGCCGAGCTCCTCGGGGGAGATCCCGTAGTGGTCGACGAGCTTCCGGAGGGTGTCGCCCGAGGCGGTGAGGCGGGTGATCGGCGGGATGCGCAGGGCCGTGCCGAGCGACGGGGTGACTCCGGGGTTGTGGGCGGCCAGTTGCTCCTTGGTGATCTTCTCCGAGGCGTTCTCGGACCAGTGGGCCGCGACCGCGGCCAGCACGTCCGTGCTCCTGAGGTCGTCCGCGGAGACTTGGTGCAGGCCGTCCGGGACGGGGATCTTCAGCCCGGTCGGCAGCGCCACGGAGGCGTTGAGCCGGGCCAGGACACCGGGGTCGGTGCCGTAGAGCCCGGCCAGGTCGGCCAGCGTCTCATGGCCGTCGAGCTTGGCGCCCCGGGCCGGGGAAGGCTGGGAGGCGAAGGTGAGCGTGGCGTGCTCGGGGTCGATCGCCCCCGTGGTCAGCAGGGTGTTGACGTAGCCGGTGAGCCGTCCGTCGCCCGGCTGCCCGTCGCCGTCCCGACGGTAGGTCACCACCAGGGTCAGTGTGGCCGTGCCGCTGCTGTCGAAGACGGAGTCGGGCAGGCCCGCGCCCTCCTTCGGGACCTGGTAGTAGAGGTAGTAGCCGCCGGTCCGGACCGTGGACAGCTCCCACAGCAGCCGTACGAGCTCGGCCGGCGGGGTGAGGATGCCGCGCGCGGGCTCGTCCCCGGTCGCGTCGTCGGCGAGCCGGGTGGGCGGCGCGGTCTCGGTCGTCAGGTTGGTGCGGGTCAGGAAGGCCAGCAGTTCCCGCGTGCCGCGGCTGGTCAGCCCGGCGCGGCCGCGGCCGGAGTCCGGCAGCAGCAGGAACAGGCCGCTGATCAGGTCGGTGTCCCGGGTGCCGTCCGTGCCGAGCGAGGTGAGGAGCCGTTCCAGCACGGCGGCGTCGGCCGGGCTGGGGCCGATCACCTGGTAGGTGAAGGGGGCCAGTGGGGCCGGCCCGCCCTTGTTGCCGTCGTCGGGCGGCAGGACGTCGTTGGCCTGCGGGGTCTGCGGGGCCCCGCCGTCGGTCTGGGCGAGCTTCTTGACCTGGAACTGCACCCGCGTCGCGTACACGTAGTCGCTGACGGGGGCGAGGACGGCGTGCGCCGTGGTCGGGTCGGCCGTCGCCGTCTCGGGGGTGAACAGCGGGAGGTGGGGCAGGGCCTGCACGGGGGTGAAGCGGGTCGCCAACGCGGCCTGGCGCTGCTCGACGTGGCGCAGCAGGCTCGGCGGAAGGTCCCACAGGAGCGGCTGCGCCTGCGGTGCGGCACCGGCCGCGCGGGCGCCGGCGGCGGAGCTGGTGAGTGCGGTGAGTGCGGCCTGGTCGGAGGTGGACCAGGGCGTCGCCGACTGGGCGGCGTACCGCTTGCCGTCCGCGACGGAGGCCGGCTGGAGCTCCAGGGCCGGCGCGGGGTCGTAGAGGTTCTTCCGGGCCCAGTCGCGGACGTGGCGCAGCCGACGGGCCGGTTCGGACAGGTCGACCGTGGCCGCGCCCTCGGAGAAGGTGAGCCAGCCGAGGCCGGCGCCCTTGCCCAGGGTGATGTCGTACGTCGCGGGGATCGTCTCGGGCACCGGGAACTGCTGGCCGGTGAGCTGGTAGAGGCCGTAGTCGCTCTGGTCGGCGGGGTAGCGGAAGTCCTTCGGCAGGGCGAGGCCGTCCAGCTTGGGCAGCCGCATCCCGTGCAGCGAGTAGCGCGCGGCCATGCCCGCGGTGTGGGCCACCTGCCCGTCGGCGGTGATCGCGGTGAGCACGTCCGAGAGCAGCAGCCGGTCCAGGTCGGGCAGTTGGAGTGCGGAGGCGGCGAACAGGCCGGTGACGGCCTGGTTCTCCGCATCGTCGACCAGGGTGGCCAGCGGTGTGGCGAAGCGCTGGGCGACGGACTGGAGGGAGTCGTCGGCGCCGGTGGTGTACGTGATCGTGGGGATGTCGACCGGGACGGACGGCGCCAGCAGGTCCGTCCGGGCCGACAGGGCCTTGTCGTCGCCCAGTTGCCGGACGGTGAGCCCCAGCGCGTCCGCCACCGAGGTGAAGGAGTCGCCCGGTTGGGTGGTGTACGGGCCCCGGCCGGAGCTGCTGATCACCGCGCCGGCCGCGACCAGCCCGTGCCGGTCGGCGTTGGTGCGCAGCAGTTCCCCCGCGTCGCACGTCCAGCGCGGCGACGAGCCGGTGTCGGAGTACCGGCCGGCGATGCCGGTGAGGCTGTCGCCGTTCTGCACGGTGTAGGCGAGAGCGGTGATCCGGAGCCGCTTGCCGGTGGTGAGCGGGACGGCGGCGTTCGGCACCGCCACGTCCAGCGCCGTGAGGTGCTCGTTGCCGCGACCGTGCGCCCAGTCCAGGACGGCCTTGAGCCCGTTGCCCTGCTGCGTCAGCGGGTAGCGGTAGTCACCGAACGAGTCGGCACCGGCCTGGAGCAGTTGGCGGATCACCAGCCGGAACCAGTCCTCGAAGAGGTACTGGGCGAGCGGTTGGGTGTCGGCGCCCGCCTCGGGTTCCTCCCCGGCCTCGGTGCTCTTCTGCTCCTGCTCGACCCGGGCCGCCAGTTCGGCGAACCAGGCGTCCATCCGGTCGCGGTAGGCGGAGTCGATGGTGGTGTACTGGTCGAGGGCGACGGTGGCGGTGCCGGTGCTGACGGGGAACGTCACCGTCAGGCCGGCGAAGGCGGGGAACGTGGTGGCGCCCCGGCTGAGCCCGCCGTTCTCGGCCGCCGCAGTGATCTTCACGGTGAAGCCTGCGCCCAGCAGCTTCCGCTCGATGTCCGACGCCGTGAACGGTGCCGTTTTCGAGCCGAACTCGACGACGAGCGACCGGAGTTGAGCGCCAGTCACGCTCTGCTTGAGCACCGTGTCGAGGTCCACCTCGGTGCCGGTCCCGGTGGTGTAGGCGTCGATCACCCAGGGCAGCAGGGCGTCGCAGAGCGACTGGAACGAGGAGCCGGAGGCATTGCCGTCCCCGGTGGCCGTGGGCGCGTCGGTGGCGAGCAGCAGGACGAACGACCCCTGCTGGTCCTTGGCCGCGGAAGCGGACGCGGGGGCGTGCACGGTGTACTGCGGGACCGGGCACAGGGTGAGGGCCGGCTTGGCGCCCGTGCGCTTCACGGTCTTCCAGACCGGTGCCGCCGTGAGGGCCGGGAGCTCGGTGGCCCTCGGCCTGGTGAGGGACCGGCCCCAGGGCGGATTGCGGTCGGAGGTGTGGATGGTCAGCTCGGCGGTGACGGTGGCGGCGAAGGAGAAGTGCAGGTCGAAGCTGAACAGGCCGAGGTTGACGTGCAGCGAGACCGCGACGCGGACCGAGGCCGAGGCGGACAGCTGGATGTCGGCGTACGCCTCGTACAGGATGGTCGCCGACAGCTTGACGGAGACGTCCACGCTGCCCTTGATGACCCCGAAGTCGACCGCGCCGTACAGCTGCCCGCTCAGCCCGAAGGTGCCGCGCAGCCGGAAGAAGTAGTCGCTCTGCAGGGCGGCGGAGTTCGCCGAGCGGACGGCGGGCGCCTTCTCGGGCTCCCAGCTGGCGATGATGCCCTCGACGATGCCGAAGGCCGTGACGCTGAACCCGGCCTTGAGCGGCCCCTTCTCGATGGTCTTGCCCACCCCGAGCTGGAGGCCGATGCCGAAGGTGGTGGCCGTGCCGAAGGTGCCCCTGGCGTTGGCGGGCAGCTCCGACTTGGCGCCCACGCTGAGGCGGCCGAAGTAGAACCCCGCGGAGCCGATCACCGGGATGCCGGCGACGATCGCCTGGAGGGTGAAGGAGCGCGAGAAGTCCATCCGGTACGGGAAGCCGAAGTCGACGAGGAAGTCGCCGTTGGTGTAGATCCGCACCCCGATGGCGGGCAGCGTGACGGAGACCGCCCCGAAGTCCAGGTTCCGCAGGGAGTTGGGGAAGGTGAAGTCGAGGCTGTAGACGCCGACGTCGTCGGTCACCTTCTTGTACATGACGTCCAGGACCAGCCCGTCGAGCACCTTGGCCTTCTCGCCGTTGAGCGCGAGGCGGAACCCGTACAGGTTCGGGTCGTTGAAGACGAGCATCGCGTCGATGGTGCCCTTGAGCAGCACGAAGTGCGCGGCGATCAGCCAGTTGGAGTCGGCGTCGTACCGCACCTGGCCCGGGGTCTGGTCGTCGGGCTTGACCGGGTTCGTATCGCCCTGGGTGCCGGGGATCCCCTCCAGGGACTTGATGACCGCCTCGGTGTCGGCGAAGGAGCCGCCGTTGATGCCGACCCGCTGGCCCAGCATGAGCAGCCGCAGGTCGAACCACTGCGTGCCCTGCCCCGGGGCGGCGGGCAGGCTGGTCACGTCCTGGCCGCCGGGCTTCATCAGCGGGGAGCTCTGGATGTCCCCGATCGTGGAGGAGCCGACGATCTGGAGGGTCACCTTGCCCTGGTCGTTGCGCAGGAAGGTCAGCCCGGTGATCTTCAGGAAGCCCAGGTCGATGGGGGCCGAGAGGGTGTACGAGGCCGCGATCGTGGGCTTCTTGGCGCCGAGGTCGAGGGTGAGCTTCAGCCCGTCGAGGGAGATCTTGTTCAGCATGTCCCACGGCGCGTCGAGGGTGAAGTACGGGTCGCCGAGGGTGTGGACGAGCGCCTGGACGAGCCCGCCGACGGTCCAGCCGGCCAGGCTCAGGGTCAGCTTCCCGGTCGTGCTGTCGTACTGCCCGGTGACGCCCTCCCACTGGATCCAGAGCACCTTGCTGTCCGCGCCGCTCCCGGTGCCGGGAGGGAGCGGCACGGCCCCCGCGAAGACGGCGTCCTGTGCCGCGGTGCCGAAGCGGTAGCCGGCCGTCAGGTGCGTGCCGAGGGAGGGGAGGTAGAGGTCGCCCACGACCTGGCCGGAGAATCCGGTGGCCCCGTCGTACTGGAGCCCGACGGCGGCCTTGGCCTTCGCGTTGTCCAGCCAGGCGATCGTCCACAGCAGTTCGCCGGCCACCCGGTAGGAGGACCGGGTGGCGGTGGGCGTTCCCGGAGACAGCTCGGCATCGGACGGGACCACCCAGGCGCCGTTGACGTACTCCGCGGTCTTGCCCTTGCCGGAGGACGGGATGGCGGCGTCGACGGCGAGCTCGGAGATGGCGAGGTCTTCGGGCAGGAGTTCGGCAGGCAACGAGTAGGCCCGGAAGAACTGGTCGACCAACTCCCCCAGCGGCACCGACTGCGCGAGTGCGGCGTGCAGCTCCCAGAGGCTGGCCTTGCCGGCGCTCTGGTAGCGGATGCCGACATCGGCGGCCAGCGGCCCGACGGCGAGGTACCCGCTCAACTCCGCCCGGTAGGCGGTGCTTCCGGACTTGGCACCGGACGTGTTGGGGGTCACGGCGGCGAGGAGGACGTTCATGTTCTCGACGGTGATCAGCGGCTTGCCGCCCAGGGTGATGAACGAGACGTCGGCGTCCACGACCCCGGAGAGCGCGTAGCTCTTCGACGGGGTGCCGACGCCCAGCCTGATGTCGGAGACCTTGACGTTCACCCCGTCAGGTGGCTGCACCGCCCCGTTGGTCACCCCGGTGATGACGTCGGACAGCGTCACACTGCCGTCGAACCGCCCCTGGAGGGAGAGGCTCTGGTCGATGGAGACCACGAAGATCCCCTTGAACACCTTCGGCCACAGCCGGAACCGCGCGGACAGCGCGACCAGGCTGGAGCGGTTCTTGGCGTCGAGCGGATCGAGGACGGTCCAGTCGACGGCGAAGGCGTCGAGGGCGAACGCCTGCCCGTTGGAGGGATCGGTGAACAGCGGCACCTTGCCGCTCGTGCCCAGAACGACTTCGGCCCACGCCAACCTGCCCGGTGGCGGTTCCAGAGCGCCCCGGAGAGTCAGGCCTTGCAGGCCGACGGAGGACAGCGCTCCCTGAAGCGGGGAAGGGACCCGGGACAGGGGATTCTGCTGGGTCGTGCGGCCCAGGATCGCCACGGCGTCGCTCAGGGAGAGGAGCGGTTTGCCCTCGGGGGTGAGCAGATCGAGGGTGAAGGTCTTCCCCCAGGTGGAGACCGGCGTGCGCAGCTCGTAGGGCGTCCCGTTGACGTCCATCTGAAGGGTCACGAAGAGCTGGACGCCCTGATCGACCTGGAGGTCGTCCTCCGATGTTGCCGGTTCCGTCGCCACCAGCAGCCGAAGCCCCGGGGACTTCGCGGACACCAGCCCGTCGAAGAGCTCCACCGGCTGCTCGGCCCGTACCGCCGACAGGTCCATGTCGGGGTAGAGAACGACGGCCTCGTCCGTCTCCGGAACGCCGTCGATCTCGGTCACCCGATCCACCTCGATCGGCCCGGCGAGCACGACCGTCCGCTCCGATCGCAGTTCCAGAAGGGCCAGATACGGGCCGAGTTCGCTCGGATCGGCGAACTGACCGACGAAGTTCTGGCCACGGCTGAGCCGGACCTCCACGCCCGGCTGCCAGACGTACGGCCCCGCCAGGGTCGTGAAGGCGAACGTGGGGTGGGTGGCATCGGTGCAGGGGAAGAGCGTGAACGGCGGGTCCACCATGGCGGTGAAGGTGTCCGAGAACGTCCACCCACCCGTCAGCTCCACGGCGACCAGCACCTCGACGGCCTTGGCGCCACGGGTGAACAGCAGGGTGACGGACGACTTCGCGGCATCCCGGCCGAGGAAGGAGACCTGAGCGCCCGTCACGGTCAGCGTGTCACCGGCAACCGGCCCGATCTCGGCGGAGCCCAGTCCGACCTGGAGCCCATCCCCCTCACGGAGGCGGAACGCCTTGCGCAACAGCGGGTCCAGGTCGTTGGGCGGGGTTGCCCCGGAGGACGTCATGAAGGCGGCGCAGAGGGAGATCGACCGCCCAGCCTGTTTGGCGGACTCCAACGCGTCGAAGAGCCCGGCAAGCGGGTCAGTGGGCATGGATATCCTCCCCTAGAACTCGATCACGAGCGGCAGGTGGTCACTTGTCTCGTAGAATCTTTTGTACGCGTTGTCGAAGCGCGGCTGCTCCCCCTTTGGCGCCTGACTTGTGCAGGTCTCTTGAACAGCCGCCCTGGGGGTGAAATTTGCGGCCAGGAGGTTGGTCAGAGGCCGAGAGCCCGTGTGTGGATTCTCAGAGCTCGGGTATGCCGTGTACGGGGATCCCACGATTGGATTGAAGACCGTCAGATCAGCCTTGGACAGATCGAATCCCTTAGCCTTGAGGTAGGCGTTGTCAAGGCTGAAATTCTTGCCGCTGCTAGCCGTGTAACGATACCCGGGATATTTTGATGTATTGACCCCGAGCGGCCAGTAGGACGCCGCCCCCGTCTTTTCTAGATAGGTACCGAAGAAGGACGGGTATCCGCCGGACTCATTGGCGACAACTTTTCCACCCTTCGCCTCCAGGAGGAGGCTGTAGCCCGACCCGGCGCCGGTCAGTGCATGATATGTGGAGTTCAGCTTAAAATTTACCCCGTCATTGGCGACAGAGTTCAGGTTGAAGTCGCCCAGGACAACTCTGACCTCGCCCCCCTGCAGGTCTTCGGAGACTTCTTTCGCCCGCGCCAGCGCGGTCAGATAACCTGTGGCAGGCTGATTGCTCGCCGGACCGTGGATGGCGATGATCGAGACTGCTTTACAGTCGCCCCCCTTGGGGTTCTCTGCCATAAACGTCGCCATGTAGGGGGCGTGCAGCTTGGGGCCTCCGATCTCGGAGATGAGTGCGCCTGCGGAGTCGCGGAGGATGACTCGGGCTGCGCACTTATTTTCCTCCAGATTTGGATTATTATGGGAGGATCCGGGGATCTTCCGATTGCTCATCGCTTTGGAGAATTGATCCGGATAGGACCCGGCCCCCCTCCCCTGGGCTGGCGCATCCGAGAGGGATCCGGCCCAGATGTTCGGACCGGTGAAATACCAATTTCTCGAGTCGTAGAAAATTGCTACAGCTTCACTGGGGCCGGTGTGGAGCGGCGGAACAAGCTTCCAGTCCGCGCCGAGGTATTTGGCGATCTCGGATAGCAGCTTCAGGCATTCCTGAGGGCCGGTATTCGAATCTCGGAGGCTTCCGCGAAATGATTCAGAATTTTGGCCGGTCGGGTCGTCGGATAATACCTCGACAATGACGACGAACTGCGGGCCAGCGGCCGTCATGACCTTCTCGATGTAGTCGGCGTCCTTCACCGGATTGGGCCTGCCGCGTTTGTCGACCAGTTCTCCGAACTTGTCGATGTTCCAGTACAGGATCCGAGTGGTCATCGTCATCCTTTCTTGACGTACGCCGCGTACCAGCCGAGCGCTCCCGTCCCCGCCGGGTCGCCGAAGAGGAAGAAGTTGATGGCGACGCCGGGCGGGAGCTTGGCCAGGCCGAGGACGGACAGGCCGATGTTCGCGAGCTTCAGGACGAAGGCCCTCTGGTTGGTGCCGCCCGCCACCGGTTGGCGGAGCAGCTGGAGTCGGCCGATCGAGAGCTTCAGGACGCCTTCGAGGCTGAGCAGCTTCGCTCCCGGGGCTGCGCCGGGGAGTTGCAGGCCGGCGAAGGCGGCGTAGGTGGGATCGCCGGACTTGGTCTGCGGCGACCAGGCGACCATCAGCCGTGAGGTGAAGCCGGCCTGGGCGACCAGCGCGCCGGGCGTGCCCATGGTGACCTTGTAGGAGATCCCGTACCAGGGCCCCTTGAGCTGGTCGACCGGCGCGTCCAGGGCGACGGGGAGATAGCCCAGGTCGCGCGGGCGCCGGTCGTCCGAGCCGACGTGGAAGCCGTCCAGTTGCAGGGCGAACGTCGAGAAGAGGCCCTCGCCGCGCGGTTTGCTGCTGGAGAGGTTGAAGGCGAGCCCCGTGGCGTCGAAGGCGTAGGTGACGGCGTTCGGCGTCGCCGACGGGGAGGTGAGGTCGATGTGCAGGCCGGAGAAGGACAGTCCGTCGGCGCTGGGCCCGGGCGTGCTGTCCTTCGGCACCGGCCCGAAGGAGAACAGGTCGAACGATTCGCCCTTCGGGTCGGCGAGTTCGGCGAAGGCCAGGCTGCCCCAGACCTGGAGACGGCTGCGGATCTCGGCGCTCGTCCCCGCCTTCGGGGTGAGGGTGTTGAACTGGATCCGGTCGAAGCCCACCGCCGGCAGCACGTTGCCGTCCAGCGTGAACACCGTGGGGGCGCTGCTCTCGATCACGTACGCCGGGGCGCCGCCCTGGTTCTGGTAGGTGCCCTTCAGTACGACGGCGTTGGCGGGCTCACGCCCGGTCGCCCCGTACACCGCCAGGACCCGGGAGCCGAACAGCTCGTTGGCGGTGAGCTGCACCCGGCTGCGGAAGTCGGTCAGCACCGAGTTGCGGAACAGCGCCTGGAGTTGGAGGACGGCGAACCCGTACGGGCCGTCGACCGGCAGGGGCAGCGGCAGGTCCGGCGAGGCCCCGTTGGCGACCGACGCGCGGAACTGCGGGAGTTGGTAGTCGATCAGCCCGAAGGTGCTGCTGGGGCCGGAGATCCCGACGGAGCCGCCGGGTGCGGTCACCGGGGTGACGGTGACCCCGAAGTGGTGGGCGTAGAACTGCTCGAAGTCGATCCCGGCGGCGAGGCCGCGCAGTTGGTCCGGCAGGCCCGTCGGGTCCACGTCCGCGCGCAGGACCAGCAGACCCTTCCACGCCGGGTCCGCGGCCACCCGGGCGAACTCGGTGTAGAGCCTGTTGCCGGACTTAGCCTCGCGCTGGGCCTGGTCGATGAACCCGGTGAGCCACTGGGACAGCCCGGTGAGCGCGGTGGTGCGGTCGGTCTGGCCGGGCAGGAGCGAGAAGTCCTCGGGGTCGCTCCACATGTCCGGGTTGGCGACGCGGTCGCGCAGCGAGCCGTCGCAGAACTTGAGGATTAGGACGTTGCGGTAGTCGCTGGCGGTCGACGCCCGGCCGATGTCGGCCGTCATGGTCCAGCCGCTGATCCCGACGGTGTTCTGGAACGCCGCTGCACCACCGGAGCCGAGGGTGCCCACGTGCGCCGGACTGGCGACGACCGCGAAGAGCTGGTTGGTCTGGAGCAGGCTGATCAACTCGGCGTCCGGCGTGCGGAACGAGAAGTCCGGCTGCTCGGTCCGGGCCATGGTGACGGTCTCGTAGCGTGCGCCGTCGAGGCTGACCAGGAATCCCTGCGGAGTCGTCGCCGTGGTCAACGTGGTCCTCGCGTCCGGAGCGGCGGCGGTGCGAGCCGCTGCGCGCAAGGTCTCCAGCGCGGCCGGACGCACCGCCGCCTTGCGGACCACCGAGAGGATCTGACTCTCGAAGGGGCCGAGCTCCTCGGGCGGGAACTGCGGGTCGCCCTCCCGGGCCCTCACCCCGGCGGAAGGCGTCAGCGGCATCGCGAACCCCGGGCTCGACGGAAGCGGAAGGCCGACGTTCAGGAAGTCCAGCACCCCGGTGGAGGCACCGGTGGCCGTCGATGCGTAGAGCGGGTCGCTCTCCGGCTGCGCCCGGTACTCGACCGGGCGGGAGTCTCCCGAGACCACGGTGGCGTAGGAGGTGCGCAACTGGTCGGTCAGGGGCGGCGCCGAGTCGGTGGGGCGCTCCAGCGACACGTCCGTGTAGGGGAACCGCTCCGCGAACGCCGGTTGGCCCGGTACCAGGCGGAACCGGTCGAAGGTAGCTCCTGCCTCCGGCGTGTAGGCCCGGAAGCGGATGCGTTCAAGGCCGTAGACGCCGCACAGCAGTTCCTGCTCGGTGCCGGCGGCGCCGTCGACCTCCATCCCCCAGTCGCCGGAGAAGGTGAGGTAGGCGGCGCCCCTGTCCTTGCCCGTGGGATCGGAGCGTTCGAAGACGACCCCCGCGGCGTTCGCCACGGGCTGGTTCTGGGAGTCGACACCGCCGAGGGGGACCAGGGATACGGTCGTGCCGGGTGGCGTGCGCAGATAGCTGGTGAGGCCCGTCGTCCCGGGGGCGGAGAGGGCGAACAGCGTCCTCCGCAGTCCGTCCACACCGTTCGCGGTGGAGTCGGACTCGTTGAAGGGGTCCAACACGTCGCACGAGGCGATGTACGGCAGCTCGGTTGGCGCGGTGCCCGCCAGCAACCGGTAGACCTGGGCGATCGACGACCCCTCAGGACCGGGATGCGCGAAACGCATGCCGGCCCGGTACTTGTCCAGCGTCGACGCGAAATAGAGGGTTCCGCCGACCAGCAGGCAGCCCGAGTAGGGGCCGCTGAGAGGAAGCCGGGACTGGTTCGGGTCGACGCTGGGAGCATTGCTGCCCTCCCATGCGAAGGAGATCTCGTTGGACCCCTCTCCGGAGAGGACCAGCCCTGTGGGGCCGTCGGAGACTTTCGTTTCGGTGGGTACCAGAAGGGCGATATCGGCAGGGAGCTGCGGGGCGAAGCGAGAATTCAACCGCCAGGTCCGGCCATCCGCTCTGAAGGTGAAGCCGAACCGCTCCCATCCTTTCCGCAGCGGCGGACCGGAGTTGGGGAGCCAAGTGCAGACCCGTTCACCTGCGCCCGCGATGCTTCCCAGAAACGTCTGCACATGATCGACGAATTCGTTCGTCTTCTCGGATGTGCTCACGTCGGGTGCGGCGAGCGAGAAAAGATAATGGCCATGGAAGCTGTTGAGTGAATCCTTGATCGAGATTGACCCTCTTAGTACTCCAGCTGTAGATCGCTCTTTGGGCTGCTGGTGCCTACGCTTTCCGCGGTTTGCGGCGCTTGCCGCAGCTGCCGTGTGGCCGGTTCC
>NZ_JBIVAX010000050.1:0-52139 GCF_044745805.1 Kitasatospora sp. NPDC086801
CCGACCCGTCAGGAACCGACCCGATCTGGTGATCCGTCAGCGAGCTCATCAGTGTCTCCCTTGATCAGGGTGTCCACCTGATTCATGACACTCCCTGACCTAGCCGCAATGCCGGTGACTTTGTGGTCGGTGTCTCGTTGGTTGTGGTGTGGCGAGGGTGGGGCAGGTCAAGGCGCCTGCGAGTGAGCGGATATCGGACCGGATCGCGATCGGGGTACTGACCCGGGCGTTCCCGCCGGGACTGGTCGATGAGGTGATCGCCGAGACCGGGCGGGGTGAGAAACGCAGTCGTCTGCTGCCGGCGCGGGTGGTTGTGTACTTCGTGCTGGCGATGTGCCTGTTCTTCGGGCAGGGCTACGAGGAGGTCGCCCGGCTGCTGGGTGAGGGGCTCGGGGACGGTCGGCGGTCGTGGCGGGTGCCCACGACCGCCGCGATCGGCCGGGCCCGCCGACGGCTGGGGGTCGAGCCGTTGAAGGTGCTGTTCGCGCGGGTCTGCCGCCCGCTGGCCGTGCCCGAAACGACGGGCGCCTGGTACCGGCGGTGGCGTGTGGTGGCAGTGGACGGCACCTGCCTGGACCTGGCGGACACCGACGCCAACACCGAGTTCTTCGGCCGGCACGTGTCCGGCCGTGGAGCGAGTGCGTTTCCGCAGGCCAGGGTGGTGGGGCTGGCCGAGTGCGGCACTCATGCGATGTTCGGCGCGGCCATTGGCCCGCTGTCGGTCAGTGAGCAGTCTTTGTCCCGGCGGCTGTTCCCCCTTCTGCGGGAGGGGATGCTGCTGCTGGCCGACCGGGGCTTCTACGGCTTCGAGCTGTGGCAGGCCGCACGGGCGAACGGCGCGGACCTGCTGTGGCGGGTCCGCACCAACGCCGCCCTGCCCGTGCTGCGGGTCCTTTCCGACGGCTCCTACCTCAGCACTGTCCACGCCGAACCGGACCGAAAGAGCCGCCGCAACCCGGTGACCGTGCGGGTCGTCGAGTACACCCTGACCACGACCGGCGACCAGAGCGTCTACCGGCTGGTCACCACCGTCCTCGACCCCGAGGCGGCACCGGCAGCCGAGCTGGCCGCGCTCTACGTCCAGCGGTGGGAGATCGAGACCACGCTGGACGAGATCAAGACCCACCAGCGCGGCCCCAAACTCGTCCTGCGCTCGAAGTACCCGTGGGGCGTCGAGCAGGAGGTGTACGGACTCCTCCTGGTCCACCACGCCATCCGGCAGCTGATGCACCAGGCCGCCCTCAGCGAGGGCCTGGACCCCGACCGCCTGTCCTTCACCCGCAGCCTGCGGGTCGTACGCCGCCAGGTCCCCGCCCAGGCGGGACTTTCCCCCCGGCACACTCGCCAGCGCGCTGACCCGCACCCTGGCTGAGATCACCGAACGGCTCCTGCCACCACGGCGCCGGCGATCCTGCCCCCGCGTCATCAAACGCAAGATGTCCAACTGGCCCCTCAAACGCTCCCAACACCGCAACTGGCCGCCACCAGAACCGGCGACAGTCACCATCACCCAGCCAGGAGCAACCTAAAGTCACCGGCATTGGACCTAGCCGGCCCGCTGCTCGCGAAACCGGCCCGCGTCCGGCTTGTCCAGAGCCGGGCGCGGGCCGCCGGTCCCCACCCGGTGCCGATGCCCTCGGCGGCGGGTGAAGCCTCGTGTGCGGTGCGGTCAGACCGCGACCGCCTCCTCCATCTCCTCCTCGGCCTCCACCGGGCTCTCCACCGCCCGGCGCCCGCGCCCCTCGTAGAGCGCGGCGGCCACCAGCGCGGCCCCGCCCAGCAGCAGCCAGACCACCAGGGTCACGACGTGCCCGCCGAGGCCCGCGCCGCCGTCGAAGTACAGGATGCTGCGCGCGCCCTCCAGGAAGCCGGCGCCGGTCCAGAAGCCGTGCAGGGCGCCGAAGAAACCGTTCTGCAGCTCGGGCCGGAAGACGCCGCCGGAGCTGGTGAAGTTCAGCATCACGAACAGCACCATCAGGGCCAGGGTGGTCCACTTCTTCAGGAAGCTGTGCAGGCCGATGCCGATCAGGACGACGCCCGCCGAGTAGAGCCAGCCGAGCGCCCACACCGCGGCCAGGTCGTGGTCGACCACGTGGAAGACCGGTCCGGCGGTGACGATCCCGATCACGCTCACCACCAGCGACACCGCCACGCCGACCAGTGCCCGGATCCGCATGCTCAGCCCGGCGCCGGCCGCGCCGATCACGGCGACGCTGGCGTAGGAGCCGATGCTCAGCGCGACCAGCAGGAAGAACAGGCCCTGGCCGGTCGGGTCGCCCTCGGTCGGGGTGGTGAGGTCGGTGACGTGCAGCGGGACGCCCTGCCGGTCGGTGACGTTGGTGAACACCGCCGTGACGGCCACCGCCGAGGTGTCCGAGTTCCCCTTGGCGACGAGCAGTTCGGGGCTCCTGGCGTCCGGGAGGAACGCCCCCACCAGGTCGCGGTCGCGCAGCTGCTGCTCGGCGGTCGCCCGGTCGGGCAGGGCACGGACGTCGACCGCCGCCCCGGCCTTGGCCTGGATCGCCTGCGCCAGGCCCTGCGCCTGCGCGGTGGTGCCGACCACGGCGACCTTCAGGTGGTGCGGCTCGGGCTGGTGGAAGGCGCCCTGGTAGGCGAGCGCCATGCCGAGGCACATCAGCAGCGGGGTGATCAGGTGGATGGCGAGGTGCTTGAGCGAGTGCCCCAGGGTGGGCGCTGCGGCGGGGGGCTGGGGTGTGCTCATGGCGTTCGTACCGTCCTCCGGTGGCGTCGAGTCGAGATGGATGGCAAATGCAACCAGAGTGGGTGGCAAATGCAACCATCTATGGATGTAGCTTACAACCATCCGACGCCGATCGAAAGCCGGCCGCCCTCGGCAGGGGGGCTCAGGACAGCTCGAACACCCCGTACGAGAAGCCGTCCGCCCGCACTTCCCCGTCCGCCACCCGCACGCCCCTCACCTCCAGCGGGCGCACCACGCCGCCGTGCTCCAGCCGCGCCGCCCCCGGCTCCCGGCCCGGGTTCACCGCCACCAGGTACCGCCCGGCCCGGGTGTACACCAGCGGGTACCCGGCGTGCCGGACCTCCACCCCGCCTGCCGCACCCAGCCCCGGATGCGCCCGGCGCAGCGCGATCAGCCGCCGGACGGTGTGCAGCAGCGAGGTCGGGTCGGCCCGCTGGGAGAGCACGTCCGGGCGCCGCGGGTCCGGGTCGACGGGCAGGTAGAGGCGCTCGGGCGGCGCGCCGGAGAAGCCCGCCGTCGGCCCGGGCTCCCACTGCATCGGGGTCCGCGAGCCGGCCCGGTTGTACCGCGGGCCGAGCACACTGCCCTCGACGTCGGGCAGTCCGGGCAGGTAGCGCATGCCGATCTCGTCGCCGTAGTAGACGGCCGGCAGGGTGGGCCAGGTGAGCAGGAACGCGAAGGCGGCGGCCAGTTGCCCGTCGGTGCGCGGGCCGGTGGCCAGCCGGGAGAAGTCGTGGTTGGCGGTGGGGAGGGCGATGTGGCCGACACCCCCGGTCGCTTCGGCGGCGGCGCGCCAGGCGTCCAGGAACACCTGCGGGGTGCCGCGCCCCTCGGCCTCGAAGTAGCACGGGCCCTGCTGCCAGAACTCCTCGACGGTGCCGGCGCCGTTGTTCCACAGCGAGCGCAGCGGCAGGCCGTGGTCGGCGCCGCCGAACTGCAGGAAGAAGTCCGCGTGGAAGCCCGCCGCGACGGCGGCCGCCGGATCGCCCCACTCGGCGAACAGCGCGGCCTGCGGGTGGGTGCGGTCCAGCCAGTCCCGCAGCCCGGTCCACAGCCTGGCCGTCTCCACCAGGCCCGGATCGTCCTTGACCAGCGAGGAGGCCATGTCGACCCGGAAGCCGGCCAGGCCGAGGCCGAGCCAGTGCTCCATGATGTCGCGCAGGGCCGCCCGGTTGGCGCGCGGGCCCTCGGCGTCCACCGGCTGGCGCCAGGGCTCCTCGGAACTGGGGCGCGCGTAGCCGAAGTTGAGCGCCGGCTGGCAGTCGAAGAAGTTCGGCCGGTACCAGCCGGGGCGACTGCCGGGCGAGGCGACGAAGCCGTCCACCTGCTGGTCGGACCAGATGTACCGGTGGTCGGCCGGGTCCTCGGCGGCGGCCAGGAACCAGGGGTGGCGGTCGGAGGTGTGGCCGGCGACCAGGTCGAGCAGGATCCGGATGCCCTTGCGGCGGGCGGCCTCGACCAGCGCGACCAGGTCCTCGGTGCCGCCGTAGCGCGGGGCCGGGGCGAGGTAGTCGGCGACGTCGTAGCCGGCGTCGCGGAACGGGGAGGCGAAGCAGGGGTTGAGCCAGACGGTGTCGACGCCGAGCCAGGCGAGGTGGTCGAGGTGCGCGGCGATGCCGGCGAAGTCGCCGATGCCGTCGCCGTCGGAGTCCGCGAAGCTCTGCGGGTAGATCTGGTACAGGACGGCGTCGGCCAGCCAGTCGGGGCCGGGGCGGGTCGAGGTCATGGGGTGGGTCCTCCTGCCGGATCCGGGGGCCGGGGCTGAGGGCGGGGGTTGGGGCTGGGGTTGGGGTTGGGCCGGGGAGCACGATTCTCGCCCATCCCCGGCCGTCCCGACAGCCCGCCGACCGCCGACCGCCGACCGCCGACCGCCGACCGCTCAGGCTCGGGCTCGGGCCACCGCGCACGCCTCGGTGAACGCCCGGGCCCGCCGGGTGATCTCCGCCCAGTCCCCCGCCGCGACCGCGTCCGGCGGCACCACGTCCGTGCCCGCGCAGACCGCGAGCGCGCCGTGCGCCAGGAAGTCGGCGGCGTTGCCCGCGTTCACCCCGCCGGAGGCCACCAGGGGCACGTCCGGGTACGGGCCGCGCAGGTCCTTGAAGTAACCGGGGCCGAACGCCCGGGCCGGGAAGATCTTCACGGCGGCGGCCCCGAGGTCCACCGCCCGGGCCACCTCGGTCGGGGTGAGCGCCCCGAGCACCACCGGCACCCCGAGGGCCCGGGCGGCCTCCGCCACCTCGGGCCGGCAGCCGGGGGTGACCAGGAAGGACGCCCCGCTCGCGACCCCGCTCTCGGCCTGCTCGGCGGTCAGCACGGTGCCCACGCCGACCCGCCAGCCCGCGCCTGCGGCACGTCGCAGATGTGTCGTCACCTCCGGTGTGGTGTAGGTGAATTCGGTCCAGTTGATGCCGCCGTCGGCGAGCGCGGCGCACAGCGCGGCCGCGTCCGGGATCCGGGGCGCGCGGACCACGGCGATCACCGGGTCGGCGTGCAGTTCGGCGAGGGGGTTCACGGAGGGGGGATTCACAGGGATCGGGTTCCTCGGTCGGTGCGGCGCAGGGCGCGCCCGGGCCGGGCGCCCGTGGTGCGGCCCTGCCGGACGACGGCGGTGCCGTTGACGTACACGTGCTGGACGCCCTCGGCGGGCAGCCGGGGGTGCTCGAAGGTGGCGGCGTCCCGGACCTTCTCGGGGTCGAGGAGCACTAGGTCGGCGTGGTGGCCGGGGGCGATCAGGCCGCGCCGGTGCAGCCCGAGCCGGGCGGCGGGCCGACCGGTCATCCGGGCGATGGCCTCCTCCAGTGTCAGCACGCCCAACTCCCGGCTGTAGTGGCCGAGGTAGCGGGGGAAGGTGCCCCAGGCGCGCGGGTGCGGCCGGGCGCCGACCAGTAGTCCGTCGCTGCCGACGGTGTGCGCCGGGTGGCGCATGATCGCCCGGACGTTCTCCTCGTGCCCGACGTGCTGGAGGATGGTGGTGGCCAGTTCGTCGCGGCGCAGCAGGTCGAGGAAGACCTCCGTGCCGCTGCGGCCCCGCTCGGCGGCGAGTTCGGCGACGGTCCGGCCGACCGTCCGGGCCAGCTCGGCCGTACGGACGCCGGAGATCTGGATCGTCGCCCAGTCGGTGACGACGCCGTGGCAGCCGTCGCTGCCCTTCTCCTCCACCTCGTACCGGATCCGCTCGCGGGCGGCCGGGTCGGCGAGCCGGGTGAGCGTCGCCGCCGGGCCGCCCTCGGTGGCCCAACTGGGCAGCAGGGCGGCCAGGGTGGTGGAGCCGGGCAGGTAGGGGTAGCTGTCCAGGGTGAGGTCGACGCCGTCGGCGAGCGCCTGGTCGACCAGTTCCAGCAGTTCGCCGGCCCGGCCCCGGTTGACGCCGAAGTTCATCGTGGCGTGGGTCAGGTGCAGCGCGCAGCCGGTCCGCCGGGCGATCTCCACCATTTCCGCGTAGCCTTCCAACGCCCCTGCGCCGTACGAGCGTTGGTGCGGGGCGTGGAAGCCTCCGTAGGCCGCGACCACGGTGCACAGCTCGACCAGTTCGGCGGTGTCCGCGTACATCCCGGGGGTGTAGCTGAGGCCGCTGGACATGCCGACCGCGCCGTCCAGCAGGCCCTGCGCCAACTCCTGGCGCATCCGGTCGAGTTCGGCCGGGGTGGGCGCGCGGTTCGCCCAGCCCATGGCGAGCATCCGCAGCGAGCCGTGCGGGACGAGGTAGCAGGCGTTGACGGCGACGCCGGTGCGGTCGATCCGGTCCAGGTAGCCGGCGACGCCGCGCCAGTCCCAGTCGAAGCCGTCCGGATCGCCGTTCCAGCCGGCCAGTTGGCGGCGCAGCGCGGGCAGGGTGGTGTCGTCCACCGGGGCGTAGGACAGGCCGTCCTGACCGAGGACCTCGCAGGTGACGCCCTGGGTGACCTTGGCCGGGTGCTCGGGTTCGAGCAGCAGGGCGAGGTCGGAGTGGGCGTGCATGTCGATGAAGCCGGGGGCGAGGACCAGCCCGTCGGCGTCCACCACCGTCGGCGCGTCGAGGCCGTGGCCGATCCCGGTGATCAGGCCGTCGGCGATCCGTACGTCCGCCCGGTAGCGGTCCGCGCCGGTGCCGTCGACGACGGTGGCGCCCCGGAAGACGGTGGCCCCCGGGAGGGCACCGCCCGGTGCTCTGCCGCCCGCCATCAGAAGAACGTCCTGACCAGCCCGGTGACCTTCGGCTCGGCCGCGTCGGCGGAGTCCAGCACCGGGATCGCGGTCCACTTGTCGAAGGCCGTGCACGGGTGCGAGACGCCGAGCCGCAGCACCGCGCCGACCGGGGCGAGGTCGCCCGCGTCGCGCAGGAAGGCGTGCTGGTCGTTGAGTGCGGTGATCCGGGCCGCCGTCCCGGTCAACTCGGCTCCGCCGCGCACGCGTTGCGGCTCGGGCAGGCCCTCGTCGTAGGGCAGGTCGCGCTTGCCGGCGTCCAGCAGGGCCAGTTGCGGCTCGGGCCGGGACACCACCCGGGCCCAACCGTGCAGCGCGCTGCGGAACGGCGTGGCGCCGGCGCCCCGGGCCAGCGGCGAGATGCCCCGGTAGAAGCCGTCGTCGTGGGCGATGTACGCGCCCGAGCGCAGTACCACGAGGGCCTCCGGCAGTCCTGCCAACTCCTCGACGACCAGGTCGAAGTAGGCGCTGCCGCCGGCCGTCACCACCGGCCGGGCGTCGTCCGGGTAGGCCCGGGCGAGTCGGCCGTGCAGGTCGGCGAGCGCCTTGAGGTAGCCGCGGACGGTGGCCAGCCCGTCGGCGGTGGCGTCGTGGGCGAGCGCGCCCTCGTACCCGCCGACGCCCGCGAGGCGCAGGGTGGGGGCGCGCAGCACGGCGGCGGCGATCTCGACGGCCGCGTCCACGCCGCGGGCGCCGGTGCGCCCGCCGGGGCCGCCGAGCTCGACCAGGACCTCGACCGGCCGCTGGGCCCCGGCGGCGCGCAGCGCCTCGTCCATCAGCCGGACGCTCTCGGTGGAGTCCACCCAGGAGACGAAGGCGAAGGCCGGGTCGGCGGCCAGTTCGGCGGCGAGCCAGGCCAGTCCGGCCGGGTCGAGCAGGGTGTTGGCGAGCAGGATCCGTTCGACCCCGAAGGCCCGGGCGACCCGTACCTGCGGCAGGTTGGCGAGGGTGATGCCGTGGCTGCCGGCGGCGAGCTGCGCCTGCCAGAGGGCGGGCGCCATGGTGGTCTTGCCGTGCGGCACGAGCGCGACCCCGGCCTTGGCGCACCAGTCGGCCATCGTGCGCAGGTTGTGGTCGAGCGCGGCGCCGTCCAGGGTGAGCAGCGGGGTGCCGAGCCCGGCGAGGGTGGGCCCGGTGGCCAGCCAGTCGCGGACGGAGTGCCCCCAGGCGTCCGGCGGGGCGGCCTTGAACCGCCAGTCGAGCGTCTCGTCGGCGAGGGCCGCCACCGCGCCGTCGTCGATGCCCGGCCCGGTGCCGATGCTTGCGAAGGTCTGCTCCACCGTCTTCCTCCATCTGCCATGTTGCAACATGTGCAATGAGGGTTGCACATGTTGGCATGACGGTTCTAGCATCGGCGCCGGATCACGGTCAACGGAACGGCCGCCGCAGACGGAGGAGCCCAGCAGATGCCGCGACAGGACACCCCGGGCCCGACCCGACCCGGTCCTTCCCCGACGGCCGTGTGCGTGGGCGAGTCCATGGCGGTGCTGCTGCCGGACCGGCCGGGCCCGCTGGAGGCGGTGGAGAACTTCCGGCTGTCGGTCGGCGGCGCGGAGTCCAACGTGGCCGGCGCCCTGGCCGCGCTCGGTGTGCCGACCGCCTGGATCAGCCGGGTCGGCGACGACGGCTTCGGCCGCCGGCTGCTCGCCGAGGTCGCCGCCCGCGGCGTGGACGTCTCGGCGGTCGCCGTCGACCCGCACCGCCCCACCGGCCTCTACCTCAAGGAGGTCGGCGGCGCCACCGGCCACCACCACGACCTCGGTCCCGGCCGCAGCCGGCTGCACTACCACCGGCGCGGTTCCGCGGCCGCCGCGCTCTCCCCCGCCCTGCTGGCCGACCCGGCGGCCGTCCGGCTGCTGTCCGGCGCCCGCCTGCTGCACCTGTCCGGCATCACCGCCGCGCTCTCCGACGACTGCCTGGCACTGCTGCGCGCCCTGCTCGCCGACCGCCGCCCGGGGCGGACCGTCAGCTTCGACCTCAACTGGCGCCCCGCGCTCTGGCACGACCGCGACCCGGCCGTCCTGCCGCCGCTGCTGGACGCCGCCGACCTGCTGCTGATCGGCGCCGACGAGGCCGAGGCCGCCTTCGGCACCGGGGAACCGGCCGCGCTGCGCCGCCGCTTCGCCTCCCCCGCCACCGTCGTGGTCAAGGACGCCGCCCGCCTGGTCACCGCCCTGGAGCGGGACGGCACGGCGGTGAGCGAACCGGCCCTGGCCGTCGAGGTGGTCGAGGCCACCGGCGCGGGCGACGCCTTCGCCGCCGGCTACCTGGCCGGCACCGTCCGCGGCCTGGACCAGCGCCGCCGGCTGCGGCTCGGCCACCTGAGCGCCGCCTGCGCGCTGACCGCCCACGGCGACCAGGCCGAACTGCCGCCCGCCGCCGTGGTCGCCGCGCTGCTCGACGCCTCACCCGCCGACTGGGCCGCCACCCGGGTCTCGGCGGAGGGCATCACCGGCCCGGCCGTCCCCGCGGACCGGGCCCGCGGCACCCGCTCGGCCCGGGCACAATGAGCACGAACCCGAGCCCGAACGACCCCGGCGGAGCCCGATGAGCCAGACCGTCACCCGCGCCCTGCGCATCCTCGCCGAGCTCGGCGAGGGCGAACGCTCCCTCGACCAGCTGGCCGAGGTGCTCGGCGTCCACAAGACGACCGTGCTCCGACTGCTCCAGAGCCTGGAGGAGGAACGGTTCGTCTACCGGGACGCCGCCTACCGCTACCACCTGGGTGCCGGCCTGTTCGCCCTCTCCGGCCTCGCCCTCGAACAGCGCGGCGTCCGCCGGATCGCCGCCCCGCACCTGGCCGAGCTGAACGCCGCCACCGGCCAGACCGTGCACCTGGCCGCGTACGAGGGCGGCGAGGTCGTCTACATCGACAAGTTCGACTCCCGGCACCCGGTCAGGATGTACTCCCGGATCGGCCTGCGCGCCGCCCTGCACAGCGCCGCCGTCTCCAAGGTGCTGCTCGCCGACCTGCCGTTGCCCGAACGCCGCCGGGTGGTCGCCGGGATCGACTTCACCCCGCACACCCCGCGCACCCTCGGCACGCCCGAGGCGCTGCTCGCCGAGCTGGAGAAGGTCGCCGTCCAGGGCTGGGCGCAGGACCACGCCGAGCACGAGGCGTTCATCAACTGCGTGGCCGCGCCGATCCGGGACGCCAGCGGCCGGGTCGTCGCCGCCGCCTCCATCTCCGTCCCGGACGTCGTCCTGCCCTACGAGCAGGTGCTGGACCTCCTCCCGCAGCTGCTCGCCGCCACCCGCGCCATCTCGGCCGACTGCGGCCGCCCGGACCACAACTGATCAACCGTCAGAACGTAAGGAACCCCATGAGCGAGCAGCACCCGACCAGCGAGAAGACCGAAGTCCGCACCGACGGCGCCCCCGCCCCCGCCTGGATGTTCTCCCAGGGCGTCCGCAAGGGCCCGATCCTCCAGGTCTCCGGCCAGGGCCCGCAGGACCCGGCGACCGGCGAGTACCTCTACCACGGCGACGTGAAGGCGCAGACCCGGCGCACGCTGGAGAACGTCAAGGCGATCGTCGAGGCCGGCGGCGCGACCATCGAGGACGTGGTGATGTTCCGCGTCTACCTCACCAAGCGGGCGGACTTCCCGCTGATGAACGAGGTGTACGCCGAGTTCATCGACGAGAACATCAAGCCCGGCGGCGTGAAGCCCTGCCGCACCACGATCTTCGTCGAGCTGCCGCAGGAGCCGATGCTGGTCGAGATCGACGCCCAGGCCGTCGTCGCCTGAGCGCCCTGCGCGCCGCTGAGCACTGTGATCGCCGCGATCGCCGCTGAGACCACTGAGACCGCTGAGCAGCGTGATCACCGTGACCGCCCCTGAGCACCCCTGAGCACCGCCAGGCGCCCTGATCGCCGCAAGGGCCCGGACGCACACCAGGCGTCCGGGCCCTTCGCCACCCCCGCGCTCACCGCCCCGCGGGCACGCCCTGCTCGACCGGGGCGCCCGAGCGCGCCAGGACCCGCCCCTCACCCGCCGCGCCGCGCCGGTCCAGCGCCGCCGCGAACACCGTCACGCCGAGGGCGACGGCGGTGAGCAGCCCGCCCACCCAGTTCGGCGCGTCGTAGCCGAGGCCGCCCGAGATGACCAGCCCGCCGAGCCAGGCGGCCAGCGCGTTGCCCAGGTTGAACGCGGCGATGTTGGCGGCCGAGGCCAGCGTCGGCGCACCGGCCGCCTGGTCCATGACCCGCTTCTGCAGCGGCGCGACGGTCGCGAAGCCGAACAGCCCGATCAGCGGGATGAGGACGATCGCGGCCGGCTTGCTGTGCGCGGCGAAGGTGAAGGCGAACAGCAGCACCGCGAGCACCGCGAGGACCACGGTGAGGCTGCGCATCAGCGCGCGGTCGGCGAACCAGCCGCCCAGCAGGTTGCCGACGAACAGGCCGACGCCGAACAGGAAGAGCAGCCAGGTGACGCCGCTCGGGGCGAAGCCGGCCAGCTCGGTCATCATCGGCGTGATGTAGGTGAACATCGCGAAGATGCCGCCCCAGCCGAGCACGGTCATGGCGAGCGCCAGCCAGAGCCGCAGGGTCCGGAAGGCGGCCAGCTCGGGGCCGAGCCGGGCGGCCCCGGCCCGCGGCTGGACGGGCACCAGCGCCGCGATCCCGGCGAGGCCGAGCAGGCCGAGCCCGGCGACGACGTAGAAGGTGGAGCGCCAGCCGAAGTGCTGGCCGAGCAGGGTGCCCATCGGGACGCCGAGCACGTTGGCGGCGGTGAGGCCGGTGAACATCAGGGCGATCGCGCCGGCCCGCTTGTGCGGGGCGACCAGGTCGGCGGCGACGACCGAGCCGATGCCGAAGAACGCGCCGTGCGCGAAGGCGCTGACGATCCGTCCGACCATCAGCAGCCCGAAGGCGGGGGCGACGGCCGCGACCAGGTTGCCCACCACGAACAGGCCCATCAGCGTCAGCAGCATGCCCTTGCGGGGGGCCCGGGTGCCGAGGATGGTGAGCAGCGGGCCGCCGACCACGACGCCGAGCGCGTAGCCGGAGATCAGCAGGCCAGCGGTGGGGATGGAGACCGAGAAGTCGCCGGCGACCTCGGGCAGCAGGCCCATGATCACGAACTCGGTGGTGCCGATACCGAAGGCGCTGATCGCCAGCGCCAGGAGCGCGAGGGGCATGAGGGACCGCTTTCCAGAGAGAACCGTTGCGCATGCAACTACCAGCGTCGACAATACGAGACATCCGCAGGTACTTGCAAGCGCCGCCTATCCTCGGCGGCAGCGACACCGACCACGGCCACGCCACTTGCCACGCCCCCAAGTGGACATTAGGTTAGGCTTACCTAACTAACTGGAGGTCCGCGATGAGCCTGCCCGCCGGCGACGCCGAGGTGCCCGAACCCACCACCGCCGAGCGGGTCCAGAGCCTGCTCAGCGCGACCTCCTCGCTCACCGTCCGCGCCTGCGGCGAGCACCACGACCTCGACACCCCGGTCTCCGTCCACGGCTCCCGGCTGCGCCTGCGCGCCCCGCTGGGCGACCCGCTCACCACCGCCGCCGCCCGCACCACCGACGGGCTCGCCGTCGTCCTGGACGTCACCGACGTCTCCCCCGTCGCCGTCCGCGACCGGATCCGCGCCCGCCTCACCCTGGCCGGCCGGCTGCACCTGGCCCACCTCGCCGACGACGGCCTCAGCGTCCACCTGCGCGTGGACATCGCCCACGCCGTCCTCGCCACCCCGTACGGCACCGGCGCGCTCACCGCCGCCGACCTCGCGCTCGCCGCACCCGACCCGCTGGCCCGCTACGAGGCCACCCTGCTCACCCACCTCGCCGACGACCACGCCGACGCCCTCGCCGTCCTCACCCGGCTGCTCGACCCGGCGCTGCTCGCCCAGCACCCGGACGTCCGCCCGCTCGCCCTGGACCGCCACGGCCTGGTCCTGCGCCTGGACCACCAGCACGGCCACCGCGACGTCCGCCTGGTCTTCCCCGAACCGGCCGCCGACACCGAGGACTTCGGCCAGCGGATGCACGAGCTGCTGACCGCCGCCCAGCACGGCCTGCCCGCCCACAGGATCTGAACCGGCCGACCAGCGAGCCTTCCTGACTGATCGTCAATTCGCCTTGGGCGCAACCCTCCCCGACATCAGCCGGAAACGACACCAACCGGAAACGACAGCGGCCGGCCCGGCTCGCGAGAGAAGTCTCGCGAGCCGGGCCGGCCTGGGCGTGTCCCGCGCCCATGTCCACTGCTGCGGCGATCACCCGGTCGAGCGGTCACCCGACATGACCATCCCGGGAGGTCGATTCGCCCCGTAGCAGCGGTGGTTCCTCATGCGGCACGGGTCAGAGCGCGACGCCGTGGGCCCGCAGGTAGGCGACCGGGTTGATGTCCGAGCCGTACTCCGAACCGTTGCGGATCTCGAAGTGCAGGTGCGGGCCGGTCACGTTGCCGGTCGCGCCGGAGCGGCCGATCTGCTGGCCGGCGGTGACGGTCTGACCGATCTTCACGCCGATCGAGGAGAGGTGCGCGTACTCGGCGAAGTGACCGTCGGCGAGCTTGATCTCGACCTCGTTGCCGTAGGCGCCACCGTTGCCGGCCTTCACCACGACGCCCTTGGCGACGGCGCGCAGCGGGGTGCCGGTGGAGGCGACGAAGTCCTGGCCGGTGTGGTGGCCGGAGGCCCACATCGAGCCGGCCACGCCGTAGGCGGTGCCGAGCTTCGGGCTGGCCAGCGGGGCGACGAAGGCGGAGCCCGCCGCGACCGGGACGGTGGTGACCGCGGCGGTCGGCGCGGCGGTCTGCACCTGGGTCTGGAGCTGGGCGGACGGCTTCGCCGCCTCGGTCTGGACCTCCAGCTGGGCCTGCGGCTTGGCGGCGGTGGTGGCCGACGCGGCCGGGGCGGCCGGCTGGGCGGGCTTGGCCGGAGCAGCGGGCGCGGCAGCGGCGGCCTGGCCGGCGATCACGAGCTGCTGACCGGGGAAGATCAGGTTCGGGTTGCCGCCGATGACCTCGCGGTTGTGGTCGTACAGCGCCTGCCAGCCACCGTCGACGTGCTTGGCGTCGGCGATCTGGGACAGGGTGTCACCGCTGACGACGCGGTAGTTCTCCGGCGACTGCGACGGGGCCTGGGCCTGGGCCTGGGCCTGGTCGGCGGAAGCGGCGGCCGGGGCGGTGGTGACCGCGGCGGCCGGCGCGGGGTGGGCCTGGGCGCTCATCGCGGTGACGAGCGGCAGGGCGAAGGAGACACCGGTGACGGCGGTGGCGATCCCGATGCGGGCGGCGCGGGGCAGGGCGATACGACGAGCCTGTGCAGGCATGGAATTTTCCTCTCCGACGCCTGCGAGGTGAGCTGTCGGGTTCGGGCTGGAGTTGCCCGGCCGCACATGCGGCTTCACCCCTAGCCGGCCCTGGATCCGGGTACGCGAAAGCGTGCCGTTTCCGGTCCGGCGACTTACCTGTGGGTCCCCCGCTCCTGCCGTACAGAGTTCGGTGCGAGCCACCGGGCAGCGGCAGGACTCGGCGTTCCACCCGGTGGATCCGTCCGGACTGGCCGGGCGGTCGCTGAACTAAAACCCATCCGTTCGGGTGAAGCAATGTCGATCACTTGAACCGGCAACAACCCCCGGGGACGCCGTGACCCTCCGAATGATCGGCTGCACCGTACGTGCACAATCCATTCACCCGGCGCCACTGATCCACGACGCTGCGCCGATCCCGCCACCGCTGCGCACCCGTCCGCTCACGCACCGCACACCCCCCGACACGCCCCCCGGTGACCCTTGTCACGCACGCCCCACGGGCGCAGGATCGGCCCGTGGCCACCTCCCAAGCAGGAACATTGCGCCTGGGCACCTCGCAGGGACGCTGGGTCCTCCTGGCGACGGTGCTCGGCTCCAGCATGGCGATGCTCGACGGCACCGTGGTGAACGTCGCGCTCCCCCGCATCGGCGCCGATCTCGGCGCCTCCCTCGCCTCCCTGCAATGGACGCTCAACGCCTATCTGCTCACCCTGGCCGGGCTGATCCTGCTCGGCGGCGCGCTCGGCGACCGGTACGGCCGGCGCCGGGTCTTCCTGATCGGCGTGCTCTGGTTCGCCGCCGCCTCCGCGGCCTGCGCCGCCGCCCCCACCATCCACGTGCTGATCGCCGCCCGCGCCGTCCAGGGCATCGGCGGGGCGCTGCTCACCCCCGGCTCGCTCGCCATGCTGCAAGCCGTCTTCCACCCGGACGACCGCTCGGCGGCGGTCGGCCTGTGGTCGGGCCTCGGCGGGGTGTCGGCCGCGGTCGGCCCCTTCCTCGGCGGCTGGCTGGTGGACGGCCCCGGCTGGCGGTGGATCTTCCTGCTGAACCTGCCGCTCGCGGCCGCCGTGGTCGCGGTCACCTCCCGGTTCGTCCCCGAGAGCCGGGACGAGAGCGCCGCCGGCCGCTTCGACGTCACGGGCGCGCTGCTCGCCGCGCTCGCCCTCGGCGCGATCACCTACGCGCTGACCGCCGCCGGGGAGGGCCTGTCCCCCGCGGTCTGGCTCACCGGCGCGATCGGCCTGCTGCTCGGCGCGGCCTTCATCGCGGTCGAGCGCCGCGCCGCCGAGCCGATGCTGCCGCTCGGCCTCTTCTCCTCCCGGCTGTTCACCGCCGTCAACCTGGTCACCCTGTGCGTCTACGCGGCGTTCAGCGGGGTGTTCTTCCTGCTGGTGGTGCAGTTGCAGATCGTCTCCGGCTTCTCCCCGCTGGTCTCCGGCCTCGCCCTGGTCCCGATCACCGTGCTGATGCTGACCCTGTCGGCGCGCGCCGGGCGGCTGGGCAAGCGGATCGGCCCCCGGATCCCGCTCACCGTCGGCCCGCTGCTGTGCGCCGCCGGGGTGCTGCTGATGCTGCGCACCGGCCCCGACTCCTCCTACTGGGCGGACGTGCTGCCCGCCGTCACGGTGATGGGTTGCGGGATGACCCTGCTGGTCGCACCGCTGACGGCGACGGTGCTGGCCGCCGTCGAGGTCCGGCACGCGGGGATCGCCAGCGGCGTCAACAACGCCGCCGCCCGCGCGGCCGGGCTGCTCGCGGTCGCCGCGCTGCCCTCGCTCGCCGGGCTGAGCGGCGACGCCTACCGGGTGCCGTCCGCGGTGGACTCCGCCTTCCACACCGCGATGCTGATCTGCGCCGGACTGCTGGTCGCCGGCGGGCTGACGGCCTTCACGACCGTCCGCGGCAACGTGCTGGCGCCGGTGGACCGCCCGGTGGCCGAGCCGGACTGCGCGTGGGCCTGCGGCACCACCCCGCCGCTCGACCCGGGCCACGTCCCCACGGACGAGGGCCCCGCCACCGGATCGGCGGCGGGGCCCTCGACTGGCTGACGAACCGTCGGAGACGACTGGCCCGTCAGGGGATACTGGCCGTCAGGGGATACTGGCCGTCAGGGGATACTGGCCGTCAGAGGATACCGACCGTCAGAGGATGTCGGCCGGCGCGTACTTGGCGGCCTCGGGGTAGGCGGCGGCGACGGCCTCCACCTGGCGGACCACCTCGGCGACCTGGGCACCGGCCGCACCGGTGAAGGACAGCCGGTCGGCCAGCAGCGCGTCCAGCCCGGCCCGGTCCAGCGGGATCCGCTCGTCGGCGGCCAGCCGGTCCAGCAGCTCGTTCTCCCGGGCGCCCGCGCGCATCGCCAGCGCGGAGGCGACGGCGTGCTCCTTGATGACCTCGTGCCCGGTCTCCCGGCCGACGCCCGCGCGCACCGCGCCCATCAGCACCTTGGTGGTGGCGAGGAACGGCAGGTAGCGGTCCAGCTCGGCCTCGATCACGGCCGGGAAGGCGCCGAACTCGTCGAGGACGGTCAGGAAGGTCTCCAGCAGGCCGTCGAAGGCGAAGAAGGCGTCCGGCAGCGCGACCCGGCGCACCACCGAGCAGGAGACGTCGCCCTCGTTCCACTGGTCGCCGGCCAGCTCGCCGGTCATCGAGGCGTAGCCGCGCAGGATGACGGCCAGGCCGTTGACGCGCTCGCAGGAGCGGGTGTTCATCTTGTGCGGCATCGCCGAGGAGCCGACCTGGCCCTCCTTGAAGCCCTCCGTGACCAGCTCGTGGCCGGCCATCAGGCGGATGGTCTTGGCCAGGCTGGACGGCGCGGCGGCCAGCTGGACGAGGGCGGTGAGCACCTCGAAGTCCAGCGAGCGCGGGTAGACCTGGCCGACGCTGGTCAGCACGTTCTCGAAGCCGAGGTGCCCGGCGACCCGGCGCTCCAGCTCGGCGAGCTTGTCGGTGTCGCCACCGAGCAGGTCCAGCATGTCCTGGGCGGTGCCGACCGGGCCCTTGATCCCGCGCAGCGGGTAGCGGGCGATCAGCTCCTCCAGGCGGCGGAAGGCGACCAGCAGTTCGTCGGTGATCGACGCGAAGCGCTTGCCCAGGGTGGTGGCCTGCGCGGCCACGTTGTGCGAGCGGCCGGCCATGACCAGGTCGGAGTGCTGGGCGGCCAGGCGGGCCAGCCGGACCAGCACGGCCACCGTGCGGTCGCGCACGTGCTCCAGCGACTGGCGGATCTGCAACTGCTCGACGTTCTCGGTCAGATCCCGGGAGGTCATGCCCTTGTGGATCTGCTCGTGGCCGGCGAGCTCGCTGAACTCCTCGATCCGGGCCTTCACATCGTGGCGGGTGACCCGCTCACGGGCGGCGATCGAGCCGAGGTCGACCTGGTCGATCACCCGCTCGTAGTCGGCGACGGCGCTCGCCGGCACCTCGACACCGAGGTCCTGCTGGGCCTTCAGGACGGCGAGCCACAGGTGGCGCTCAAGGACCACCTTGTGCTCGGGGGACCACAGCTGGGCCAGGGTCGCCGAGGCGTACCGGGAGGCCAGGACATTGGGGATCTGGGGCTTCGCGCTCACGCTTCGCAAGCCTAACAGCCGAGGTCAGCCGGAGCGGCGGCGCACCGGGTAGCTCCGACCGGGACCGCCCGACGGCTCCCGTCCGGCGCGGCGCGGCCCGCTACTGGGCGGCGCCCGCCCGGCCGGCCAGCACCGGCAGGACCTGCGCGCAGATCGAGTGCAGGGCGATCCGCTGCTCGTCGGTCATCGCCTCGAAGGCCTGGTGGGTGCGGGCCATCTCGCCGCGGATGCGGTTCAGGATCTCCCGGCCCTCGTCCGTGATCACGACGATCTTCACCCGGCGGTCACCGGCCGCCGCCTCCCGGTGGGCCAGGCGCAGCGACTCCAGCCGGTCCACGATCCCGGTGACGTTGGACGCGTCGCAGCCCAGCCGCCCGGCCAGCGCCCGCATCGGCACCGGCTCCTGCACCGCGCCGAGCGCCTTGGCCTGCGAGGAGGAGAGCCCGTGCCGGGCCGCGGCCGCCGCGAAGTCCTGGAAATACGCGGCACCGACGGCGGCCAACGCCTCCATCAACTCGGCGTTGGTCGGTACGGTCGTCGTCGCTGTCGAACCCATGGGGCCAGCGTACGGCCGAGTGCTTCAGTAACTCAAGCTTTGACCACGGCAACCGTCGGCGGCTCGACCGGAAACGGAGCACCGGCCGGTCGACAGAGCTTAGAGCACCAGCTGATCGAACAGGTGCCGCAGCTCCGCCTCCGGGTCCGCGGTCAGCCCGGTGTGCACCGGCCCCGGCTGGACGATCGCGCTGCGCGGAGCGGTCAGCCAGCGGAACCGCTGCCCGGGGCTGTCCCCCGCCGCCGGACCGGCCTGCGGGCCCCCGGCGCACACCGCCTCGATCCCGTGCAGCGCCCGCCGCACCCCGTTCACGTCCGCCACCGGGTCCAGCGCCAGCAGCCGGGCCTGGTCCAGGTGCGTGCGCGCGGCCAGGTGCGCGTTCTGCCGGCAGTACAGCAGCACCCCGACGTTGACGCACTCGCCGCGCTCCACCCGCGGCACCGCGCGGATCACGGCGTACTCGTAGTCGTGCAGTTCGACGGCGACCGGCAGCGCCGACGTCCTCGGCTCGGTCATGCGGGCACCTCCGGCAGCCAGTCGCGCGGACCGGCCAGTCGGCCGGTCAGCTGGGCGCGGTACGCGGCGCGCACCGCCTCGGGCGAGTCGAAGCCGGGCTCGTCCAGCAGCCAGACCTCCGGGATCCGCGCCACCGCGCCCTCGATCGCGGCCTCCGCGAGCGGCGCGAGCGCCTTGTCGGCGGCCGCCAGGTCCGGCCGGGCGGACAGCAGCGCGTGGTCGGAGGCGTCGTACGGGCGGCGCACCCAGGCGGCGGCGCCCGCCCAGTGGTGGTGGAAGATCAGGCTCGCACCGTGGTCGATCAGCCGCAGCCCGCCGGTCGCCACCAGCAGGTTGGGATTGCGCCAGGAGCGGTCGACGTTGCCGATCAGCGCGTCGAACCAGAGCACCTGACCGGCCAGATCCGGATCCACCTCGAAGCAGAGCGGGTCGAAGTTGAGCGCGCCGCTGACGAAGGCCATCCCGAGGTTGGTCCCGCCACTGGCCCGCATCTGGTCCTGGACCTGCTGGTCCGGCTCGCTGCGGGCCAGCACCGGATCCAGGTCGACCGTCACCAGCTCCGGCACCGGCAGCCCGAGCCGCCGGCCCAACTCCCCGGCCAGCACCTCCGCCACCAACGCCTTCCGGCCCTGCGCCGCGCCGACCCATTTCAGCGCGTACAGCCGCCGGTCGTCGGCTTCGACCAGGCCCGGCATCGAGCCGCCTTCTCGCAGTGGCGTCACATAACGGACCGCCGTCACCTCGGGGAGCACGCCCGACAGCCTATCGGTGCCGACCCGTCACCTCCTCCCCTCCGTTCGCCCGCCACCCCTCCTCCGCGTTCGCCCCGAATCCCCCCTCCGCCATCCGCCCCGCCCCGGTGGCAGTTGCCCGCAGCCCCACACCACACACACCCTCACCCCACCACCCCCGTCACCTGCACCCACCCCTCCACCATCCGCCCCACCCCGGTGGCAGCCCCCGCTGCTCCGTGCGAGTGTGGCGGACAGCAATGGGGACCTTCGCGGTTACGACCTGCACGGCAAAGGGATGAGCGATGGAACGACCTCGGATCCTGATCGTGGGCGGCGGCTTCGCCGGCCTGGAGTGCGCCCGCCGACTCGAACACAAGCTCGCGCCGTCGGAGGCCGAGATCTCGCTGGTCACACCGTTCAGCTACCAGCTCTACCTGCCCCTGCTGCCGCACGTCGCGGCCGGCGTGCTGACCCCGCAGTCGGTGGCGGTCTCCCTGCGCCGCACGCTGCGCCGCACCCACATCGTTCCGGGCGGCGCGATCGGCGTGGACCCGGCCTCCAAGGTGTGCGTGGTCCGCAAGATCACCGACGAGGTGGTGGCGCAGAGGTACGACTACCTGGTCCTCGCCCCCGGCAGTGTCACCCGCACCTTCGACATCCCCGGCCTGCCCGACTACGCCCGCGGGATGAAGACGCTCGCCGAGGCGACCTACGTCCGCGACCACGTGATCGCCCAACTCGACCTCGCCTCGGCGACCTTGGACCAGCGGGAGCGCGAGTCCCGGCTTCAGTTCGTGGTCGTCGGCGGCGGCTACGCGGGCACCGAGACGGCCGCCTGCCTGCAACGCCTGACCACCGCCGCGGCCCGCCGCTACCCACGCCTGGACGCCCGGCAGATCAAGTGGCACCTGATCGACATCGCCCCGAAGCTGATGCCGGAGCTGGGCGACGCGCTGGGCCTGGCCGCCCTGGAGGTGCTGCGCGGCCGCGGGATCGAGGTGTCGCTCGGTGTCTCGGTGGCCGAAGTCGGCGCCGAGTCGGTCAAGTTCACCGACGGCCGAGTACTGCCCTGCCGCACGCTGATCTGGACCGCCGGGGTGGCCGCGAGCCCGCTGATCGGCACGCTGGACGCGGAGACGGTCCGCGGTCGGCTCGCGGTGACGGCGGAGATGCGGGTGCCGCAGTTCGAGAGCGTGTTCGCGCTGGGCGACGCAGCCGCCGTACCGGACCTCGCGAAGGGCGACGGCGCGGTCTGCCCGCCGACCGCCCAGCACTCCGCCCGGCAGGGCCGTGCGGTGGCCAACAACGTGATCGCCGCGCTCCGCAACCAGCCTCTGGAGCCCTACTACCACAAGGACTTGGGCCTGGTGGTCGACCTCGGCGGCAAGGACGCGGTGTCCAAGCCGCTCGGCGTGGAGCTGCACGGGGTGCCGGCCCAGCTGGTGGCCCGCGGCTACCACCTGATGGCGATGCGCACCAACGCGGCCAAGTTCCGGGTGGGCGCCAACTGGCTGCTCAACGCCACCGCCGGGGACGACTTCGTCCGGACCGGCTTCCTCGCCCGCCAACCCGCCCGGCTGCGCGATTTCGAGTACACCGACTCCTACTTGACGAAGGATCAGGTCCGGGCGCACGCCCAGGCCCTGCTCGCCAAAGGCTGAGCCACCCGGCGCCCGACTCCGGAACCGGTCCGGAGCCGGGCGCCGGGCATCGCGCCACGACGTCACCACGTCACAGCGTCACCACGCCGCGACGTCACAGCGCCACGACGTCACCGCGCCGTCAGGTACATCCCGCTCGCGTCCTGCCCCGCCGTGTTGCGGCACGCGTAGTCGCCGCTGCTCTGCCCCCACAGCAGGGTCAGGCAGCGCCCGAGCGCCTGCTGCCCGTAGTAGTTGGGGTGCATCGACTCCTGCAGCACGCCCTGCGTGGTGTTGAGGCCGCCGTCCAGGAAGCGCGCCCATTCGCTGGTGGTCGCGGACGGTCCGGCGGTGGCGGTCGGCTGCCGGGTGGCCGTCGAGCAGACCTCGCGGCCCTGCAGCATGTCGGAGAGGTCGAGGAACTGGGCGCCCTTGCTCGCCGCGACCGTGGCCAGCGACTTGGAGATCTGCGGCACCATCGAGTCGCGCGCCCAGTCGGCGTCACCGTCCCAGAACGGGCAGCCGCCGGTGTTCGAGCGGGTCCAGCCGCTCTCCGGGTAGCGCATCTCGGCGCTGCGCGGGATCGGCGAGGGGTAGGACTGCAGGACGAGGCGGTAGTCGCCCTGCGCGTAGCCGGCGTCGGCCATCACCGCGCGGATCTCGTCGATCGCCTTGCCGACCCCGGCCATCGCGGTGGGCATCTTCGAGTCGATCGAGGACTGCGCGGAGTCGTGGCAGTAGGAGTACCAGATGAGGTAGTCCTGGACGCAGTTGGAGATGATGCCGCTGAAGCCGAGGTCGTTGCCGCCGATCGACAGCGTGATCAGCTTGACGTTGTTCTGCCGTGCCACGGTGGCGAGTTGGTCGGCCTGCGGGGCTTCGCCCTTGAGCGTCTGGCCGCCGTTGACGGCGCGGAAGATGTTCGCGGTGACGGCGCCGGAGCAGGCCAGGTTGATCTCGTTCTGCGCGCCGGTGGAGGCGCTGAGCACCTCGGCGACGTCGGAGCGGTCGCAGCCGCTCGCGGCCGTGGGCCCGTAGATCCGGGAGGGGTCGGCGGAACTGCCGTTCCAGGCGCGGTCGGTGCCGGCCCGGCTGCCGCTGGTGCCGGCGGCGTTGCCCGTCCAGCGGCCGGCCTCGCCGGAGATGTAGCTGTCGCCGAGCGTGACGCTGGCGGTGGGGCCGCCCGGCGCGGCGAGGGGCGCGGGGGCGGCGGCGGCCGGCGCGGCGGCGGCGAGGCCGCCGGCCATCAGGCCGCCGGCGGCCAGCGGGAGGGCGAGGGCCGCGGTGAGCAGCCGTCGGTGGAGTCGAGGGGCGCTGCGGGTGATGCTCGAACTGTTTTCGGGCACGGCGGAACTCCTGCGGCTCGGTCTCCCCGTGCGGTGGGGACGGGAAGACGCGTAGGTGAGGGTGGGCCGCCGGCCGGTGGCGCGATGAACATGACATGCCCGCGCTGGTTACCGCTAGGTATCTGCACCAGGTTTCCCGCTTTGTTACCGCCGGGTTCAGACCAGTGGGGCCCCGGGTTCAGACCATCGGAGCGCCGGGTTCGAACCGGACCGGCGGAGCCCGGTTCACACCAGCCGCGAACCGCCCCCGGCCGCCCCCAGCACGGCCGCCAGGTCCTCGGCCAGCCGCTGTGCGTCCGCCGGTTCCAGCTGGGCCACGGTGAGCCGCAGCCCGGGCGGGGACTGGATGCGGTAGCGCGCGCCGGGCGCCGCGACCCAGCCGCGCTGCACCAGCGCCGCCAGCGCGGAGGTCTCGTCCGGCACCGGTACCCAGACGTTCAGTCCGCTCTCGCCGTGCGCCTCGATGCCGCGCGCGGCGAGTTCGCCGAGCAGCGCGTCCCGGCGGGCCCGGTAGACGCCGGCCACCCGGGCGACCGGCACCGCGTCGGTGCGCCACAGTTCGGCGACGGCCCGCTGGAGCAGGTGGCTGACCCAGCCGGCGCCCAGGCGCAGCCGTCCGGTGACCCGCCCGATGGTGTCCTGGTCGCCGACCGCCACCGAGAGCCGCAGGTCCGGACCGTACGCCTTGGCCGCCGAGCGCACCACGGCCCAGTGCCGCGCGTCGGCGCCCACCAGTGGGTGGTAGGGCTGGTCGACCATGCCGTGCCCGTGGTCGTCCTCGATCAGCAGCACGCCGGGGTGCTCGGCCAGGACGGCCCGCAGTTCCTCGGCCCGGCGGGCGGTGAGCGCGGCGCCGGTCGGGTTCTGCGCCCGGCTGGTGACCACCACCGCGCGGGCGCCCTCGGCCAGCGCGGCGGCGAGCGAGTCGGGCAGCGGGCCCTCGTCGTCCAGCCGGACGGGCGCGGGCCGCAGGCCCAGCGCGGGCAGCAGGTCGAGCAGGCTGCCCCAGCCCGGGTCCTCGACGGCGACGGCGTCGCCGGGGCGCAGCCGGGTGGCGAGGATGCGCTCGATGGTGTCGAGCGAGCCGGAGGCGACGGCGATCGGGCCGCCGGGCAGGCCGTCGGCCTCGAAGGAGGCGCGGGCGAGCGCGAGCAGCCCGGGGTCGATGGCCGGGTGCCCGTACAGGACGGGCTCGGCGTGGGCGGCCCCGGCGGCGGCCGCGAGGACCGGGGCGAGGTCCGGCAGCAGCGCCGGGTCGGGGTTGCCGGCGGACAGGTCGCGGGCGTGCGGGGGGACGGGGACGCGGATCTGGTCGCGCGGGGTGAGCGCGGGCCTGGGCAGGATCCGGCTGCCCTTGCGGCCGGCGGTCTCGATCACTCCGCGGTCGCGGAGCAGCCGGTAGGCGGCGGCGACGGTGTTGGGGTTGACGCCGAGTTCGGCGGCGAGGTCGCGCAGCGGGGGCAGCGCGGTTCCGGGGGCGAGGCGTCCGGTGCTGACGCCCTGTTCGATGTGGGACGCGATTTCGCTGGCGCGTCGCCCTTTCAGCGGATAGTCTCCTAGCACAAAGTAAATTATGCACTAGTACATAGAGGTTGTCATGTCGGCTCCTTCAGAAGGCTCCGCCAGCTACTCCCGCACCCCCCGCACCACCCCCACCCGCTACAAGGACCGCGCCACCTGGGAGCAGGAGGCGATCCACGACATCCTCGACCACGCGTACCTCTGCCACCTCGGCTTCGTCGCCGACGGCGCCCCCGTCGTCCTGCCGACCATCTACGCCCGCGTCGGCGGCCGGCTGTACGTCCACGGCTCCACCGGCAGCCGTCCGCTGCGCAGCGCCTCCGGCGACCAGGGCCTGCCGGTCTGCCTCACCGTCACCCTGGTCGACGCGCTGGTGCTGACCAAGTCCGCGTTCAACCACTCGGTCAACTTCCGCTCGGTCATCGCGCACGGCACCGCCCACCAGGTCACCGACCCCGAGGAGCTGGACGTCGCGCTGGCCGCGCTGGTCGACCACGCGATCCCCGGCCGCTCCGCCGAGGTCCGCCCGCCCAACGCCAGGGAACTCGCCGCCACCGCCGTCCTCCGTCTCGACCTGGACGAGGTCTCGGCCAAGACCCGCGAGGACGGCGCCGACGACGACCCGGAGGACCTCGACCTGCCCCACTGGTCCGGCCTGATCCCGGTCACCACCGTGCACGGCACCCCCGAGCCGGCCGCCTCCACCACCGTCCCGCTGCCCGCGCACCTGCGCGGCTACCTCCGCTGACGGAGTCCCGCCGATGCTGATCAGATCCTGGGACCGCGGCGACGAACAGGAGTGGCGCGCCTGGCTGGCCGAGGGCCGCGACTTCGGCCTGCTCGCCGCCAACGGCGGACCGGGCGAGGGCCCGGTGCTCGTCCCGACACACTTCCTGCTGGACGCCGGGCGCGGCGAGATCCTGCTCCACCTCGCCGCGCCCAACCCGCTGCTGGCCGCCGTCCGGGCCGACCCTCAGGTCACCCTCGCGGTCACCGACGGCTACGCCTTCGCGCCCGGCCACTGGCGCGGCGAGCCGGGCACGCCCACCAGCTACTACGCCTCCGTCCACTTCCACTGCACCGCCGAGCTCGTCGAGTCCGCGGCGGGCAAGGCGGAGATCCTCAACCGCCAGCTGGCGCACTTCCAGCCGGAGACGCCGGACACCCGGGTGGTGCCCGGTGAGGGCGAGTTCTCCCGGCTGCTCCCCGGCCTGCGCGGGCTCCGTCTGACGGTCCGCGAGGTGCGCGCCAAGTTCAAGTACGACGACAAGAAGCCGGCCGACGCCCAGTACGCGATCGCCGACCGGCTGGCCGAGCGCGAGGCCGGCCGGGCGAGCGCCCCGCACCCCCGGCGCGACCAGGACGCCGCCGCCCGCACCCAGTTGCTGCGCCGCCACCAGCGGCGGGTCGACTGAACCGGGAGTGCGTCGGCCGGCCCCGGTACGGCAGCCGACCCTGGGACGCGTCAGCCGGCCCCGGGGGCGCACCGACTGACCCGAGGGCGCGCCAGTCAGCTCGCACGCCCGGCGTGAACTGCCCGACACGCCCCGAGTGACTGACCCCCGATCACCCGATCGGTCCCCAATTCGGGCAGGGCGGCCGCGCCGCTGCTCGAATGTGAGACGAGTCCTGCCCACTCGGCCGTCAGAGCGGGCCCGTCCACCTCGGGGAGCGCGCTTGTCCACAGTCAACGGCCATCGGGCGGGCGAGGCCCACCTCGGGCACGTCATCTTCATCTCCGCCGCCGCCGCGATGGGCGGGTTCCTGTTCGGCTACGACAGCGCGGTGATCAACGGCGCGGTGACGGGCATCCAGAGGCACTTCGCCGTGGGCAACGGCGAAACGGCCTTCGTGGTGGCCATCGCCCTGCTCGGCTCGGCGGCCGGCGCGGTGGCCGCCGGCCGGCTCGCCGACCACCTCGGCCGGGTCCGCACCATGCTGTTGGCCGCCACCCTGTTCGCGATCAGCGGCATCGGCTCGATGTTCCCGCCGAGCATCCAGGTGCTGGCCACCTGGCGCGTGGTCGGCGGCATCGCGATCGGCATCGCCTCGGTGATCGCGCCCACCTACATCGCCGAGGTGGCGCCGACCGCCTACCGCGGCCGGCTCGCCTCCTTCCAGCAGATGGCGATCGTGCTCGGCATCACCGTCTCCCAGCTCGCCAACTGGGCGATCAACCAGGCCGCCGGCGGCGAGTCCACCGGCCACCTGGGCGGCATCCAGGCCTGGCAGTGGATGCTCGGCGTGGAGACCATCCCGGCCCTGGTGTACGGGCTGATGGCGCTCGCCATCCCGGAGTCGCCGCGCTACCTGATCGCCGACCACCGGGAGGATCAGGCCCGCAAGGTCCTGCGCGAGGTGGAGGGCGAGGACGTCGACCTGGACGCCCGGGTCGCGGAGATCCGCGCCGTGCTGGAGTCCTCGCACAAGCCCCGGATCAAGGACCTGCTCGGCGGGCGGTTCGGCCTGCTGCCGATCGTCTGGGTCGGCATCGGGGCCTCGGTGTTCCAGCAGTTCGTCGGCATCAACGTGATCTTCTACTACTCCTCCTTCCTCTGGCAGTCGGTCGGCATCAACGAGTCCAACTCGCTGCTGATCAGCCTCTCCACCTCGATCATCAACGTGATCGGCACGGTGATCGCGATGGTGCTGGTGGACCGGATCGGCCGCAAGCCGCTCGCGCTGGCCGGCTCGATCGGCATGGCGCTCGCGCTGGCCACCGCCGCCTGGGCGTTCTCGTACCGGCACGGCACCGGCGACACCGCCACCCTCGACAACACCCACGCCACCGTCGCCCTGATCGCGGCGCACGTCTTCGTGCTCTGCTTCGCCTTCTCCTGGGGCGTGGTGGTCTGGGTCCTGCTCGGCGAGATGTTCCCCAACCGGATCCGCGCGCTCGCGCTGTCCGTCGCCGCCTCGGCCCAGTGGATCGCCAACTGGGCGATCACCGTCAGCTTCCCCGACCTCGCCGACTGGAACCTGTCGGCGACGTACGTCATCTACACGGCCTTCGCGCTGCTCTCCATCCCGTTCGTGGCCTTCTGCATCAGGGAGACCAAGGGCCGCGCCCTGGAGGAGATGGGCTGAGCCCGCCCCCCGTCCAGTCCCCGTCGAGTCCCCGCCGCATCCGGCCCGACCCCCCGCGAGGAACCCATGCCTGACCAGGGCGGCTCCCAGCAGAACGTCGCCTTCCCGAGCAACGGCCGTACCGCGCACGGGTACCTGGCCCGCCCGCCCCGGGGCCTCGGGCCGGGCCTGGTGGTGGTGCAGGAGTGGTGGGGCCTCACCTCGCACGTCGCGACGATGGCCGACCGCTTCGCCGCCGAGGGCTTCACCGTGCTGGCCCCCGACCTGTTCGGCGGCGCCACCACCCACGACCGCACCGAGGCGGCCCGGCTCACCCGCGAACTCCCGGTCGAGCGGGCCGTCGAGGACCTCTCCGGAGCCGTCGACCACCTGCTCGCACTGGACGGCGTGGTCGGCGACGCCGTCGGCGTGGTCGGCTTCTGCATGGGCGGCGGCTTCGCCCTGCTGCTGGCCGCCCGGGAGGGCGACCGGGTCGCCGCGGTGGTGCCCTTCTACGGCCTCCCGCCCGACCCGGACTTCGACTACCGGGGCCTGACCGCCCACGTCCTGGGGCACTTCGGCGAACTCGACGGCTCGATCCCGATGGCCGTCGTCGACGAGGCCGCGATCCGGATCGGCGAGGCCACCGACGTCCGCCCCGAGATCCACTTCTACCCGGCCGGCCACGCCTTCATGAACGACGAGAACCCGCTCGGCACCTACGACCCGTTCCAGGCCGCGACGGCCTGGCGCCGCACCCTCACCTTCCTCCGGGGCCACCTCGGCTAGGACCGGTCCAGTTGTGAAAACCCGATAGACACCTGTACGCACCGCGGCCATAGTCACCAGGTGCCGACCCGACCTCCACGCCCCAGCCGCCTCGCCTGGGCGAGCCGCAACTTCCGCATCCAGACCGCCGCCACCGTGGTCAGCGGCCTCGGCAATGCCGGCGCCCCCATCGCCACCGCCTTCGCCGTGCTCGGCCACGGCGGCACCACGTCCGAGGTCGGCTACGTCACCGCCGCCCGGCTGCTGCCCACCGTCCTGCTCCTGGTGGTCGGCGGCGCCCTCGCCGACCGGATGCCCCGGCACCACCTCATGGTCGCCGCCAACCTGTTCAGCGGCCTGTCCCAGGTCGTCCTGGCGGCACTGGTGCTGGCCGGGGACATCCGGCTCTGGCAGCTGATGCTGCTCTCCGCCGCCGGCGGCGCCGGGTACGCGCTCTACTCCCCCGCCTCCGGCGGCATGATGCTGCAGGCCGTCGCCCCGGAGCACGCCGCCCGGGCCTTCTCGGTGTTCCGGATGGGCCAGAACGCCTCCCAGATCGGCGGCGCCGCGCTCGGCGGCGCGCTCACCGCCGCCGTCGGCCCCGGCTGGGTGCTCGCCCTGGACGGCGCCTGCTTCCTGGTCGCCGCCTCGCTCCGGTTCTTCCTGGAGGCCGAGCAGGCGCCCGCCCCGCAGGGCCACAGCATGCTGCGCGATCTGCGGGAGGGCTGGCGGGAGTTCGCCTCCCGCCGCTGGCTCTGGGTGATCGTGGCGCAGTTCTCCGTCCTGGTCGCCTGCATCGGCGCCGTCGAGTCGGTGTACGGGCCGACGGTCGCCAAGGAGCGCCTCGGCGGGGCGTCCGACTGGGGCCTGGCGATGGCCGCCTACGGCGTCGGGCTGGTGGTCACCGGGGTGCTGATGGTCCGCTGGCGGCCCCGCCGGATCCTGCTGGTCGGCAACTGGGGGGTGTTCCTGTTCGGCGTACCCGCCCTGGCCTTGGCCGCGGGCGCGCCGCTGCCGCTGCTCGCGCTCGCGATGTTCCTGTCCGGGGTCGGCGTCACCGTCTTCGGCGTCAACTGGATGATCGCGCTCCAGCAGGAGATCCCCGAGGAGATGTTCTCCCGGGTCGCCGCGTACGACGAGCTCGGTTCCTTCTCGCTGTCCCCGATCGGCATCGCGCTGGCCGGCCCGGCGGCCACGGTGCTCGGCCTCTCGGGCGCGCTGTGGGCCTGCGCCGTGGTCTGCCTGGTGCTCAGCGCGGTCGTGCTGCTGGAACCTCAGGTCCGCCGGCTGGCCCGCAGGAGCACCGCCGACGCACCGGTGGCCGCCCCCGAGCCGGCGGCCGCGCCGTGAGCGCCCCGTGCGCCCCGCGTGCGCCCGGCCGTACGCAACCACCGGTACGCCCGGTTCGTCCGACCAGGTAAGTCCCACCACCGTCTCCGGAGGACCACTGGTGCCGAAGCCGCTGTTGTTCCTGGACGTCGACGGGGTGCTCAACCCGGTCTGCCCGCACCCGGACGCCGGGTTCGACACCCACACCCTGTTCGGCTACGCGGTGCTCCTCTCCGCCCGGCACGGCGCCTGGCTGCGCGAACTGGCCGGCACCTACGAACTTGTGTGGGCCACCAGCTGGGAGGAGCACGCCAATGCGCACATCGCCCCGGCGATCGGCCTGCCCACCCTCCCGCTGGTCCGCTTCACCGGCGACGTCCCGCAACCCGGTGACCCGCGTGTCCCGCTGATGGAGCTGTTCTCGGCCCGCAAGTGGGCCCCGCTGCTGCGCTACGCCGCAGGCCGCCCGTTCGCCTGGGTGGACGACGTCATCCCGCCGCGGCTGGTCCGCAACTCCCTCTGGCGCCGCGACCGCCTGCTGCTGCCGATCGACCCGGGCCAGGGCCTGGAGCGCCGGCACGTCGACCGCCTGCTCGCCCGGCCGCCACGCACCCCGGCCGGCGGCCTCCCGCTCAAGGGGTCGGCAGCCAGCTGACGTGCCCGGCGAGCAGCGCGTACCCGACGAAGGCCACCGTGTCGATCAGCGCGTGCGCCGCGACCAGCGGCATCACCCGCCCCCAGCGCCGGTACAGCAGGCAGAACACCGCCCCCATCACCATGTTGCCGACCAGCCCGCCGACCCCCTGGTACAGGTGGTACGAGCCGCGCAGCACCGAGCTCGCCACCACCGCCGCCGGCCACGACCAGCCCGACTGCCCGAGCCGGCGCAGCAGGTAGCCGAGGACGACGACCTCCTCCAGGGCGGCGTTCTGCCACGCGGAGAGCACCAGCACGGGGACCCGCCACCACACGTCCGGCAGCCCGGACGGCGCCACCGTCAGGTTGTAGCCGGCCGCCTGCGAGGCCAGGTACAGCACCAGCCCGGAGCCGCCGATCGCGGCCGCCACGGCGGCGCCCCGGCCGAGGTCGCGCAGCTTCTGCCCGAGGTCGAAACCGAGCACCCGCAGCGCGGCGCCCTCGCGCACCAGCAGGTACCCGACCAGCACCACCGGCATCAGGCCGCGCCCGATGTAGTACAGCTGCCACACCAGGTCCAGCCAGGGCCGCCCGGGCGCGCGCGAGCCGTTCAACGTGGCGACCTGCTGGCCGAGTCGGACCGGTTCGGTGAGCGAGGCCGCGAAGCTGATCAGCGCGCTGACGCCGCTGGCCCCGAGGGAGAGGCCGAGGACGATCAGCAGTTCCACGCCGAGCAGCCGGCGCGTGGGCTTCGCGGTCTCCGGTGCGGTCGGGACGGTGGTCACGGGGGCTCCAGCGGGGCGGGCGTCGCTCCGGCCGTCGGCCGACCGCCGGAGCGATCATCCTGACACAGCGGTCCGGCTACCCGACCGGCCAGGTGTGCACCGGTTCGCCGGTGCGCATGTGCTCGATGTAGCGCCTGGTCATCGCGGCGAGCGCGGCCGGGCGGTCCATCCCGTACTGCTCGCGCAGCCGGTGGAAGGTCGCGCTCTGCCAGGCCGCGCCGTTGGTGCGGCGCAGGCAGCGCTGTTCGATGATCCCCAGGTAGCGGTCCCGGTCGGCGGGCTCCACGCCCCACTCGTCCAGTCCCTGGTGGGCCATCGGCAGCAGTTCGTTGAGCACCAGGTCGACGGCGGACACGGTGGTCAGCCCGCCGCCGCGGCCCGCCCGGCCCGGGCGCGGCCACTGGAACACCGCGTCGATGCCGTAGCGGGCGCCCTGCCGGAAGTTCTCGTCGGCCCGCTCGAACGGCAGCCGGGTCCAGACCGGTCGGGGCTGCCCGGCGAGCACCCGGACCAGCCCGTAGTAGAAGGCGGCGTTCGCCAGCGTGTCGGCCACCGTCGGCCCGGCCGGCAGCGCCCGGTTCTCCACCCGCAGGTGCGCGATCCCGCCCGCGATGTCGTACACCGGCCGGTTCCAGCGGTAGATCGTGCCGTTGTGGAGCCGCATCTCGGCGAGCCGGGGCGCGCCGCCGGAGGCGAGCACCTTCATCGGGTCCTCGTCGTCGCAGATCGGCAGCAGCGCGGGGAAGTACCGCAGGTTCTCCTCGAACAGGTCGTACGCCGAGTCCACCCAGCGCTCGCCGAACCAGGTGATCGGCCGCACGCCCTGCGCCTTGAGCTCCGCCGTACGGGTGTCACAGGCCTGCTGGAACAGCACCGGACGGGTCTCCCGCCACAGCTCCCGCCCGAACAGGAACGGCGAGTTGGCGCCGAGCGCGAGCTGCGCCCCGCAGATCGCCTGGGCCGCGTTCCACACCGAGGAGAAGCGTTCCGGGGTCACCTGCAGGTGCAGTTGCAGGGAGGTCGCGGCGGCCTCGGCCACCATGGTGATCGTCTCCAGCTGGAGGTGTTCGACCCCCTCGATGTCCAGCGCGATGTCCTCGCCGCGGGCGGCCAGGATCTGGTCGCTGAGCAGGCTGTAGCGCGGGTTGTGGGAGATCGCGTCCAGGCCGGTGTGGCCGTGTTCCAGGGTCGGCAGGATCCCCACCATGACGATCCGGGCGCCGGCCTCGGCCGCCCGGCGGTCGGCGTAGCGCAGCCCGGTGTCGATCTCCTCGCGCAGGTCCTCGAAGACGTGCCCGCACAGCCGGTGCGGCACGATGTTCACCTCGACGTTGAACCGGCCCAGTTCGGTCTGGAAGTCACTGGAGCCGATCGCGCTCAGCACCTGCGCGTTGCGCAGCGCCGGCAGGCCGTCCTCGTCGGCCAGGTTGAGCTCGATCTCCAGGCCCATGACCGCCCGCGGCCGGTCGAACCGGTCCTCGCGCAGCATCCGCCCGAGCGCGTCGAGGCAGGCCTGGAGCTTGCGCCGGTACAGCTGCCGGTCCGCCAGGTCAGCCCGAGTCGCCACGACCTTCTCGCCCACGGTCCCCTCCTCCTGAGACACCGGCCGACTCGACCGTGCAAGCATCATGCCCACCTCGAAGATCGATACCCGAATGCTTGTACTGGCTTGCAATGCAAGGAAACTGACGGAGAATCAGCACATCTGCCGACTTGCCCGACGCCACCGCCTGTGATAAACAGGTCACCCTGCGCACCTGTTCGATAGAATTCGCACTGCGCTCCGGCCGGCCCGCTCCGCCTCGAAGCCCTCGTCGACGGCGGCGACCGCGCCGGCACCGCGATCATGCACAACCGGACACGGCCAGGTCCCGTCACCGATGACACACCGCGCCACGCCGGTATGCCGCACTCGCACGCCGATCTCGCACGGAGAGGCGGACCCCGCCATGACTCTGCAGACCCCCCAGCCCCCGCCGAGCGCCCTGCGCGCCGTCCTGGCCGCACTCGACTCGGAGACCGCGCTGCGCCAACCCGCCGCCGCAGCACTGCGCCATCCGATCGGCCCACTGCTCCCCGCGCACCCGCTCGCCGTCCACGTCCTGGACGGGCCGCGCCCGGAGCTCCCCGCCGCCCGCCGGACGGGCTGGCGCTTCCTGATCAAGGACGGCACCGAGGTCGCCGCCGCCGCAGAGGTGGTCCAGGCCGTCGAGGGCCACACCTTCTCGCACTTCACCGCCGGCCCCTACCTCGACTCGACGGTCCGGGCGCTGCGCCATGCCTGGCAGCTCGCCCAGGGCTCCCGGTCCCGCCAGCAGCCCCGGCTACTGACCTTCCCCGGGCAGTACGCGACGGCGCTGTGGCTGCACAGCCCCGACGCCGGCCCGGGCGCCGACCAGCTGATCCCGCTGGCCCCGGCCCCGCTCGGCGTCACCGCGCACCGCGCCTACCCGGCCGGAGAGCTGCTGCCGCTGCTCGCCCGGGCGCCGCTCGCCAAGCCGCTGCTGCTCGGCTCCTCCTGAGTCGGCCCCACGCCGCCGGGCCACCGGGTCGCCACCCGGCGGCCCGGCGGCGTGCGCGTCGCCTTCACCCGCCCGAGCCATCCGGACGGGCCATCCGCCATGACCTCCTCGGGCCATGCCGCAGCTGACCCATCGGTGCGCCTTTTCCCGCCGGACCCACCTGAACGGGTGATCTCTGCCCGGGAGTTGTGGCGCATGTCACGAAATCCCTGCGCGCGCGTCCGCAGATGCCGACACTGGGAACCAGCGTGGAAGGACCCCCTGTCCTACCCACTTGAGCGCCGGTCCACACCTGGTCGGCGCGCGGACAGGATCCGGCTACCGCGGCGGCTCCCGGCGGCTCCGCCGGCGGCCGCACCACGGGGGAGGATCGCAGAGCGAAGCGAGGGTACGCGTATGTGCCAGCACCGTCCTGAGTGCCCGTCGGCCGAGTCCGAGGACCGCGAGGCGGCCGTCACGGTGGCCTGCCACCCGGAGCAGGGCTGGAGCCTGCTCTGCAACGGCGTCGTGATGTTCGAGGACACCGGAGAACTGCTGCCCGACGGCCGGGTGATCGCGCCGCGCCGCCCCGTCGCCCGCGCGGCCTGACCGCACCGGCGGGGGCAGCCGCCGTACGACGACGACGCACGGCAGGGCCCCGACGGTCCGTACCGTCGGGGCCCTGCCGTGCGTCCGGTCCGGCTCAGACGCCGTACTCCTCCAGCGGCGGGCAGGAGCAGACCAGGTTGCGGTCGCCGTACGCGCCGTCGATCCGGCTCACCGGCGGCCAGTACTTGTCCGCCGGGTTCACGCCCGCCGGGAAGACCGCCTCCTGCCGCGAGTAGCCGTGCGCCCAGTCGCCGGCCAGCGCGGCGGCGGTGTGCGGGGCGTTGCGCAGCGGGTTGTCCGCGGCCGCCCACTCGCCCGAGCCGACCTTGTCGATCTCGGCCCGGATCTCGATCATCGCGTCGCAGAACCGGTCGATCTCGTGCAGGTCCTCGGACTCGGTCGGCTCGATCATCAGCGTGCCGGCCACCGGGAAGGACATCGTCGGCGCGTGGAAGCCGTAGTCGATCAGGCGCTTGGCGATGTCGTCCACCGTCACGCCCGTCTCCTTGGTCAGCGGGCGCAGGTCGATGATGCACTCGTGCGCGACCAGCCCGCCGGGGCCGGTGTAGAGCACCGGGAAGTGCGGCGCCAGCCGCTTGGCGATGTAGTTGGCGTTCAGCACCGCGACCTGGGTCGCGCGCTTGAGGCCCTCGCCGCCCATCAGCCGGACGTACGCCCAGGAGATCGGCAGGATGGCCGCCGAGCCCCACGGCGCCGCCGAGATCGGGCCGACCCCGGTGGCCGGGCCGGCCTCCGGCTGCAGCGGGTGGTTCGGCAGGTACGGCGCCAGGTGGGCGCGCACCGCGACCGGGCCGACGCCCGGGCCGCCGCCGCCGTGCGGGATGCAGAAGGTCTTGTGCAGGTTCAGGTGCGAGACGTCCGCGCCGAACTTGCCCGGCTTGGCGAGGCCGACCAGGGCGTTCAGGTTGGCGCCGTCCACGTACACCTGGCCGCCGGCCTCGTGCACCAGGGCGCAGATGTCGGTGATCTGGGTCTCGTACACGCCGTGGGTGGACGGGTAGGTGACCATCAGCACCGAGAGGCTGTCACGGTGCTGCTCGATCTTGGCCTTCAGGTCCTCGACGTCCACGTCGCCGTCGACCAGGGTCTTCACCACGACCACGCGCATGCCGGCCATCACCGCGGAGGCCGCGTTGGTGCCGTGCGCGGAGGACGGGATCAGGCAGATGTCGCGCTGGGTGTCGCCGTTGGCGTGGTGGTAGGCGCGGACGGCCAGCAGGCCGGCCAGCTCGCCCTGCGAGCCCGCGTTCGGCTGGATCGAGACGGCGTCGTAGCCGGTCACCTCGACCAGCTGGCGCTCCAGCTCGCGGATCAGGGTGAGGTAGCCCTGGGCCTGCTCGATCGGGGCGAAGGGGTGCAGCTGGCCGAACTCCGGCCAGGTGACGGCCTCCATCTCGGTGGTCGCGTTGAGCTTCATGGTGCAGGAGCCCAGCGGGATCATGCCGCGGTCCAGCGCGTAGTCCCGGTCCGACAGGCGGCGCAGGTAGCGCAGCATGGCGGTCTCCGAGCGGTGGCTGTGGAAGACCGGGTGGGTCAGGTACTCGTCCTGGCGCAGCAGCGCGCCGGGCAGCGCGTCGGCGGCCTCGGCGACCTCGACCGCGGGGACGCCGAACGCGGCCCAGACGGCGGCCAGGTGCTCGCGGGTGGTGGTCTCGTCGGTGGAGACCGAGATCCGGTCCGCGCCGTCCTCGTGGACGTTGACGCCGTTGGCGCGGGCGGCGGACGCGATCTCGGCGGCGCGGCCCGGGACGACGGCGGTGACGGTGTCGAAGAACTCGCCGTGCAGCAGCTCGACGCCGCCGGCCCGCAGGCCCTCGGCGAGGGCGGCGGCGTAGCGGTGGGTGCGGCGGGCGATGTCGGCCAGACCGTCCGGACCGTGGTACACGGCGTACATCGAGGCCATGACGGCGAGCAGCACCTGGGCGGTGCAGATGTTGCTGGTGGCCTTCTCCCGGCGGATGTGCTGCTCGCGGGTCTGCAGCGCCAGGCGGTAGGCGCGGTTGCCGTCGGCGTCGACCGAGACGCCGACCAGGCGGCCGGGCAGCGAGCGGGCGTACTCGGCGCGCACCGACAGGTAGCCGGCGTGCGGGCCGCCGAAGCCCATCGGCACGCCGAAGCGCTGCGAGGTGCCGCAGGCGATGTCGGCGCCGAGCGAGCCCGGCGAGGCGAGCAGGGTCAGCGCCAGCAGGTCGGCGGCGACCGCGACGATCGCGCCGAGGCCGTGCGCCTGCTCGATGACCGGGGTGAGGTCGCGGACCACACCGGTGGCGCCCGGGTACTGGAGCAGCACGCCGAAGACGCCGCGCTCGGCGATCTCGGCCGGGATGCCCTCGGACAGGTCGGCGACGACGACCTCGACACCGGTCGGCACCGCGCGGGTGTTGATCACCGCGATGGTCTGCGGCAGGGTCTCGACGTCGACCAGGAAGACGCCGCCCTTGACCTTGGTGACGCGGCGGGCGAGCGCCATCGCCTCGGCGGCCGCGGTGCCCTCGTCGAGCAGCGAGGAGCCGGAGGTCGGCAGGCCGGTCAGGTCGGAGACCAGGGTCTGGAAGTTGAGCAGCGCCTCCAGGCGGCCCTGGGAGATCTCCGGCTGGTACGGCGTGTAGGCGGTGTACCAGGCCGGGTTCTCCATGACGTTGCGCAGGATCACCGGCGGGGTGAAGGTGCCGTAGTAGCCCAGGCCGATCATCGGCTGGAGCACCTGGTTGCGGCTCGCCAGCTCGCGGAGTTCGGCGAGCACCTGCGCCTCGCTGCGGCCGCCGGGCAGGTCCAGGCCGGTGATGGAGCGGATCGCCTCGGGAACGGCGGTGGCGGCGAGTTCGTCCAGCGAGCCGTAGCCGATGGACGCCAGCATCTTCTGCTGCGCGGCGTCGTCGGGGCCGATGTGGCGGTTCTCGAAGGGGCTGGCCAGCTCAAGCTCGGTGAGGGTCGAGGCGCCGGTGGGGCGTCCCGCGTTCGGCTGGGCGTTCATGGTGGTCGAGGCCTCCTGGTCACGGACCGGCGGGGGTACGCACGCCGTCCGGCCGGAGCCGCTGCGGACAGCGGTTCGACCCGGGCGGGCGAACCCGACAGGCCTCCCCCTCTGTCATCGGGACCTGAGAGCTTCACCCGCACGGTGCGCTGTGGGCGCGCCGCCGGCTTGCACCGTCGGTGAGGGTGGTGGCCGTCGGCTCCCTCGCCGACGGTCCTGCCCTGCTTTCCAGAGTGACCTACCCCACACGGTACGGATGCCTGAGAGATTCCGGGGAGGAGTTGCTCCTTCGGCGCCCCGACCAGTGCTTTCCGTGGTCGGGGACTCTCCCGAGCGGGCTCGGCGGTCGCGGCCCAGGGTACCAGCGGGAGGCCGTCCGAACACGGGTGCGTCAGGACACTGACCCGGTTCGGTCGTGACCGGCACGTGACCCGGACGGCCCAGCCCCCGGCCCGTCCGGCCCCACCCCGGTCGCGGCCGTCCGATTCATGGCTTTTGGTGTGAAGTGGCGGACGGAACGGGTGCTCCGACCGCCTTCCTGCGGGAGTTCCGCAGGCGCAGCGCACTGGAGGAAAGAGTGCAAACCGATATCGACCCCCGGGACCTCATCGGCCACAAGGCGGTCGACCGCAACGGAGACAAGATCGGCACGGTCGACGAGGTCTACCTGGACGACGCCACCGGCCGGCCGGAGTGGGCCGCCGTCCGGACCGGCATCTTCGGCCGGGACGCCTTCGTCCCGCTCACCACGAGCGAGTTCTCCGGTGACGAGCTCCGGGTGCCGTACGACAAGTCGCTGGTGAAGGAGTCGCCGGACTTCGGCGTGGGCCAGCACCTGTCGCCCGCCCAGGAACTCCAGCTCTACCGCTACTACGGCCTGGACACCCCGGTGGACGGCCGGCCGGTCGGCCCCGACGGCGACCAGCCCGCGCGGCCCGACCTCGACTTCGGCACCACCTCGGCGGCCGGGCCCGTGAAGCCCATCGCCTTCCACTCCCTCGACCCCGTCCCGACCACCACTCCTGCCAGCACCGCCACGGAGGCCGACGTGCGGACCCTCGGCACCCCCGCGCCCGCGCCCGCAGCCGCCGCCACGGCGACCGAGCCCAAGCCCCAGCCCGCCCCGGCCGTGACGCCCACCGCGACCCCGGCCACGGGCTCGCCCGTCCCGGGGCACTCGACCGGCCCGGCCTCTTCGCCCCCCAACGGCCCGGTGGAGATCACCTGCCGCGAGGAGCGCCTGGACATCACCACGGACTGGCACGCCGTGGGCACCGCGAAGCTGCGCAAGTACGTGACCAGCGAGCAGGTCGAGCGCCGCGTCCCGGTGGTCCGCGAGCGCGTCCGGGTGGAGCGGATGCCGGTGAGCGAGGCCGAGCGCGCCTCCCTGACCGAGAAGGAGATCGCCGAGGCGGTGGAGGAGGTCACCCTGCGCGAGGAGCGCCCGGTGGTCCGCAAGTACCTCGCCCCGGTCGAACGGGTCCGCCTGGTGGTGGAGCGCTACACCGCCGAGGAGGTGATCCGGGAGGAGTTGCGCCGCGAGCACGTCGAGATCCACGACAACACCACCGCCGCCGTCCCGACGCCCCCGGTGGCCAACCGGGCAGCCGAGGCCCCCCGCCCGGCCGTGCTGCGCCCGCTCGCCTGACCCCTCGCCCGAGGACCCCGGACCCCATCGGTCCGGGGTCCTCGGCATGCCCCGCCCCGTTCGCCGCCCGGCCGGAATCCTTCGATTTTGCCAAAGCGTCACCACTGGATATTTGACACTCTGAAGTATCTCCCGGCATGGTTACTTCAGTTCATTCACTATGTACGGGAGGAAGCAACCGTGAGTGAGGCACCACAGCCCACCACCGCGGCCGAGAAGCAGAGCAGCGCCCGGGTCCTGCCGGCCCTCATCCTGGCGATGCTGTCGTTCAGCGTGGTGCAGACCGCGGTCGTCCCGATCCTGCCCTCGCTGGCCAAGGAACTGAGCGTCTCCGCGTCCAGCATCACCTGGCTGATGACCGCCAACCTGCTCTCCGCCGCCGTGCTGACTCCCCTGCTGGGCCGCTTCGGCGACCTCCGGGGCCGTAAGCCGATGCTGCTGATCTCGCTGGCCGGTCTGGTCGCCGGTTCGGCGCTGGCGGTCAGCACCCACTCCTTCACCTGGCTGGTCGTCGCCCGTGTCCTGCAGGGCGCCGGCGGTGGCGTGCTCCCGCTGGCGATCAGCATCGTCCGCGACGAGCTGCCCAAGCGGAAGGTGACCGGCGGCGTCGCCGCCATCAGCGCCTCGATGGGTGTCGGCTCCGGCCTCGGCCTGGTCGCGACCGGTCTCCTGCTGGAGCACTGGAGCTACAAGTCGATCTTCTGGATGGGCCTGGTCTTCGGTCTGATCGCGATCGCCCTGGTCGCGTTCCGCGTCCCGTCCGACCCGGTCACCGACAAGGAGGGCGGCGCCGACCCGCTCGGCGCCCTCACCCTGGCCGGCTGGCTCTCCGCCCTGCTCGTCGCGGTCAGCCAGGGCAACCACTGGGGCTGGACCTCGACCAAGACCCTCGGCCTGTTCGCCGTGGCCGCCGTCGTCGCCCTGATCTGGGGGGTCATCGAGACCAAGGTCGCGCACCCCCTGGTGGACATGAAGATGATGTCCCGTCCGGCCGTCGCCTTCACCAACCTGGCCGGCCTGCTGATCGGCTTCGGCATGTACGGCTCGTTCATGGTGATCAGCAACTTCGCCCAGACCCCGGAGAAGCTCACCCACTACGGCTTCACCGCGACCGTCCTGCACGCCGGTCTGCTGCTGCTGCCGTCCGCGATCGGCTCGATGGTGGCGGCCCCGGTCGGCGCGATCCTGATCGCCCGCCGCGGCCCGCGCCTGCCGCTGGTCCTCGGTGGCGTCCTGGGTGCCGTCGCGATGGCCTACCTGGCCGTGCGGCACAGCCACGAGGGCGACATCTACATCTCCTCGGCGATCTTCGGTCTGGGCATCGGCCTGGCGTTCTCCGCGATGCCGGCCTACATCAACGGCGCCGTCCCGGTGGAGCAGAGCGGCATCGCCAACGGCATGAACGCCGTGCTGCGCACCGTCGGTGGCGCGATCGGCACCGCCGTGATGGCCGCCATCCTGACCGGCGACACCATGAAGCTGCCGCCGCAGATCCCGCTGGTGCTGCCCACCCTGGACGCCTACAAGCACGCGTTCTGGGCCGCGGCCGTCGTCTGCGCCGTCGCCGGCGTCGTCCCGTTCCTGATCCGCGGCGTCAAGCCGGCCGCCACCGTCGTCGCCTCGGGCAACGCGGAAGACCGGAACTCCAGCCCCGCGCTGGCCAAGACCGACGCCTGACCAGGCGTCCGGCCGCCGCGCTCAGGGACAGGGCGCGGCGACCCGGCCTTCGGACGGTCATGAGGGCATCACGACCGCACGAAGTCCGGCACGGTATGCGGCCCCAACCGGTACTCCCCCCACCGGTTGGGGCCGCTTCGCGTTTCACGGCCCCGTCTCCCCCGTCTCCCCCGTCTCGCCCGGACCCTCGGCCCCACGCAGCGGCAGCGGACGGGCCGGTTCCAGCGCCGGATCGTCCACCGCGAAGGTCCGGATGCGCCCCGGCCCGCTCCACGGCGTCTCGAACCGCACGGTGACCCGCCCGACACCGCTGCCCTGCACCCACCCGGGCCCGAGCTCGGCGTGGCGGACGTCCTGCCCGGGCATCCAGCGGCGCGGCGCGGCCGCCTCCGGCTCCTCCTCGGCCTCTTCGTCCTCCGCCTCCGCGTGCTCGGCCGCCTCCTCCCGGAGGGCCTGCGCGAACAGGTCCTCCTGGGTGTAGTCGGCCAGTTGGGCGACACCCACCCCGAGCAGCCGCACCCCGCCGGTGATGTCCACCTGGGCGGCCAGCCGGCGCGCCGTCTCGATGACCACCGCCTCGTCGTCGGTGGGTCCGCGCAGCGTCTCCGAGCGGGTCAGCGTCGAGAAGTCGAACCGCCGGACCTTGAGCACCACCGTCCGCCCCGAACGCCCGGCCGCGCGCAGCCGCCGCACGCACCGGGCGGCCAACACCTCCACCTCGCGCAGCACCCGCTCCCGGTCGGCGAGGTCCACCTCGAAGGTGTCCTCCACCGAGACCGACTTGGCGTCCTGATCGGCCACCACCGGCCGGTCGTCCAGCCCTATCGACATCTGGTGCACGCCAGCGCCGTGCGCCCGCCCGAGCAACTGCACCAGTTCGCCCTCCCCCGCCTCGGCGAGGTCGGCCACGGTGTTCAGCCCGGCCCGCCGCAGCACCTGTTCGGTGGCCGGCCCGATCCCGGGCAGCGCCCGGACCGGCATCGGGCCGAGCACGGCCCGCTCCTGCCCGGGCTCGATCAGCACCAGCCCGTCCGGTTTGGCCTGCTCGGAGGCGATCTTCGCCATCAGCTTGGACCCGGCGGCCCCGACCGACCCGGTCAGCCCGGTGCGCCGCTGGATGTCCGCCCGCAGGTCCTCCGCCAGGGCGATCACCAGCCGCTCCCCGGTCTCGTGGTCGGCCTCCGCCAGCACCGGACCGTAGGGGCCGGCCTCCAGGTCGACGAAGGCCTCGTCCAGGCTGAGCGGCTGCACCAGCGGCGACAGCTCGCGCAGCAGGCGCATCACGATCTCGCTGACCTGCCGGTAGGCCTCGAAGCGGCCGCTCAGAAAGGCCGCGTTGGGGCAGAGCCGGCGCGCCTGCGCCATCGGCATCGCCGAGTGCACCCCGAACTTCCGCGCCTCGTACGAGGCGGTGGAGACCACCCCGCGCCCGCCGAGCCCGCCGACGACCACCGGCTTGCCGCGCAGGCTCGGCTTGGCCGCCTGCTCCACCGCCGCGAAGAAGGCGTCCATGTCGAGGTGGATGATGCTCGGCAGTGATCGCACCCGCCGATCATCGCGCACGGGTCCGACAATGCGGACGAACCCGGGGAGCGCCGGACAGGCCCTAGCGCCTCGCGGCGTCCGCCAGGGCCTTCGGGATGCCGTCCTCCTCGGGGCCGAGGAACAGCGGGTCCGGCCGCAGCCAGGCGTTGACCGCCGCCTTGCCCGCCCCGGGGATCTCCCGCAGCCCGCCGTACAACCAGGTACTGTCGTGCAGCTCCGGCACCCCGACCGCGTACGCGTCGATGCCCGCCGCCTCGCACAGGGCCAGCGCCCGGCGGACGTGGAAGTCCTGGCTGACCAGCACCGCCCGCTCCACCCCGAAGACCCGCCGGGCCCGGGTGCAGGAGTTCCAGGTGTCGAAGCCCGCGTAGTCGCCCACCACCCGGACCGCCGGCACCCCGTGCTCGATCAGGTAGGTCCGCATCGCGTCCGGCTCGTCATAGCTGTCCCGACCGTTGTCGCCGGTCACCAGGATCGCCTGCACCTTCCCCGCCCGGTACAGGTCCAGCGCCGCGACCAGCCGGTGCTCCAGGTACGGCGACGGCTTGCCCTGGTCCAGCCCGGCGCCGAAGACCACCGCGACCGGCGCGGACGGCACGCTGGCGACCGTGCCGATCCGGTCCCCGGCCGAGCACCACAACCAGGCACTCGGCGCCAGCGCCAACGAGCAGAGCACCGTCGCCGCTTGGAAGGCCCTGCGCTGCACGGGCCGCCGCCGAAGCCGGACCTTCAGCAGCCCGCCCCGACGCCGCAGCAGCTCCGCTATCCCGGTGCCGAACCTCACGTGCCCTCCCTCGATCGCCCCTCACCAGGCGCAACGACGAGGCCGCGGGGCCCGCCCGGTGCCCCCCCCGGCCCCCCGCCCCCCCCCCCCCCCCCCCGCCCCCCCGCGGGGGCGGGGGCCCGGGCGGGTCCCCGGCCGGGCCCCGCGGCCTCGTCAGTTCTGCGTTCAGACCGCCCGGTTGCGCCGCTGGGCCAGCTCGTCCGACGGGTCGTGGCCGACCAGCGTCTCGCCGGTGTCGGTGCGCTCCCCGTGCAGCCGCCCGAGCGTGAGCTCCAGCTCCTGCCAGACCGCTCCCACCGCGATGCCGAACACCCCCTGACCACCCTTCAGCAGGTTCATCACCTGTTGCGGCGTGGTGCACTCGTACACCGTCGCGCCGTCGCACATCAGCGTCATCCCGGCCAGGTCGCCCTGCTCGGCGGCCTGCAGATGGGCGACGGCCACCCGGATGTTCTGCAACGAGACGCCCGCGTCGAGCAGCCGCTTCACGATCTTCAGCAGCAGGATGTCGCGGAAGCTGTAGAGCCGCTGGCTGGTGGCCGGGTACGCCGAACGGACGCTGGGCTCCAGCAGTCCGGTCCGGGCCCAGTAGTCCAGCTGGCGGTACGTGATGCCGGCCGCCGCGCAGGCCGTCGGACCGCGGTAGCCGATCAGTTCGGACGTCGGGGCCAGCCGCTCGATCGCGGGCTGACCCGGCTGCACGGCCGGGAACCTGCCCACCCGGGGCAGGTCCGTCACGGTGCGAGCGGTGCGCGGCAGGTGCACGGCGCACAGGCCTCCCACGGCCGCGTCATCGCCGGTGCTGCTCATGCCTACCTCCGTCCACTGGTGCTGCGGGCAACCCGAACTGCGGGCATCGGTCACCCGGACAGCCACTCCTGACGGTAGGCAGTCCCCTATGACCCGTCAACGATCGCCACGCCGGGCCAGACAAACCACATCACTCAGGAGAGTGGTTTTTCGTGCCCCTAGTGTGGGTAGGTCGACGGTTTTTGGCAAAACGGCAAGCCAAACAACGGCCCGACCTGTACGGAAATCCGGTCCGCGCTACTGCGGACCGCTGCCCCCGAAGTCCTCGGGCGACACCTGGTCGAGGAACTCGCGGAACTTCTCGACCTCGTCCTCCTGCTCGTCCGGGATCGCGATGCCCGCCTCGGCGAGCACCTCCTCGCTCCCGTAGATCGGCGTGCCGGTGCGCAGGGCCAGCGCTATCGCGTCGGACGGCCGGGCGCTCACCTCGACCCCGCCGGTGAAGACCAGCTCGGCGTAGAAGACGCCCTCCCGCAGGTCGGTGATCCGGACCTCGGTGAGCTGCTGCCCGAGCGCCTCCAGGACGTCCTTGAAGAGGTCGTGCGTCAGCGGGCGGACCGGCGTCATGCCCTGCTGGGCGAAGGCGATCGCGGTCGCCTCGCCGGGACCGATCCAGATCGGCAGGTACCGATCGCCCCCGACCTCCCGCAGCAGCACGATCGGCTGGTTGGAAGGCATCTCCACTCGGACACCCACGACGTCGAGCTCATTCACACAGGCAACCCTATGGCTCAGGCCCCGGATATGAAAGCGCAGGGCCGACGCCGCTGGTCAGCGCGGTGCACCCCGGCCGCCCGGGGTCTGGACGGCCACCCCGCAGGAGCCCCGCGGGAATCCCACGGGGACGCTATCCGCGGCTGCGCAGACCGGCCTGGACCATCGCCGCGTGCAGCCGCACGGACAGTGTCGCCAGCTCCCGAGCGGTAGCCTCGGCATGGGCCCTGGTCTGCGGGTTCCGGTGTCGGCGCAGTGGCGCCACCACCTGTTCCACCAGCGCGATCTCCCGATCCGCCGCGGCCTTCATCGCCCGCAGGTGCCGCGGTTCCAGCCCGTACCGGCCGAGTTCCGCGACCAGCCGGGCCACCTGCAGCGCCTCGCCGTCGTACCCGCCGTCCGGACCGGGCGCGACCAGCCCGTAGGCCTCCCACTCGGACAGCTCGCGCTCCCCGGACTCGGCGGCCGCCAGCAGTTCGGCACGCCCCAGCCGGACTCCGGACGGGACGTCGGCCGAGGCGACCAGCTCCCGGTCCGCCTCCTCCAGCGGCCCGGGCCGGGTGTCGGCGGAGGGGGGCAGCGCGGGCGGTGCCTCACCGCGCTCGATGGCGTCGAGGTGCTCGCGGATCACCCGCAGCGGCAGGTAGTGGTCACGCTGCATCCGCAGGACGTAGGCCAGCCGCTCGACGTCGGCCGGGCTGAACTTGCGGTACCCCGAGGGCGTGCGCTGCGGCTCGACCAGCCCCTCCGCCTCCAGGAACCTGATCTTGGAGATGGTGACCTCGGGGAAGTCGTCGCGCAGGAAGGTCAGCACCGCGCCGATGCTCAGCAGTTCGTCGCCGCGCCGCCGCCCACCCGGCCGGTCCGGACGGACCGGCTGCCTGGGGCCCGCGACCACCCCGCGCCCGCCGCGGCCCGCCTGCGGACCGGACGGTGCGGGGGTGGCCGCCCCGAGAGAAGATGAAGGGGTATTCGTACTCACTCGGGCTCCTACCGACGTTGGGTTCAGTACCCCCGGTTGTGGCCGGCGAAGAACACCAGCCGGTACTTCCCGATCTGCACCTCGTCGCCGTTGTTCAGCGACACCTCGTCGATCCGCTCCCGGTTGACGTAGGTGCCGTTGAGGCTGCCGACGTCCGCGACGCTGAACCCGGCCGGCGTCCGGCGGAACTCCACGTGACGCCGCGAGACCGTGACGTCGTCCAGGAAGATGTCGCCCTGCGGGTGACGGCCGGCCGTGGTGACGTCGGAGTCCAGCAGGAAGCGGCTGCCCGAGTTCGGACCGCGCTGGACGATCAGCAGGGCCGAGCCCGGCGGCAGTGCGTCGATCGCCGACAGCACCTCGGCCGACAGGGCCGGCGTGGCGCCGGTGCCCGTCGTGGTGTTGGGGTCGTACGACTCCAGGCCGGAGATGGAGATGGTCGACGTGGTCTCCGCCGCCCCCTCCGGAAGCAGGCCGCCGCGCAGCGCCGTACCGCAGTTGGAACAGAACCGGGCCGAGGCCGGGTTCTGGTTACCGCACCTGGGGCACGGAGTGGGGCCAGCCATGTTCACAGCCTCCTGGCGCGGCACACCCGACGGGTTGTGCCCGGCGTACGGGTCGGGGGCAAACCCTCCACCAGAGGTTGAGGGTCCTGACGGGAAACCTATGCGCGGGTCGCCGGAAGGGTCAACCGACGCGCCGTAGCCCGCCGGATTCCCGGCGTACTGGGCGGCGCCGCCGCCCCGGAACAGCTGCTGCTCGGCGTACGGCGCCGCCTCGGGGGCGGGGCGCATGCCCGGCACGGCGGCCTCGTCCTCGGGCCTGCGGTGCCGCGCGGTGGGCGCCTCGACGCCGGCCGCGCCACGACCCTTGTTACGACCGAACAACTTCGAGAAGAAACTCACGGGCGAATCCCCTTGCGTGTGACAGACCCGCCCGCGGGGCAGGGTGAGAACCTCGGACAGGTCGCGGGCCCGGTTGCGGATCGGGCCTGCTGGAGTGGTACTCCGATGGTTGGTACTGCGGTTGGTGCTCCGGTGCGTACTGGTACGACCCAGTCTCGCCCACGCGACGGCGGCGCCCCGCACCGGGTGCCGCCCGCAGGTGACGGGCCGTTCGTCGGGCGCCCCGTCACTTCGAAGCCGGCTTGGCGTACTGCGGCGTCTTCAGATCCACGAGGGCGTCCACGACCACCTTCTGCTGCTGGGTGATCGTCGCCCGCGCCTGGTGGCTCTCCAGGGTGCGGACGACACCTCCCGGGATGTTCAGCGCGGGTGTCAGATCCTGCGGGTTCCCCACGACGGTGAACCGATAGGGCTGCGAGACCTTCTTCCCGTCGATCTGCACCCCGCCGCCCGACACGTCGGTGAAGTAGGTGTTGACCACCACGCGCACATCGTTGATCTGAATCGCCTCCGCCCCCGCCGCTCGAAGTTCCTGCAGGGTGTCCAGCAGCATATCTGCCTTCACCTGCCCTTGGGGATCATCGACCGTGAGTACGATGCCCGGACCAGTGGCTTTGACGGTGCCGGCGAGCACGCCGAGCTCCGTCGCCTTCTTCCTGGTCTGCTCCTGGGCCTCCTTGGCCTGGTTGGAACTGTTCTCCAACTTGGCCAGGGACTGCTCCAACTCCGCCTTCTCCTGCTGAAGACGCTGCTGACGGCTGTCCAGTTCGTCGAGGATGCGCACCAGGTCCTCCTGGCGGGCTCCGCGGAGCTGGCTGTGGTGGTCGTTGGTCGACCGCACCTGGATCGCCAGCCCCAGGCCCAGCGAGAACAGCAGTAGCGCCACCACCAGCTGCCCGCGCGACATCCGCGGCGGCCACAGGGCTGCCTTGAGGCGCCGCCGCCCCGCGCTGCGGTCCACCGCGACCGGCTCCACAGCGGGCTCGGGCTCAGGCTCAGGCTCGCACTCCGGCTCCACGGCCTTCGCGAGCCGCACCACGGGCTCGGGCGCCGCCTCGGCCTCAAGCTCAGGCTTAGCATCAGACTTCGCCGCAGCCCGCTCCTCGGGCTCCTCCGCCGCCGCAGCGGGCCCCTCGGCCTTCTCGGGCTTCTCCGGCTTCCCGGCGTCCTGGACCTCCCCGGCGCCGTCCGCCGGCTCGACGGGGCCCGCCTCGACCACCGGCTCCGGCCCTGGCACCTCGGTAGCCCGCTCCAGCGCCTTCCCGCCGCCGTCCGCGCGCTCCTCCGCCGCCCCGCGGCCCGACTCAGGCGCGGAAGACATGGCGCCGGATCGCGGCCGCGTTGGAGAAGATGCGGATGCCGAGGACGACGACGACACCCGTGGACAGCTGCGAGCCGACGCCCAGCTGGTCACCGAGGAAGACGATCAGTGCCGCGACCACCACGTTCGACAGGAACGAGACGATGAACACCTTGTCGTTGAAGATCCCGTCCAGCATCGCCCGGACGCCGCCGAACACGGCGTCCAGCGCCGCCACCACCGCGATCGGCAGGTACGGCACGACGGCGTCCGGCACCTCGGGCTGGACGAAGAGTCCGACGACCACCCCGATCACGAGACCCAGTACGGCAATCACGGTCTAGCTGCTCCTGTCCCTGCGGACGACGACCCGGTCGGGGCCGTCGTGGACGAGTGGGCTGTCGTGGTCTTCGCGGATCCGCTCGGCGTGCGCCGCCCGGTGCCCGCGGACGGTGAAACGGACGCGCTCGGGCTCCCGGAGGTTCCGGCCGTGGGTGACGGCGTCGGGGTCGGGGTGACCTGGACCGCCGCCGGGGACGCCGAGGACGAGGCCTCCGGTGTGACCGGCTGGGCGGTCCGCAGCGTCACGCCCACCGCGGCCGGCAGCGTCAGGGTCTTCTGCGCGGACATGGTCGACTTGATGCCGTACTTCTCCTGGAGCAACCGCAGGTACTGCCCGGCCATGTCGCTCTCGAAGGCGGTGAGGAGCTTCGGCCCGTCCCCGATCGCCTGGATGTTGTACGGCGGGACGAGCGGCCGGTTGTCCACCAGCACCGCCTCGCCCGCGGCCCGGATCGCGGAGAGCGCGGTGAGCCGCTGACCGTTGATCGCCACGGCCTCCGCGCCGGATCCCCACAGGCCGTTCACCACCAGTTGCAGGTCGCGGTCCCGCAGCCGGCCACTGTTGGAGAAGCCCTGCCCGGCCCGCGGGTCGACGTTCCCCCCGCTGCCGGTCCCCGCCGCGTCCTCCAGGACCAGCTTGACGCCCGGCCCCGTGACCTCCCCCAGGCCCACCGCGCCGGTCAGGTCGCCCTGGTCTCCGTCACCCGTGGCGAGCGCCTGCTGCTGCGTGCTCTCCACCCTGCGCCGCAGCTCCTGGACCTCCTGCTGGAGGCGGTCGGCCGAGCCGTTGGTGTCATTGATCCGGTGGATCAGCGCGTCCCGCTCCTTGGCCAGCGTCGGCTCCGCCTTGTGCGCGTTCACCGCGCCGACCGTCACCACGGCCCCGGCCAGGGCCAGCCCGGCGCCCAGCGTGAGCAGACCGCGGGCCGTCCTGGGTATCCGGCTGTCGTGGTCTCCGCCCCGCGCCGCGGCCGCCTCCGCGTAGCCCTCGTCCAGGCTGTGGTCCATCACGTTGGTCAGCAGGGACATCGAGGCGTCCGGGCGGTCGTACCGTCCGTTCGGGGCACTCGGCGTCGGCGTCGCTGGCATGCGGACCATCGTCCCACGTCGGCGAAGGGGCCCGCGCACACCCCTTGAGCTGCACACACGACACAAAGTGACGGATCACTGCGAACAGTGTGAAAACGGACAGCGGGGCGCGCGGACCACACCGCGCGCCCCGACCGTCAGCACCGTCGGACGATCAGGCCGGTGTCATCACCGCCCGGCCCCGTCGACCACCGCCGCCCACTCGTCCAGCAGTGCCTCGGTGGCCTCGTCGTCCGGGCCCTCCGCCCACAGGTGGGTGGTCGCCTCGGCCGGGTCCGGCAGCACCAGCGTCCAACGCCCGTCCGCCTCGACGACCCGGACGCCGTCGGTGGTGTCCAGCCGCCGGCTGCCGGCCGCCTCGACCACCGAGCGCATCACCATCCCCTTGGCCGCCCACGGCGTCGCGAGGTCCCGGCGACGGATGTGCGCCTGCGGGATGCGCGCGTCGATCTGGCTCAGCGTGAGCTGGGTCCGCGCCACCAGGCCGACCAGCCGCACGAAGGCGGCGGCCCCGTCCAGCACCCCGCTGAACTCCGGCACCACGAAACCGCCGCGTCCGTCCCCGCCGAACACCGTGCCCTCGGTGGCGGCCGCCTTCGCCAGGTCGTCCGGCGTCGTCGTGGTCCAGATGACCTGGGTGCCGTGGTACGCGGCGACCTGTTCGGCGATCCGGGTCGTGGTCACCGGCAGCGCCACCTGCCCGCTGCGCCGCTCGGCCGCGACCAGGTCCAGCAGCACCAGCAGCGCCCGGTCGTCGTCGATCACCCGGCCCAGTTCGTCGACGAACGCAACCCGCTCGCCGACCGGGTCGAAGCGGACGCCGAAGGCCGCCCTGGAGGAGGCCACCAGCTCACCGAGCCTGGCCAGCCCGGCCCGCCGCTCCTCCGCGTCCTCCGTCGGCCGCGCCTCGTCCAGCCCGCTGGAGACGGTCAGCGCCTCCACCCCGAGCCGCCCGAGGATGCTCGGCAGAACCAGGCCGGCGCTGCCGTGCGCGGTGTCCACGACCACCTTCAGCCCGGCCTCCCGGACCCCGGTGGTGTCGACGGCCCGCAGCAGGTTGCCCGCGTAGGAGTCGAAGACGCTGGACGGGAAGGTCAGGTCCCCGATCTCACCGGGGAAGGCCCGCCGGTACTCCTGGCGCGCGTACACGCGGTCCAGCTTGCGCTGCCCGGCCTGCGAGAGGTCGGCCCCGCGCTCGTCGAAGAAGAGGATGTCCAGCGAGTCCGGCACCCCCGGCGTGGTCCGCAGGAAGATCCCTCCCGCGCTCCCCCGCGCGGTGTGCTGCCGGGCCACCGGCATCGGCACGTTCTCCAGGTCGCGGACGTCTATGGCGGACGTCTGCAGCGCCGAAATCATCGCCCGTTTGAGCGCACGCGCACCACGCGAGTGGTCACGCGCAATGGTGACGGTCGCCCCCTTCTTCAACGTCGTGGCGTACGCGCCGGCCAGCCGAACGGCCAGCTCCGGGGTGATCTCGACGTTCAGGATCCCCGACACGCCGCGGACACCGAACAGGTGCTCCTGGCCGCGGGACTCCCAGATCACCGACGTGTTGACGACGGCGCCGGCCTCGATGGTCTTGAACGGGTAGACGCGGACGTTCGCCCCGATGATCGACTCCTCGCCGATCAGGCACTCGTCCCCGATCACCGCACCGTCCTCGATCCGGGCCGCCCGCATCACGTCGGTGTTCTTGCCGACCACGCAGCCGCGCAGATTGCTCTGCGGCCCGATGTACACGTTGTCGTGCACGACCGCCTTGTGGAGGAACGCACCACGCTTGACCACCACGTTGCTGCCGAGCACGGTGTGCTCACGGATCTCGACGCCGGCCTCGACCTTGGCGTAGTCCCCGATGTACAGCGGCCCGCGGAGCACGGCCTCCGGGTCCACCTCCGCGCCCTCGGCCACCCAGACGCCCGGCGAGATCTCGAATCCGTCGATCTCGACGTCGACCTTGCCCTCCAGGACGTCCGCCTGGGCCTTGCCGTAGCTCTCGTGGGTGCCCACGTCCTCCCAGTAACCCTCGGCGACGTAGCCGTAGACCCGCTTGCCCTCCTTCAACAATTGCGGGAAGACGTCACTCGACCAGTCGACGGACTCACCCGCTGCGACGTAGTCGAAGACCTCGGGTTCCATCACGTAGATACCGGTGTTCACGGTGTCGGAGAAGACCTGCCCCCAGGTCGGCTTCTCCAGGAAGCGCTCGACCCGCCCGTCGTCGTCCGTGATCGTGATACCGAACTCGAGGGGATTCGGCACCCTGGTGAGACAGACGGTGACCAGCGCGTTCTTGCTGCGGTGAAAGTCGATCAATTCCGAGAGGTCGAAGTCGGTCAGTGCGTCACCGGAGATCACCAGAAAGGAGTCGTCCTTCAACGCGTCCTCGGCGTTCTTGACACTCCCCGCGGTGCCTAGCGGCGTCTCCTCGTGGGCATAGGTCAGATGCATGCCCAAGTCCTCGCCGTCACCGAAGTAGTTCTTGACCAGTGAGGCCAGGAACTGGACGGTGACGACGGTGTCGGAGAGGCCGTGCCGCTTCAGCAGCCGAAGCACGTGCTCCATGATCGGCCTGTTGGCGACCGGAAGCAGCGGCTTCGGCATGCTGGAGGTCATCGGGCGGAGTCGGGTTCCTTCGCCCCCTGCCATGACAACGGCTTTCATTACGGGTGCGTCCTCCTTTGCGGTGGTGGACCTACAGAGGTCCATCAAACCGTTCCAGAGGGATCCCTACCCGGAAGGTATCGTCCGACGCACCGATACGGCGTGGGACTTCTCTCAGATCACGTCTCAGACTGCGGACGCGGAGCCCGTCGAGCCCGCACGGGTGATCCGCCGGGCCTGAACCGCGTAAAGAATACCGGCCCACCAGTACAATGTGGTCCCCCACCAGATGAAGGCCCAGCTCACCACCTCGGCCGGCCGCGCGATCCAGCTGTCCACGCTGCCGAGCAGGAGAAGCGGAAACGCGTACATCAGATTGAAGGTCGCGGCCTTCCCCAGAAAACTCACCTGAAGCGGCCCGTAACCGTGCCGGTTCAAAATGGGCAGCAGCGCGCCGAGAAACACTTCCCGGGCCAGCAGAATCGCCGTCACCCACCACGGAAGAATCTCACGCCAGGTCAAACCGACCAACGTGGACAGCACGTAGAGCCGGTCCGCCAGCGGATCGAGCAGCTGCCCCACCCGGCTGACCTGCCCCCATCGCCGCGCGAGTTTCCCGTCGAGGTAGTCGCTGACACCGCTCAGCATCAGGATCAGCAGCGCCCAACCATTGTTGTTGGGGCCGTCGAAAACCGGCCAGAGAATCAGCCAGAGAAAAAGCGGAACACCGACCAGCCGGCCCATGCTGAGCAGGTTGGGGATGGTGAGGACGCGATCGGTCTGGACCCGCGTCTCCTGGACCTCCACCCGGGGGCCTCCTGTCCCGTGTGACGACAATGCACGTTGACCCTACAACAGAAAAGCCCCCGCCAGGTTCACCCGGCGGGGGCTTCTCTCGAATGATTGTTCGGCGGCGTCCTACTCTCCCACAGGGTCCCCCCTGCAGTACCATCGGCGCTGTAAGGCTTAGCTTCCGGGTTCGGAATGTAACC
>NZ_JBIVAX010000051.1:0-52060 GCF_044745805.1 Kitasatospora sp. NPDC086801
CGCGGACGAAGCCGGACAGGGTGTACGTGGTGTTCGGCTGGACGGTGACGGTCTGCTGGCACTGCGCGGTGTCGGAGGCCGAGGCGGCGGCGGCGCCCGCACCCGGCACCACCGCTTCCTGCCCCTCACCCCTCACGAGGATTTCCCGCCATGCGAACCCGACCCCTCGTCGTCGCCCTCGCCCTCGCCGGTGCGGCCGTGCTGCCCGCCGCCGTGCCGGTCGCCGCCCACGGCGAAACCGTCCACCTGGACGTCTCCGGCCAGCGGAACGGCCACGTCAGTACCGTCGCCACCTGGGAGAACGACCACGACCCGGTCACCGGGGAGTTCACCGGCACGCTGGCCGCGACGGCCACGGACGGGCGCACGGTCGGCCCCTGGCGCCTGGTCGCCGTCCTGGGCGAGCCGGGGACGTACACCACCCGGGAGATCCTCCCGGCCGGGCACTGGCGGGTGAGCGTCGACTGCGCGTTCCCCTCGCCGGGGCACGGCGAGGGCGAACTCGACGTCGAGGCCACGGTGAGCAGCGATCCTCCGCTGCCGGGGGCGACGGCCGGGGCCTCCGGCGGCATACCAGCGCCCGCTCCCACGCCCACGCCTGCGGCCCCGACCGCCCCGCTGGCCGCCGAGAGCGCCGCCCGGGCCCGCGCCGTCGCCCGCGACACCCGCTCCGACACCACACCCGACGCCGCCACCTGGGCCGCCATCGGCACCGCCGTCGCGGCCGTCGTGCTGGTCGCCACCGGCTTCTGGCTCCGCCGCCGCCCCCGGCACTAGGTGTTCTGACCCCGGGAGGTCGGGGTTGCGGCCACCGTCCGCGCCGATGCAGTCGCGGCCGGTGCCCGCGCTGCCCGCCCAGCTGACCGGACCGCACCGCCACGCCGGTCAGGAGGTGGTCAGGAGGTGAGGATGGAGATGCCGTCTCCGAGCAGTTTCAGCCCGAGAACGAAGAACAGGGCCGCCATCACGGCGACGTTGTGCTGGGCTGCCCAGTCCTTCCAGCCGCCGAGCGTGGTCTTCGCTCGCTCTCCTCCGAGCAGGAAGACTCCCAGTGGGGCCAGCAGGCCGAGGGAGGCGATCAGGACGAAGATCGCCAGCGACGCGATCTGCTGCCCGACCGGTAGTCCGGTCGAGCCGATCGCGGCGCCTGCGGCGATGGTCAGCGGGGCGTTCTTGACGTTGAGCGCGGCCAGGGCCGTTCCGAGTCCGAACACCTTGAGCGGCGTGAGGCGGTCGATCGCGCCCATCCACTTCGGCAGCTGAGCTTGCGAGGCATCCACCGGGCGCCGGTGCCACTGCCGGGCGCCGAAGAGGAGGAGGAGCACGCCCAGAGCGAGCTTGAGGACTCCCACCCAGGTGGCCGGGTGATCGTGGGCGGAGGCACCCGCGGGGGAGGCGATGGCCAGCATCACCGCGCCCAGTGCCGAGAGTCCCAGGATCCAGCCGACGGCGAAGAGCGATCCGTTGAGACGTCCCCGGGGCGTGGCGAGGGTGAGGATGATGGCGATGATCGGGAGCGGGCTGATCGCGACACCGGCCGCAAGCCCCAGGACGTCGCCGAGGACTTTGCCCATGCTTGCCTCCAGATGAGGGTCAGGGCCGCGATCGGGTTGCCCGAGAACGTGACGACGACCGGATCGGCAGCTCCCGGTTCCATTTTCCTGCGCCCTCGCGAACCTGTCCTCCGGAGCTTCTCGGAGCGCTCGGGTGAAGCCACCCCGGGTGATCACCTCGTCCCGGGCCGGATGTGCGAGGCGGTGCGCAGGCGGCCAGGATTGAGGGTGAGGGCGATGGCGCCTCGTTTCGGGCGCTTGGCGCCCCTCGCACCGATCCGCGGCAGGAGGCTCTCACGATGACCGCAACGACAGGTGCAACCCGGCCGGCTCAACCCGAGCGTCCGGGCAGGAAAGACGGGGTCTGTGGCGAGTTCACGGTCTTCACCAAGATTAAGCCGGGCCATGCGGACGCGCTGCGGGAGGACCTCGCCAAGATCGCCGCCACGTCGGTTGACGAGGGGAACCGCGCGGCGCTGCGCCAGATCGGCACCCTGCACGACGCACGTCATGTGATCTTCGACAACGACACCCGGTTCATGTTCGCCAGCGTCTTCGACGGCTCCTGGGACACCTACATCGACGACTTCGGCAAGACGGCGGTCGGAGCGAACTTCGACAGGGTCTTCGCGCACAGCGAAGGGTTCCCCGGCGTCAGCGATCCGGGGGCGAAGGACTGGTTCGTCGCTCACCAGGAACCCGCGGGTGTCTTCGTCAGCTCCTACCCCGATCTGACCGTTCAGCAGATCTGGAAGGACCAGCGCGTGAACGAGGCGTTCCAGGCGGTGCTGGACACCCCCGAGTTCCGGGCGGCACTGGAGAACCCGGCCAACGCGGAGCTGCTGGCGACGCCCGCCTTCCAGAAGCTGCTGGAGGAAGCCGCGGCCTAGCAGCCGGACAGACACCGATACAGGAACCGATACAGGAACCGATACAGGAACCGATACGGAGGCAGAGGCAGGCATGAACACGGCGGACAGCAGCAGCGCAGCCGATGCGGGCGTAGAGATCGACGACGTCCAGAGCGGGGCCCTGCGTCCCCGGCCGGTTCCGTACCAGGGAAAGTTCGTCTTCCTGCGCGTCGACGACCGCCACGCCGGGCGTGCCCTGCTGCGGCGGTTACTCCCGCTGACCTCGGGCGGTCTGCCCAGCGTGGACCCGAACCGGGGCGCCTGGGTGGCGGTGGCCTTCACGTACCAGGGGCTGAGGGCCCTGGGGGTGCCTCAGGAGTCGCTGGAAAGCTTTCCGCAGGCGTTTCGTGAGGGCATGGCCGCTCGGGCGGAGCTGATCGGTGACGTGGGCGAGAGCGGCCCGGCCCACTGGGAGGCACCGTTCGGAACGGGCGACGTCCACATCGCGTTGAGCGCCCTCGCCTCCGATGCGGCGCAGTTGGACCGGGAACTGGAGCGGGCCCGCGTCGCCTTCCAGGACACGCCCGGTGTCCAGGTGATCTGGCAGCAGGACGTCCATCAGCTTCCGACCGGGCGCACCACTTTCGGCTTCCGCGACGGCATCAGCCATCCGAACATCGAGGGCGTCGGACTGCCCGGCTCCAACCCGCAGGAAGTCCCCATCAAGGCCGGCGAGTTCATCCTCGGCTACGCCGACGAGACCGGCAGCCTGCCGCCGATGCCCAGCCCCGAGGTGCTGGGGCGCAACGGGACCTACGTGGCCGTGCGCAAGATCCACACCGATGTGGCGGCCTGGCGCCGGTACCTGCGGGCGAACAGCTCCAGCGCCGAGGAGGAGGCACTCCTGGCGGCGAAGATGGTCGGGCGCTGGCCCAGCGGGGCGCCACTGACCCTGGCGCCGGAGCACGACGATCCGGAGCTGGCGGCGGATCCGCACCGCGTGAACGACTTCCTGTACCGGGAGAACGACGATCGCGGCTTCCGGTGCCCCGCCGGTGCGCACATCCGGCGGAACAACCCCCGCGATGCCACCATCATCGGCGACGCACGGATGCACCGCCTCATCCGCCGCGGCACCACCTACGGCCCGCCGCTGCCGGAGGGCGTGCTGGAGGACGACGGCGCCGACCGGGGCCTCGTCGGCGTCTTCATCGGAGCCCATCTTGAGCGGCAGTTCGAATTCATCAAGGCCGAGTGGGTCAACGACGGCAATTTCATCGGCTACCCCGGCGAGAAGGACCCGGTAGCCGGGCATCACGACGGGACCGGCAGCGCCACCATCCCGGAGAAGCCGATCCGGCGCCGCCTGCAGAACCTTCCCAGCTTCGTGGTCACCCGCGGCGGCGAGTACTGCTTCCTGCCGGGCCTGCGCGCCCTGCGCTGGCTCGCGGAGTCGGAGGGCTGAGGGAGATCTCCGCCCCTCGGACCTCACTACGCTCGGAGGAGAGGTCGAATCCATGGCAGCGCAGTTCGTCCCCTACACGCCGGATGTCGAAGACGACGATCCGCATTTCGACCGCGACCTGCAGACGGTGATTGAAAAGACCGAGAGCTACATCGGCGAGTCGGTCGGCGCCGGTGGCACCGGCCGGGCCCTTCGCGACGCCCACGCCAAGGGCTACGGGCTGGTCCGGGGGCAGGTGGAGATCCTGGACGGGCTTCCCCCCGAGTACGCCCAGGGCATCTACGCGACTCCGGGCACCCACGATGCGCTCATCCGCTTCTCCAACGGTTCGCCTCACGCCGGAGCCGACGCGCGACTGGGCAGCGCCACCGGACTGGCGCTGAAGATCTTCGACATCGCTGGCCCGACCCTGCTGGAAGACGAACCGGACACCGGCACATTCGACTACGCCAACATCAACGCGCCGATCTTCTTCTGCAATACGGTCGAGCACTACCTGTTCATCCAGGACTTGTTCCTGAACGCGCCCGCCTACTTCTCTCAGGGCCGACCCGGAGCACATCGCTTCTTCACCGATTTCGTGACCGGAAAGGGAACGCTGGACCAGGACGACTGGGCGTGGGACGAATTCCTGGCCTTCGTCCGCCTGTCGAAGATCCCCCCGGTCAACGTCCTGCTGTCGAGCTACTGGACCATGGGAGCGGTCAGGCACGGGGACTACATCGCCAAGGTGCGCATCACCCCCGACCCGGCCTTCGCCGCCGCGGTGGTTCGGCGCGCCATCGACCCGGCCTCGGCGGCGGAGGTCTTCCGACCGGCCCTGCAAGCCGAGCTTCAGGAGCGCCCCTACGCCTTCGACATCCAGGTCCAGCTCTGCACCGACCTGGAGCGCATGCCGGTGGAGGACACCACCGTGGAGTGGCCCGAGCAGCTCTCGCCATCCGTCACCGTGGCCAGGCTGCGGCTGCCGCGGCAGGACATCTCCGGCCCGGAGAATCTGGAGCGGATGGACGCGCTGTCCTTCACGCCCTGGCGGGTCACCGCCGAGCACGCCCCCCTGGGCAACATCATGCGGGCCCGCAAGGAGGTCTACCGGCGTTCCTCCATCGAGCGCCACCGGCTCAACCGGCAGCCGCGCACGGAGCCGCGCAGCATCGACGAGGCATTCGGCCCGGCGCACGGCTAGGCGTACGGCCAGGCGTACGGCCCGGCGCCGCGGGATCCGCAGGCGGAACCATCGAGCGCGAACCACCGTCCCAGAAGTCACCGGGCGCCACCGGGCGCCCGGCCGACCGCAAGGGAGCGTCCGCGCATGAAGAAGGTCCTGATCACCGGCGGCGCGGGATTCATCGGCAGTTCGGTGGCGTTCGCCCTGCTCGACCAGGGCATCACCCCGGTCATCCTGGACGACCTGTCCAAGGGCCGGGCCGAGTTCGTCGAGGGCAAGGTGTTCTACCAGGGCGACATCGCCGATGCGGCGTTGCTCGACCGGATCTTCGCCGAGCACCCGGACATCGACGCCGCCGTGCACTGCGCGGCCAGGATCGTCGTCCCGGATTCGGTGGCCAGGCCGCTGTACTACTACCGGGAGAACGTCGGCAAGACCGTCGAACTGCTCGACGCCCTTCAGCGCCACGGCTGCACCCGCGTCGTCTTCAGCAGCTCCGCCTCCATCTACGCGCCCACCCCGGACGCGCGGGTCGACGAGAGCAGCCCGGTCGAGGCCAACAGCCCCTACGCGCGCACCAAGCTGATGATGGAGCAGGTGCTCCAGGACTGGACCCGGGGGGAGGGCGCCGAGCGGCAGCGGGTCATCGCCCTGCGCTACTTCAACCCGATCGGCGCCGACCCGCGGTTGCGCACCGGCCTCCAGGACCTCAACCCCACCCACGCCCTGGGCAAGCTGATCGAGGCGCACACCAACGGCACCCCGTTCACCGTCACCGGCGTCGACTGGGCGACCAGGGACGGCTCCGGCATCCGCGACTACGTCCACGTGCGGGACCTCGCCGAGGCGCACGTCGCGGCGCTGGTCCGCTTCGACCAGGTGATCGCCGAGGGCGCCGAGGACCGCTACCGGGTCATCAACGTCGGCACGGGCGACGGCACCACCGTGCGCGAACTGATCGCCGCCTTCGAGCAGGCCGTCGGCGTGACGCTCGACGTCCGCGAGGCCGGCCCCCGGCCCGGTGACGTGATCGGCTGCTACGCCGCCGTCGACACCGCCCGCGAACTGCTCGGCTGGCAGCCGCGGCGGGGCATCGCCGAGGGGGTCGCCGACGCGCTGGCCTGGCGCGCGAAGTGGGCCGCCCGCCTCGACGCCAGCTGACCCCCCGGCGCGGGCGCCTGCGGGGGCGCCCGCGCTCTCCAGGGCCCGGGGGCCGCGCTACTGGACGGCCGTGCCGGACTTGGCCCAGTTGTCGTGCAGCCGGTCGAGGTAGGACTGCGCCTGGGCGCCCACCTTGACCCCCCGCGCGAAGGCCAGCATGTTGCCCGCGCCGGCGTTGTAGCCGAGGGCGAGGAGCTCGTCGCGGTTCAGCGGCGCGCCGGGGCGCGCCGGAAGCTGCCCGGCCAGGTCGTGCAGGTGCCAGGCGGCCGCCTGGACGGCCAGGTTGCGGTCGTCCGGCAGCTCCTCCCACTGGCGGGCGGCGAAGGGGCGGCCGGGCTTGGTGTCGTCGAAGGCGGCGCGGTGCATGTTGGCGATGCCGAACGAGGCTTCGGGCTTGCTGCGCTGCCAGGCCCGTTCGAGCTCCGGGTCGTGCGGCTTGTACGACTCGTTGTAGAGGATCGCCATCAGCAGCTGCGGGTTGACCCCGGCCTCGGCGGCGTACTGGCGCACCGGGGCCGCGTAGTCGGCGGGGTCGTAGCGGCCGGACGGCTTCGACGGCGCGGCGGAGGCCGGTGCGGACGCGGAGGGCGCGGCACCGTCCGGGGAGGGGGTCGCGGACGGGGTGGCGCCGGACGTCGCCGTGGTGGGGTGGTCACCGCCGTGGACGATGCCCCACCCGGCCGCGACGAGTACGCCGACGACCAGCCAGCGCCCCCAGCGCGACCCCTTCTGCTCCTCGCTCACCGCTGCCGACCCCTCCCCGTCCGCCCGTGCCCTTGTTCGACCGTCGTGCTGGCGATCGTGCCCGGTGGCAGGCTACTCGGCCGGCTTCTGTTCGCCGTCGAGGTTGCGCAGGAAGCCCTTGGCCTTCTCCACGCCGGTGTCGATCTGGCCGCTGTACTTGCCGTCCGTGCGGTTGTCGATCACGTCGCCGACCTTGTCCAGACCCTGCCCGAGCACGTCGCTGTGCTCGCGGGCGAGGTCGGTGGCCTTGTCCGCGAGGTTCTTCAGACTCTCAAACATGGTGACGCTCTGCTCCTCTGACGCGTTCCTGATGGTGTGCCGACGTGGCGGGGATCATGACCATCCTAACGACGGCCCACCGGGCGCTCGGCCGCTACCGGAGGACGGCGGGTGACTTTGCTGAAATGGGTTTGTATGCTCCAGCCCACCTTCTACATCCCTGTAGAAGGTGGGAACCGCCACCAGGACGGAACACGTCCCGGCACGCACAGCGGCGCGCACGCGCCGCGGCAGCCGAAACGAGCGAGGGAAGTGCGCATGGCCGGGCAGCGGGCGAGAACGCCGTACCAGGACGCGGGACCGCGCACCGAGGACCCCGCCCTGCCCGCGCAGCGCTCGCGCGCGGCCGACGCGGCGGACCCCGCCGCACCGCCCGCCGTCCGCCCCCAGCGGGCCGCGGCCTCCCGCCGCCGCCCGCAGGCCCGCCGGGGCGGCCGGCTGCCGGTGCTGCTCACCGCCGTCGGCCTGCCCGTCCTCGGCGGCGTCGCGGACGAGCTCGGCGGCCCCGGCGTCGGCGTGCTCTTCGCGGTCGGTGCGGTTGGCGGGACGGGCGCCGCGGCGGCGCTGTGCAGCCGGGCCGGCCGCTGGTGGGTCGTCACCGCCGCCCCGCTCGTGGTGCTGCTCGGCGCCGCCGGCATCGAGTACCTGGCGAACCGGGACGCCTACCAGGGCAAGCAACTCGGCACCGGCGCGCTGCGGTGGGTGGTGGGGGCGTTCCCGGTGATGGCGGCGGCGGTGGCGGCCGCGCTGCTGGTCGTCGCGGTCCGCGCCGCGCTCGACCGCCGACGACCCCGCAGTGCGGGCACCCCGACCGGAAGGAGCCGTCGTGGCTGAACGCGCCGACCGCCCGCGCGGCCGCGCCCCGCGCCGTGGCGCCGCCCCGATCACCGTCGCCGGGCGCACCCTCGCCTGCACCGTCTCCATCGCCGTCCTCGGCGCCAGCGGCTTCACCTGGTACGAGTACCGCAGCCTGGACGACGGCATGACCAAGTCCACCGCGCTGAGCGAGGCCAAGAAGAACGCCCCGCCCCACCTCGACAAGTCCGTCAACCTGCTGCTGATCGGCCTCGACAGCCGCAAGGACATGGACGGCAACGACCTGCCCAAGCAGTTCGTCGAGGACGAACTGCACGCCGGGTCCAGCGAGATCGGCGGCTACAACACCAACGCCCTGATCGTCCTGCACATCCCGGCCAACGGCGGCAAGGTCACCGCGCTGTCCGTCCCGCGCGACGACTACGTGCAGACCGCCGGCGCCGACGGCAAGATGCACAAGATCAAGGAGGCCTACGGCATCGCCAAGGTGGCCGCCGAGCAGAAGCTCGCCGGCAAGGGGCTCTCCAAGGCCGACCTGGAACGGCAGAGCCGCGAAGCCGGGCGCTCCGCCACGATCCAGACCGTGCAGAGCTTCCTCGACGTCCCGATCGACCACTTCGCCGAGGTCAACCTGATCGGCTTCTACGACATCGCCAAGGCCGTCGAGCCGATCCAGGTCTGCCTCAACCACCCCGTCGACGATCCGATCACCGCCCGCACCGCCACCCACGAAGGCGGCGGCACCGGCCTCAAGCTCCCCGCCGGCATCAGCTCCCTCAACGCCGCCCAGGCCCTCTCCTTCGTCCGCCAGCGCCACCACCTCGCCAACGGCGACCTCGACCGCACCCACCGGCAGCAGGCGTTCATCTCCTCCGTCGAGTACCGGCTCAAACAGCAGGGCATCCTCAACGACTTCGGGCAGATGCAGAAGCTCTTCGGGGTGGTGAAGAAGGACGTCGTCATCGACAACGAGTGGAACATCCTCGACTTCGCCCAGCAGGCGCCCAACCTCACCGGTGGGAACGTCGAGTTCAACACCCTGCCGATCACCGGGTTCAAGACCGTCGGCGGCCAGGAGGTCAACACCGTCAACCCGGAGCTGATCAAGAAGATCGTCCGGCAGCTGTTCAACCGCGAGCCGGCCCCCGTCCCGGCCGCCCCGGCGCCCACCGAGGCGGCCACCGAGGCGGCCACCGAGACCGCCACCCCCTCGCCGTCCGCCGCCTCCCCGACCGCGACCAAGGCCGTCGCGGACGTCAACGCCGTCGCGGGCGCCGGGGTGGCCGCCGCCGAGTCCAAGGCCCTCACCGAACTCGGCTACCAGCCGGGGAAGATCGGCGACGCCGCCGCCAGGACCAGGGCCACCACCGTCACCTACGGCAGCGGTGCCAAGGCCGACGCCCAGCAGCTCGCCACCCGTTACGGCGTCACCGCCACCGCGGCCGCCGCCGTCGCGCCCGGCCACATCGTCGTCACCCTCGCCGCCACCCGCACCCCCAGCCCCTCCGCCGCCGCCATCGCACCGACCGACGCGGCCACCGACCCCGCCGCCGGCCTCCCCATGCAGGGCCCCGCCGTCAAGGCCGGCGGCATCCCCTGCGTGGACTGACGGGGCGGCGGGCGCCGCTCGGTGAGTCCACGCGAGGCGGTGGGCGAACCGGGCCCGGTGGCCGAACCGGCCGTCACGGGTGGGGAGTCCAGTCCCGGGCCCGCCGTACGAGCAGGCCGACCAGCCACAGCAGGACGGCGGTGGCGCCCACCGCGGCCAGCACGTAGGTCGCGGGCATGTCGTCGTTGGGGTAGCGGTCACCGGCCACGCGGACCGTGGCCGGGTCGTCCGCCGCCGCCTCCAGGGGGACGGTCATCCCGACGCGCGGCCGCCCGACCCGTTTGAGGCCGAGCGCCGTCGTGCGGTAGGCGCGGTCCCCCACCCGGTAGGTGACGGTGTAGAGCCAGCCGCCCTTGCGCAGGGCCGCCGCGCTGACCGTCCCGTCCACCCGCAGCGGAGCGGCGTCGATGCGGTTCGCGGCCCGCCACTGCGCGGACGCGGCGAACAGGCTCCAGCAGAGCACCAGCAGCGAGACCACCGCGCCCGCCAACGGAAGGGACCACACCCGGCGTAGCACTGCCTTCATGGGCCGGACGATACCCGCCCCGCGACGCGGTGTCGGCGCCCCAGGGGGAGGTGGTGTTCTGATCCTTCGTCAATTCCTGTTCTCGGCGAGCCAGTAGAGCAGTGCGGCCAGGCTGGTGGCCGCGCCGAGGAGGCAGACGGCCGTCCAGCCCCAGTGGTCGTAGACGACGGTGGAGCCGATCGCGCCCGCCGCGCAGCCGGCGGAGTAGAGGAGCATGTACCCGGCGGTGAGCCGGCTCTGTGCCTCGGGGCGGACCTGGTACAGCAAGTGCTGGTTGACCACGTGCACGGACTGCAGGCCGTAGTCGATCACCACCATGGCGAGCACCAGCCACCACACCGAGTGCGGCAGCAGGACCGCCGGGATCCAGGCGGCGAGCATGGCCGACAGGCCGATGCCGGCGGTGCGTTCGGCCCGGCCGCGGTCGGCCTGGCGGCCCGCGTGGCCGGCGCCCAGGGCTCCGGCGGCGCCGGCCAGGCCGAAGAGGCCGATCTGGGTGTGGCTGAGGTTGAACGGCGGGGCGGCGAGCGGGAGCACCATCGGGGTGAGCAGGACGGTGATCGAGGTGAAGGTGAGCAGCGCGAGGACCGCCCGGGTGCGGAGCACGGGCTCCTCGGCGAAGAGCGTGAACACCGAGCCGATCAGCCGGAGGTAGCCGATCCGCCCGGTCGGCCGGCGTCGTTCGGCCGGGAGGGCGAAGGCGACGGCGAGGGCCATCGCGCCGGTGGCGACGGCGGACACCACGTAGACGGCGCGCCAGCCGGCCAGGTCGCCGATGGTGCCGGCGACGGTCCGGGCGAGCAGGATGCCGACCACGATGCCGCTGGTGACGGTGCCGACCACCCGGCCCTGGTCGGCGGGGGCGGCGAGCGAGGCCGCGTACGCGACGACGACCTGGGCGACCACCGCGAGGACGCCGACGGCGGCCATCGCGGCGAGCATCAGCGGCGCGGAGGGGGCGAGCGCGACGGCGGCGAGGGCGAGTACGGAGAGCCCGAGCTGGGCGGTGGTCAGGGTGCGGCGGTTGACGTGGTCGCCGAGCGGGACGAGCAGCAGCAGGCCGACGGCGTAGCCGATCTGGGTGAGGGTGCCGACGAGGCCGATGGTGGCCGGGTCGATGCCGTAGTCCTCGGCGATGAGGTCGAGCAGGGGCTGCGAGTAGTAGACGTTGGCGACGGCGAGGCCGCAGGCGACGGAGAGGAGCCAGGCGGCGGCGGGTGGCAGACCGCGTGGAGGTGCGTCGGAGGCGGGGCCGGGGGTGGTGGCGCGGACGGGCGAGGTCATGGGTGGGGCTCCCTGGTGGCGGGCACGACTGGACTGGTTTCAAAGTGCTACCGCGCCACCCTGGCATATTCTGGTTTCAATAAGCAACCACGCAACAACTCGCCGGTAGGCTGGGCGCCGACCGGTGGAAGGTGGGAGAAGTGCCGAAGCGCACCACGCACGAGGAGTCGACCTGCCCGGTCGCCCGCCCGCTCGACGTCGTCGGCGACGGCTGGACGCTGTTGATCGTCCGCGACGCCTTCGACGGGCTGCGCCGCTTCGGGCAGTTCCAGAGGAGCCTGGGCCTCGCCAAGAACATCCTCTCGGCCCGCCTCGCCAACCTCGTCGCCAACGGGGTGTTCGAGCTCGCGCCGGCCGCCGACGGCAGCCCGTACCAGGAGTACGTGCTGACCGAGAAGGGGCGCGCGCTGTTCCCGGTCATCACCGCGCTGCGGCAGTGGGGCGACCAGTGGTTCTTCGCCGAGGGCGAGCCGCGCGCCCGGCTGGTGGAACGCGGGACGGGCGCGCCGATCGAGTCGATGGAGGTCCGCACGGTCGGCGGCCGGGTGCTCGGGCCCGAGGACGCCGAGGTGCTGCTGCCCTGAGACGCGCCGCCGCCACCGGTCCATGAGCGGCCGGTGGTGCCGGGTGGTGCCGGGGGAGTCGGGCGGATCAGCTGGGGGTGGTGCTCCCGGCCGTCGCGGTCTTCGGCACCCCGCTGCCCGTCGGGGTGGTGCCGGTGGTGGTACTCGTCGCGGTGGAGCCGGTCGTGGTCGCCGGGGCCTTGCTGCTCGGAGTCTGGGCCGGCGTCGTGGTGCTGGACGACCCCGTCGAGGAGCCCGTGGACGAGCCGGTCGAGGAACCGGTGGACGAGCCGGTGGACGCGGACGAGGTGCCGCTCGTCCTGGTCGTCCCGGCGGGGGTGCCCGAGGAGGTGGACGACGTCGCCGAGGCGGAGCCCGTCCCGGTCGAGGCGCCCGAGGATCTCGCCCCGGACGAGGTCGCTCCGGAGGACGTGGCGCCCGAGGAGGTCGCCCCGGACGAGGCCGCTCCGGAGGTCGAGGACGAGGCGGAGGTCGAGGACGGCGTCGAGGCCGTGGCCTTGCCCGCCGGCGTGGTGGGCGTCATCTTCCCCGGCGGCGGGATGCCGGGCGCCAGCGGCCCCCTGGGCGGCCCGACGTTCCGGTCGACCACCTCGATCCGCCCGGTCAGCCGGGAGAACCAGCCGCCCGTCTCGATGTTCACCAGGACGATCTCGGTCACCGGCTGCGGCGCCGGCACCACGACGACCAGCGTGGTCGGCTGGAATCCGGCCCACGCCTTCCCGGTGTACGTGGCGTCGCTCACCAGCACCGGCGGCTTCAACGGGTTGCCGCAGGAACAACGCACCCGGGGCACGCCCTGGGCGTCCACCAGGACGGCGGTGCCGGCCTGGAGTGCGGACTGGTACTCGGCGACGGCGCCGCTCTTGTAGTCGTGGTTGGTGACCCGGGTGTCCACCCGCAGGTACGCCGAGGTCAGCGAGCGCAGGTAGGACGGGACGGCGGACTGCTGGATGCCCGCGGCGGAGGCCCAGGCGCGGCCGGCGTCCCCGGTGGAGACCATCCCGATCAGGCGCTCGGTGTCGCAGCTGGGCCTGGCCATCGTGCCGCCGTACAGCCCGGCGGAGCCGCCCTCCACGCTGTGGATCACTGCCGGGGAGGCGGCCGTGGACCGGCCGCCCTGCCCGGACTGCGCTGCCTGCCCGGACTGCGGCGCCTGCGCCTGCGCGGGGGCGGGAGCGCTCACTCCCTGGGTTTCCACCGATGGGGTGAACGGGTCCGGTCCCGGGTCGGCCGGCGCCTGGAGGGCCACCTCATTGGCGGCCGGCAGGACGTCGTTGTGGCCGCCGCCCTGGCTGTTCACGATCAGTACGGCGGCCACCGCGGCCACCACCACCGTGCCGGCCGCCAGCGCGAGCCCCCGCCCGGAGCGCCACCACGGCGTGCGCGGCCCCCGGCCATCGCCGGCGGAAGGACCGGAGAGGCCGGAGGGGCCGGAAGGACCGGAGGGGCCGGACGGACCGGAGGAGCCGGATGACCCGGACGGCGGCCCGAACTGACCGCCGCCAGACGGGGGACCGGCCAGCGGACCGGACGGGGGGCCGTGGGGCGGCTCGCTCGGCGGGCCGGACGGGGGCGGTTGGGAACTCATCGAGGCTCCGTTTCGCAGGCGGCCGACGGACACGCCGACCCGGGAGGCTCCTGCCACTGGCTTCCATTTCCTCCCTGCCCCCCCGCCCGCCGCAACAGCAGGTGCGGGAGGCGTCGCCGAGCGTGCCCGCCGGGTGTCGGCCACCCTGGAACGCGAAGCCCGACGCACCGAGGAGGCGCCATGCAGCAGCCCACCACCCGGGTCGCGGGCCCGCCCGGCGCCCTGCGCGGTTGGCTGGACGCGCTCGCCGTGGTGCTGGCCGGGTTCGCCGCGATGGCGGCGGTGGCCGCGCTCGGCCTCTGGCTGGCCGGTGCCGACGACCTCCCGGCCGGCGGCTTCCCGTCCGTGCTGGCCGGGACGGTGGCGCTGGCCGTCGGCGGATCCGTCCAACTCGACGGCGGAGCCGGGCAGTTCGCCGTCGTGGGTGCCGGGATCAGCGCCATGCCGCTGTCCGTCTCGCTGGCCGGCGCGGTGGTGATGGCCGAGGTGTTCCTGCGCCAGCTGCGCTTTCGCGCGGTGGCCGGCGGCGGCGAACTGCTCGGCCGGATCGCCAGGACGGTGGTGGTCTGGCTGGTCGCCCTCGTGCTGCTCACCCTCGGCGCCCGGCACACCTTCGTCGTCCCGCTCGGCGGAGACCTGGCGCAGACCATCGGTGGCGCGCTCGGGCTCACCCCCGAAGTCGGCTTCCACGCGGACGCCCTGAGCACGGTCGGCATCGGGCTGGCCTGGCTGCTCGTCGTCCTCGCGGGCACCTTCGCGGTGTCCCGGCGGGCACCGCTGCCGCGCGCCCTGCTGCCCTACCAACTGGCCGTCCGCCCGGCCGCGTTCGCGCTCTGGCTGGTCCTGCTGGCGTATCTGGTGATCGGGCTGGCGGCCGGGGTGCTGACCGCGCTCGTGCACGGTGACGCCCGGCAGACCATGGCCGTGCTGCTGCTCGCGCTGCCCGACCTGGTCTGGCTGGCCTTCGGCGTCGGGCTCGGCGCGCAGTGGCACGGGCGGCTCAGCGGCGCGCTCGGCCTGCCGGTGCCCAAGCCGCTCGCCGAGGTGCTGCGGGCGCCGGACGGGCAGCAGGCCACCATCAGCCTGAGCACCCTCGCCGACCAGGACGCGCGCAGCTGGTGGCTGCTGCCGCTGGCCGCCGTGCTGCTGCTCGCGGCCGGCTTCCTCGCCGCGTACCGCTCGCCGCGCACCGTCCGGCTCTGGCAGCACGCCGTCCGGTTCGCCCTGGCCAGCGCGGTGACGGTGCTGCTGGTCGGGCTCTGGACCAGGGCGGACGCCGACTACGGGCTGTCGGTGCTCGGCGTCGGCGTCGGCCAGGGCGGCCTCGGTGACCTGATCGGCTCCCTCCTCGGTGGCCCCGACCCGCTGGCCGGCTTCGGCAGCGGCAGCCTCACCCTGCGCCCGGTGCTGTGGACGGCCGTCCCGCTGGCGGCGGGCTGGGGCCTGCTGGCCGGCGCCCTGGGCGCCCTGCTGGCCGCCCGCGCCGGCCGCCGGGGCGAGGTCTCCGGGGCGGGGTGACGGCACCAGCGCCCCACTCGGCCGGGCGTCCGGCGGCGCACGCTCAGAACGCCTCGGCGATGAGGATCGCCGCCGCCGGCAGCGCCTGGGCGAGGGCGCCGCGCCAGACCCTCGGTTCCGAGGCGCAGAGGGTGATCCCGCCGAGGAGCATGAACGCGGCGATGTAGGTGATCACGGCGCGGCCGGAGGCGGCGTGCCCGGAGTGCAGCAGGACCAGCCCGGCGACCAGGCCGAGCGCCAGGAACAGGTTGTAGAAGCCGACGTTGAAGCGCCACAGCCGGACCTCCGGGGCGTCCGCCGTGCTGCCGGTGAGCAGGAAGCGCACCCGGGGGTGGCCGTACAGGAAGCTCTCCAGCGGCCACGCGATGAGGTGGACCGCGGCGGCGATCATGGCGAAGACCTGGCTCACGGCGTTCATGGCGGTCGGCTTCCTGGGTGTGGCGGGCGGGCGGACGGCGGTGGACGGTGCGGCGGTCACCACGGCGGCGGGTGGACGACCGGGGCGGCCCAGGCGGGTGGCTCGGGCACGGCGGGCGCCGGGGCGAGCCCGGGGACGACCGCCGGGACGACCCGGGTGGGCGGCCCGCCCCCGCTCCACGGTCCGGGCAGGGCGCTCCGGCCGGGCACGACGGCGGTGGCCGCGCGCAACTCGGCGACGAACTGCAGGCAGCTGGCGTAGCGGTCCTGGGGCGCCTTGGCGAGCGCCCGGGCGACCACCGCCTCGACGGCGGCGGGCAGGTCGGGCCGGTGGTCGCGCAGCGTGGGCGGCGGGTCGTTGAGGTGCGCCCAGAGCAGCGCCAGATCGCTCTCCCGGCGGAACGGCGGGGCGCCCGCGAGCATCTCGAAGACCACGCAGCCGAGGCTGTACTGGTCGCAGCGCCCGTCCAGCGGCCTGCCGGAGATCTGCTCGGGCGCGGCGTAGTCGAGCGTCCCGACGATCTGGCCGACGCTGGTCAGCCCGCTCAGCGAGAGGGACTTCTTGGTGAGGCCGAAGTCCGCCAGGTACAGGTGCTCGGGGTGCTCGCTGTCCGTCCCGGCGGCGACCAGCACGTTGCCGGGCTTGACGTCCCGGTGGACCAGGTCGTGGTCGTGCGCGGCGTCCAGCGCGGAGGCGATCTGCAGGGCCAGCCGGGCGGCCCGCTCGACCGGGAAGGGGCCGCCCCGGTTCATCAGGCCGCGCAGGTCGCCGCCCTCGACGTAGCGCATCGCGATGAACAGGATGCCGTCGTGCTCGCCGGCCTCGAACACCGGGATGATGTGCGGGTGGTCGATCGCGGCGGCGGCCTCGGACTCGTGCATGAAGCGCTGCCGGAACACCTCGTTGCGGGCGAGTTCGGGGGCGAGCAGCTTGACCGCGACGGTCCGGCCGAGCCGCAGGTCCTTCGCCCGGTACACCACGGCCATGCCGCCGCGGCCGATCTCGCGTTCCAGCCGGTAGCCCGCGATCCGTCGCCCGACCATGCCGGCCGGCAGACCGGGGGCGGACGGCCGGTCGGCACGGTCGGGTTGGTCGGCACGGTCGGGGTGGTCGGGGTGGTCGGGACGGTGTTCGGGCACCCGCGCGGCCGGCTGGGCCGCGGGCTGGGCGGTCGGCCGGTCGAGGGGGCGTTCGGGGGGTCGTTCGGACGGGGTCACGGCGTGCCCGGCCGGGTGGGGGAGTACGGACCGGGCGCGGGCCCCGGCGGGGCGGCGGGGGCGGGCGACGGCGTGGGCGACGGCGTGGGGGACGGCCGGTCGGTGGCCGCGTACGTCTGGAGCTGGAGCCCGTCGCAGTAGCACCAGCGGTCGCGCACCGGGTCGAACACCCAGAGCGCCTCGGCGTCCACGACCAGGCCGATCCGCAGGCCGCGGGTCCGCTCCCGGAAGGCCTCCAGGTCCAGGGCGCCCGCCGCGAGGTCCTCCAGCAGGGCCCGGTAGCGGGCCACCGCGGCCTCGGCCTCCACGAGCGCCGGGCGCGGGTCCGCCGTCCGGGCGGGCGGGCCCCCGGCGGCGGGCGGCGGCTCCGGGAGGGCGACCAGCAGGCGGCCGTCGACCCAGGCCGTCCAGCCGTTGGAGCAGAGGATCTGCGCCCAGTCGCCCTGCCGGGCGACCACCCGCACCGGCAGCAGCGCGTCCAGCCGGGTGGCGGGCCGGGCCGGGTCCGGGGCCGCCCAGGTGGCCATCCCGGCCGGTGGGGCGACGTGGGTGGGGCGGAACGCGAACTCGTCCATGGGCGGCTACATTTCCTCCGCCGCGCGAGCCCGCGGCTGCGCGCGGTCATAGCGATGGGACTCGCACCACAGGTCGCTTCCCACTGTACCGGCGCTGGTCGGCCGGGGCCCGGGGCCGCTGTTCGGGACTCAGCGCCGCATGATCGCGGGCTCGTGCCGCCGCAGCAGGGCCAGCACCAGCAGCCCGTACGCGACCGCGAGGCCGGGCAGCACCGCGAGGTCGGACAGCCAGCCGGCGCGTTCGTGGCGGAACATCGGGTCGGCGGTGATCGAGGTCGGGAAGATGCCGTGCAGCTCGACCGTGCGGGCCATCGCGGCCATGCCCCAGCGGGACGGGATCAGCCAGGCGAACTGCTCCAGCCCGGGCACGCCGTGCAGCTTGAGCATCAGGCCGCTGAAGACGATCTGCACCACCGAGAGGAGCACCAGCAGTGGCATGGTGGCCTCCTCCTTGTCCACGATCGCCGAGACCACCAGGCCGAGCATCATCGCCGAGAACGCCAGCAGCGCGACCGCGATGATCAGTTCGGGCAGCTGCGGCATCACCACCCCGGTCGGCACCGCCCAGGAGAGGTTCACCCCGGCCAGGCCGACCACGGTCAGCACGGCGGCCTGGGCGACCGTGACCGTGCCGAGCACCACCACCTTGGAGACCAGGTACGCCGATCTGGACAGTCCGACCACGCGTTCCCGGCGGTAGATCGCCCGCTCCTTGACCACCTCGCGCACCGAGTTGGCGGCGCCGGTCAGCAGGCCGCCGATGCACAGCGTGAGCAGGCAGTTGACGGCGTTGTCCGGGGTGAGCCGGGAGCCGGCCATCACCCGGCACATCAGGCCGATCACGAAGGGCAGCGCCACCATGATGGTGAGGAACAGCCGGTCGGCGGCGAGCACCGCGGTGTACCGGCGCACCAGGGTGCCCAGCTGGGGGAACCAGCCCTGTGGCTTCTCCCGGCCGATCGACTCCCGACCGGCCGACTCCCGCGCGGCCGCCGGTGCCGCCGCCGCCGCGGACCCCGGTGCCGCCGGTGCGTCCGCCGCCCCCGGTGCCGCGGCCGGTGTCAGGGACACCGCCTCGGCGGCGACGTACCGGTCGTACTGCGGGGAGGTGCGGAAGCGGCGCTGCCAGGCCTCGTGGTCCTCGTTCTCGAAGGCCTCGAAGGCCTCCGGCCACTCCGCGAACCCGAAGAACGCCAGCGCCTCGTCCGGCGGGCCGTAGTAGGCCGTCCGGCCGCCGGGGGCGAGCACCAGCAGGCGGTCGCACACGTTCAGGCTCAGCACGCTGTGCGTCACCACGACCACCGTCCGGCCGTCGTCGGCCAGCCCGCGCAGCATGTGCATCACCGAGCGCTCCATGCCCGGATCCAGGCCGGAGGTCGGCTCGTCGAGGAACAGCAGCGAGGGCTTGGTGAGCAGCTCCAGCGCGACGCTGACCCGTTTGCGCTGGCCGCCGGAGAGGCTGCCGATCACCTGGTTGGCCCGACCGGCCAGGCCCAGCTCGTGGACCACCTCGACGACCCGGGCCTCCCGCTCGTGCTTCGCGGTGTCGCCGGGGAAGCGCAGTTCGGCGGCGTAGCCGAGCGCGCGGCGGACGGTGAGCTGGGTGTGCAGGATGTCGTCCTGCGGCACCAGACCGATCCGGCGGCGCAGTTCGGCGTAGTCGCGGTAGAGGTCGCGCCCGTCGTACAGCACGGTGCCCTCGTCGGCGGGGCGCAGCCCGGTGAGCGCGTTGAGCAGGGTGGACTTGCCGGCGCCGCTCGGGCCGGCCACCGCGAGCAGCGCCTTCTCGGCGAGCGGGAAGCTCACGTCGTCCAGCAGCACCCGGTGGTCGGACCCGACCCGGACCACCAGGTGCCGCACGTCCAGGGAGATCTCGCCGGTGTCGGTGTACTCGACCAGGTGGTCGTCGGCGAGGCAGAGCGCGGAGTGGCCGATGCCGACGATGTCGGCCGGGCCGACCGGCGCCCGCTGCACCGGGCGGCCGTTGTGGTACGTGCCGTTGTGGCTGTCCAGGTCGACGATCTCGTGGCCGCCGCCGGGCAGTTCGCGCAGTTCGGCGTGGTGGCGGGAGACCACCAGGTCGTCCAGGACCAGGTCGTTGTCGCGCGAGCGGCCGATCCGGACGGTGCGGCCGAGCAGCTGGAGCACCGAGCTGGGGCTGCGGAAGGTGCCGGAGGCCTGCGGGGCGAGCAGGGAGGGCCGCTCGCCGGGGTCGGGGCGGGGCAGGCCGGCGAAGGTCGCGGACGGGCCGTCGGCCGGGTCGCCGAAGCGCAGCCGGGTGCCGGGGCCGACGTCCTCGTGGTCGACCCGGTGGCCCTGGTCGTAGGTGCCGTTGGTGCTGCCGACGTCCTCCAGCCGCCAGTGCCCGTCGGTGGCCCGCAGCACCGCGTGGTGCCAGGAGACCCGGGGGTCGTCCAGGACGATCTCGCTGGTCGGGTCGCGGCCGAGGTGGTAGGCCAGGGCCGGGTCGATCAGCAGCGACCCGGTGTCGGTGACCAGGACGAGGGGCGGCGCGGTGGGTGCGCCCGGGCGCTCTCCCATGCTGGGCATTCTATCGCCGCCACGCCCCAGCGGCCTTTCCGGATCCCGGGATTGGACTGGACCACTGTGACGGCGCGGCACTATCGTTCGGCGTGCCCGCACGCCACCCGCCGAACAACCGGGGACGGAACGCATGAGCAGTTGGCCGGTGTTGCGAAGATCCCGGACTGTCAGGGCCGGCCGCGCCCCCGGGACGGTGCTGCACTGCGGCCTGATGGACACCATGCTGGCGGACCTCGCCGTCTCGGTCCTGTTCTACTTCGACCGGCCGCTGGACGACGACCGGCTGGCCGCCGGACTGGCCCGCGCGCTGGACCGGGTGCCGGTGTTCGCCGGGCGGCTGCGCACCGGCGGGGGAGGCGCCCTCGAAGCGGTCTGCGACGACTCCGGCGTCCCGCTGGACGTCTACACCGTGGACGGCACGCTCGCCGAGGCGATGGGCCGGGTGACGGCCGCCGGCTCCGCGCTGGTCGATCCGGTGGACGCCCCGGCCGCGCGCGGCGGCGGCGTCCCGCTGCTCACCGTCCGGGTCACCCGCACCGGCGACGGCGGGACGGTGCTGGGCTGCTCCTGGCACCACGCGATCGGCGACCTGCACAGCTTCATGCTGCTGCTGCGGATCTGGTCGGCGGCGGTCGAGGACGAGGAGTTGCCGGAGGCCGAACTGGTCGAGGACCAGGACGCGTTGCTGGACCGGGTGCTCCCGGCCGAGGACTGCGGACGGCCCGGCTTCCGGGTGCCCTCGGCGGCGCAGGCGCAGCTGCTGGCCCGCGAGGTGGCGGTCGGCCCGCGGGCCAACCGGACCGTCCAGATCTACTTCGGGGACGCCGAAGTCGAGCGGATGCGCGCGGAGTTCAGCGTGGCGGCCGGCCGACGGCTCTCCTCCGGCGACGTGCTCTGCGCCCATGTCGTCAGCACGATCAGGGAGTTGGACGGTGACGAGGCGGAGCGCTGGCTGACCGTCCCGGTCAACGCCCGGCGCTGGCTCGGGCTTTCACCCGCCCTGGTGGGCAATCTGCTGGGTGACGTCCACCTGCCGCACCAGCCCGAGGACGGCCCGGCGGCGCTCGCGGGCGCGCTGCGGGCGGCGGTCGAGGAGTTCCCGGCCGCCCACCTCAACCTGCGGTCCAATCTCGGTTTCCTGGCCTCGCTCGGCCGCTCCCGGCTGCGGGACTGCGTGCCGTTGGGCTTCGACCCGCAGGAGCGCCGGTTCAGCTTCTCCAACTGGAGCCGGTTCGGGGCCTATCGGGTGAGCTTCCAGGGGCATCGGCCGGTGTTCTTCAGCCCGGCCGCCAACTATCCGCTGCCCTGGGTGAGTTGGACGGTCGAGGGGTTCGGCGGCGCTGGACACCTGACCACCGTCGTGCTGCCGGCCCGGCTCGCCGCCCGGGTGCGGGGGGCGGAGGGCCGGGCCGCGCTGCACCGGTTCCGGGCGGCGGCGGACGAACTGCCCGCGTCGGCCGCCGCCGTGCCGAAGGTGGTCTGAGGCGCGACCCGTGGTCCGAGCCGCGCCTCGTGGCGGGAGACACGCCCGCGGCGCGAGCCGCACCGCGTGGCACAAGGCGCGAGCCGCACCGCGTGGCACGAGCCGCGCCCCGGCCGTTACGCGAAGGCGGCCTCGATCGCCGTCCACAGCTGCACCCGGGCGCGCAGCGCGGTGCGGACGGTCTCGGCGCACTCGTCCCACTTGGCCTGGTCGTCGCCGCACAGGTCGATCAGCATCTGCATCGCCATCGGGGTGTGCTGCTCGCCGTCCACCTCGATGTGCCGGGCCAGGTAGTCCTTGAAGACGGTGAGCACGCCGTCCGGGTCGTCGATGCCGACCACCTGGGCGAACATGTCCGGGATCAGGTCCTCGCGGCCGAAGGCGAAGGCGGCGGCCCGGCAGTGCACCGGTGCGTTCTCGATGATCGACCAGGTGGTGCCGGTGAAGTCGACGGCGGCCTGCGGCACCGCGGCGGCCTTCAGCGCCTGCGGCACGTCGGTGCCGGCGCCCAGCAGCCCCAGGAACTCCTCGACCGGGCCCGGGTCGGCGCCGGCCTGCCGCATGCCCTCGACGTACAGCTCGAAGTGGCTGGTGTAGCCCTCGCCGAGTTCGTCGCTCTCCTCGACCAGCACGATCTCGTTGATCAGCCGGCGGCTGGCGGTCGGCCCGCTCGGGACCCACGGGACCTCGACGCTGGTGAGGTCGCGCTGCAGGCTCTTCAGCAGCGACATGAAGTCCCAGACCGCGAAGACGTGGCTGTCCAGGAAGGTGCGGACGCGCCCGATGCTGGTCAGCCCGCCGTACACGCCGTGGCCGACCACCTCGCGGCGCAGCGGGTCGATGGCCTGCTGGAGGCTGGTCAGGCCGGGGTGCGAACGGTCCCAGTGGTAGCGGTTGGTGGACAAGGCGACTCCTTCTGTCAGGGGGGTGGTCAGGGGTGCTTGAGGACGGCGTGCAGGGCGTGGCGCAGTTGCTCGCGGCCGGGCTGCAGGGCGCGGTCGAGGGCGGGGGCGAACGGCAGGACGGCGCCGTCGGGGCGGGTGACCCGGCGGGGCGGGGCGATCAGCCGCATCTCCTCGGCGGCGGTGGCCAGCACCTCGGCGGCGAAGCCGCAGCTGCGGTTGGAGTCGTCGTAGACGACCAGCCGGCCGGTGCGTTCGAGCGAGGCGGCGAGCGCGGCCCAGTCCAGGGGGTAGAGCGTGCGGGGGTCGAGGACTTCGACCGAGATGTCCTCGGCGACCTCCTCGGCCACGGCGAGCGCGTCGTGCACCAGGTGCCCGACGGCGACCACGGTCACGTCGGTGCCGGGGCGGTGGATCCGGGCCCGGCCGAGCGGGATCGGCGCGAGGTCCCAGGTGACGGTCTCGCGCACCGGGAGGGCGGCGGCGGGCGCGAACACCACGACCGGGTCCGGGTCGCGGATGGCGGAGCGCAGCAGCCCGTAGGCGTCGGTCGGGGTGGCGGGCACCACGGTCTTCACCCCGGCGTGCGCGAACAGGCTGTAGGGGTGGTCGGAGTGCTGCCCGGCCCAGCCGTCCCGGGAGCCCGAGCCGGGCACCAGGCAGGTCAGCGGGACGCTCGCCTGCCCGCCGCTCATCAGCGAGAACTTGTGGGCCTGGTTGACGAGTTGCTCGAAGACCAGGAACAACAGCGAGGGGATCTGGAACTCCAGCACCGGGCGCCGCCCGGCGAGCGCGGCGCCGATCGCCATGGCGGTGAAGGCCTGCTCGGACAGCGGGGTGTCGACGATCCGTTCGGGCCCGAAGCGGTCCAGCAGGCCGAGCGTCGGGCCGGCCATCCCGGCGCCGATGTCCTCGCCGAAGACGCAGACCGCCGGATCGTCGGCGAGTTCGTCGGCGATCGCCCGGTTGAGGGCCTTGGTGTACGAGAGCCTGGTCATGCCACCGCCCCGGCTCGGGGCCGCAGGCCGTCGGCGTACAGGTGGTCCGACGCGCCGGCCGGGTCGGGGTGTTCGGAGGCGAGGGCGAACTCCTCGGCGGCGGCGAGCTGGCGGGCCACCGCTTCGTCGAGTTCGGCGACGGCGGGCCGCTCCAGTCGGGCGGCGGCCCGGGGGAGCGGGTCGCGGGAGCGCCAGGCCTCGACCTCCTCGGGGGTGCGGTAGTGCAGTTTCATCCGGCGTTCCATGGTGTGGTGGCCCTCGTAGCGGTAGGTGCGGCACTCCAGGAAGCCGGGGCCGCCGCCGGCCCGGGCCCGCTCCACCGCGCGCAGGGCGGCGGCGCGGACGGCCTCGGTGTCCATGCCGTCCACCTCCTCGGCGGGGATGCCGAAGGCGGCCGCCCGCCCGGTCGCGCTGCCTGCGACCGCGGTGGCGGCGGGCAGGGTGGTGGCGTAGCCGTTGTTCTCGCAGACGAACACCACCGGCAGGCGCCACATCGCGGCGAGGTTGAACGACTCCAGCAGCACGCCCTGGTTGAGCGCGCCGTCGCCGAAGAAGGCCACCGCCACCCGGCCGTCCCCGGCCTGCCGGGCGGCCCAGGCGGCGCCGACCGCGATCGGGGCGCCGGCGCCGACGATGCCGTTGGCGCCGAGGATGCCCAGCGAGAGGTCGGCGGCGTGCATCGAGCCGCCCCGGCCGCCGTTCAACCCGTCGACGCGGCCCGCGAGTTCGGCGAGCAGCCGGTGCGGTGCGGCGCCGCGGGCGAGCACGTGGCCGTGGCCGCGGTGGGTGCTGGTGAGCCGGTCGGCGGGGCCGAGCGCCGAGCAGACGCCGACCGCGACGGCCTCCTGCCCGATGTACGGGTGGATGCCGCCGGGGATCGCGCCGGACTTCACCAGGCCGAGCGCCAGTTCCTCGAAGCCGCGGATCAGCCGCAGCATCCGGTAGCGCTCGGCCGGTGTGTCCAGCGGCGCGGTGCCGGGAGACCCGGTGCCGGGAGGCGCGGCCGCCGGAGCGGGGGCGGTCAGGGTGGCGGTCGTGGGAGCGGCGGCTGTGGGAGCGGCGGTCGTGGGAGCGGCGGTCGTCGGGGGAGCCGTCACAGCGCCCCTCGCCAGATGGTCGGGCAGAACTGCGGGTCGGCGTAGTCGGGCCGGCCGTCGGCGGTGCGGCGCACCAGCACGTCGTGGTTGTACACCACCGGGCCGCCGTCCGCCCGGGTGTGGTGGCGGTACTCGTTGGCGCCGTCCTGGAGGTGCAGCGAGACGGCCCGGCGCGGGAAGGAGGCCAGGTTGGGGCCGCTGCCGTGATAGGTGCGGCAGTGGTGGAAGGACATGTGGCCGCGCGGGATGTGCATCGGGACGGTGTGCACCCGCTGCCCGTTGTGGGCGGCGTTGGCGGCCAGGATGTCGTCGAGTTCGGTGCGGTCGCGGTCGGCGAAGTGGCGGGTGGAGTCCTCGCCGGAGTCCAGCTCCCGCCAGCGGTGGCTGCCGTCCACCATGGTGATGGTGCCGTTCTCCTCGCGGCAGTCGTGGAACGGGATGAACGCGGTGAGCATCTGCTCCGAGGTGGAGGTCTGCCAGTAGTGCTTGTCGAAGTGCCAGGGCACCTGGTTGCTCGGCTCCCCGGGCACCGGCGGCTTGTGGATCAGGGTCGCCTGGAACACCCGGATCTCCTCGGCGCCGGCCAGCAGGGCGGCCACCGCGCCGATCAGCGGCTTGCGCAGGATCGCGCCGATGGCGTCGCTCTCGTAGTGCACGTAGTCGTTGTGCCGCTGGATCGGGCCGTGCGAGGGCTCCCAGGCGGCCAGGCGCGGCGGGCGGGCGGGCAGTTCGCGGTCGCGGTGGCCGGTGTAGTAGAGCTCGGTGGCGGCCTGGAGGGTGTCCAGTTCCTCGTCGCTGAACAGCTTCCGGGACAGGTACCAGCCGTGCTCGCGGTAGTGGGCCACCTCCTCGGGCGTGGGCAGCAGGGCGCGTTCGGCCTCGCTGAGGCGGAACTCGGCGACGGTGGTCATGGTGTGTGCCCTTCTTGAACTGTGGGCGGCGGTCAGACGGCGGCGTCGGAGCTCTGCCGCTCGACGGCCTCGTACAGGGCCTTGATGTTCGCGGTGCCGAAGGTGCCCGCGCCCTGGCGTTCGATCAGCTCCAGGAAGTACGTCCGCCGCGGGTGGGTGGAGCGGACGAAGATCTGGAACAGCTGGCCGCCGTGGTCCTGGTCGACCAGCACGTGCAGGTCGCGCAGGGTCTCCACCGGGATGGCCGTCTCGCCGAACCGCTCGGCCAGGGCGTCGAAGTAGGCGCCCGGGGTGCTCAGGAACTCCACGCCGCGGGCCCGGGCGGTCCGGACGGCGGTCGCGATGTCGCGGGTGCGGAAGGCGAGGTGCTGCACCCCGGCGCCGTCGTGGGAGGCCAGGAACTCGTCGATCTGGCCGGGCCGCCGGGTGGTGTCCGGCTCGATCAGGGTGAAGGTGACCTCGCCGGAGGCGCTCTGCACCACGCTGGAGTCCATGGCCTGCCGGCCGACCTCGATGTACTCGCCGAAGATCCGGTGGAAGCCGAGCGCGGCCTCGCAGAACCTTACGGCGTCGGCGAGTTCGCCCGCCGGGACGCAGATCGCGACGTGGTCCAGGGCGTCCAGCAGGCCCGGCTCGTCGGTGGGGTCGGCCGTGCGCAGCGGCACGAACCGCAGGGCGGTGTCGCCGAAGCCGGCGATCAGCCCGCCGGCCCGGTCCAGGACGCGGGCGCCGTGCCGCTCGGCGCGCTCCAGGGCGGCCTGCGGGTCGGTGCAGGCGAGGGCGAGGGCGGCGACGCCGTCCCCGTGCCGGGCGACGAAGCCGGCCACCGGGTGGTCGGGGTCGGCGGCGGAGGCCAGGTGCATCCGGATCGAGCCCTGGCGCAGCCGGATGGTGCGGGCGCCGTCCGGTGCGGTCGCCGGGGCGTCGGCGGTGAAGTCGAAGTCGGCGCAGAGCCCGGCCGCGGTCTTGTCGGCGTCCGCGCAGTGGAACTCGACGTGGGTGATGGACTGGATGGACAACGGGATCTCCCCCGGAGGGATGGAAGGGCGTGGATCGGCGCGCTACCTGGCGGCCCGGGTGGACGCCGGGCCGAGGATCAGGCTGAGGTTGTGGCCGCCGAAGGCGAAGGCGTTGCTCAGCGCGGCGCGCACCGGTGCGGACCGGGCTCCGCCCCGGACGTGGTCCAGGTCGCAGGCCGGGTCGGGGTCGGTCAGGTTGAGGGTCGGCGGCAGCGTCCCCCTCGCCACCGCCAGGGCGGTCACCGCAGCCTCCAACGCGCCTGCGGCGCCGAGGAGATGGCCGGTGGCGCCCTTGGTGGAGCTGACCGCGGGCGGGTGCGCGCCGAAGACGGCGTGCAGGGCGGCGGTCTCGGCCACGTCACCGAGCTTGGTGCCGGTGCCGTGGGCGTTCACGTAGTCGATGTCGCCCGGCGCCAGGCCCGCGTTGGCGAGCGCGGCGCGCATCGCGTCGGCGGCGCCGGAGCCGTCGGGGCGGGGCATGGTCGGGTGGTGGGCGTCGGTGGAGGCGCCCCAGCCGATGACGTCCGCGTACCCGGCGGCGCCGCGGGCGTCGGCGTGTTCGGCGCGTTCCAGGATCAGGACGGCGCTGCCCTCGCCGAGCACGAAGCCGTTGCGGCGGGTGTCGAAGGGCCGGCTGGCCTGCTCCGGATCGTCCCAACCCTGGGCGAGCGCACGGGCGTTGGTGAAGGCGGCGGCGATGGTCGGGTGCAGCGAGGACTCGGTGCCGCCGCACACCACCACGTCCGCGTCGCCGGAGCGGATCAGCCGCAGCCCCTCGGCGACGGCCTGGGCGCCGGCCGCGCAGGCCGTCACCACGGCCGAACTGTAGCCGCGGATCCCGTGCTTGATGGCGATCCGGGCGGTGGCCATGTTGGAGAGCATGCCCGGCAGCAGGTACGGGCTGACGCCGGGGCGGCCGCGCTCCAGCCGGCGGTGCGACTGCTGCTCGAAGGTCTCCAGCCCGCCGCCGCCGGTGGCCAGCACCACGGCGGTGCGGTGCGGGTCGACGTCCCGCCCGACGACCAGGCCGGCGTCGGCGAGCGCGTCGTCGGCGGCGGCGAGGGCGAGCAGCACGAAGCGGTCCACGCAGCGGGTCTCGGTGGGCGGCAGCACCTCGCGGCCGTCCACGGCGGGGGCGATCCCGGCGGCGGGCAGCCAGCCGTGCGCGGCGTGGCCCTCGGGGACGGCGGTCAGCCCGGAGCGCCCGGCGGTGAGCGCGTCGAACACCTCGGCGGGTTTGCGGCCGAGCGGCGAGACCAGGCCGAGGCCGGTGACGACGGCGCCCTCACGGCGGGCGACGACGGCGCCCTCGGGGCCGGTCATCGGGCACCGGCCGCGGCGTCGAGGTAGCGCTGGCGCAGCAGCACCTTGCGGACCTTGCCGGTGGGGCCGAGCGGGATGTCGTCCCCGGAGACGACCAGCACCTGGCGGACGGTCGCGGCGGCGGCCTCGTCCAGGGCGGCGATGACGTCCTTGGTCCGGTCGGCGGCCGGGTCGGCGTCGGCGGCGAGGATCAGCAGCACGTCGGTGACCACGCGCTCGCCGTCCCGGACGGCGACCACCGTGCAGTCCGCCACGTCCGGGCGGGCGGCCAGCACCCGCTCCTCCGACATGGCGGTGAACAGCCGCTTGCCGTCGCCGAGTTCGACCGAGTCGACGGCGCGGTCGACGTGGTAGTAGTAGCCCTCCTCGTCCCGGTACATCAGGTCGCCGGTGAGGAAGCGGCCGCGGATCCGGGTGCGGAAGGTGGTGGCCGAGTCGTTCCAGTAGCCGAGCGCCAGGGTCGGCGAGGAGGTGGCGAGCTCGCCGACCTCGCCGGGGCCGAGCGGCTCGCCGTCCGGGCCGACCACCTCGCAGTCGACGAAGGCGTGCGGGCGCCCGACGCAGCGCCCGTAGCGCTCGGTGCCGGGGCCGTGGGTGATGAAGAAGTGCGAGTGGCCCATCTCGGTGGAGCCCAGGCCGTCCACGAACAGCGAGCCGGGCGTCCGGGTGCGGCCCGCGCGGGTGACGGACTCCCGGCTGCCGGTGGCGATCAGGCGGCGGATGTGCACCTCGTGCGCGCAGTCGCCGGTGTTCCACCACAGGGCGACGGTGGCGAGGTCCCGGGCGGCCAGGTCGTGGTGGGCGAGTTCGGCCCAGGTGGCGGCGAAGCCGATCACCCCGGTGGGTCGCCACTGCTCGACCGCGTCCAGCACCCCGGCGCCGGACTGCCTTGACAGCACGGCGAGTTCGGTGTGCGAGCTGAGTGCGAGGTTGAGCGCGATCAGGGTGGCGGCGTGCGGCGCGGGCAGCGCGCTGAGCATCCGGTCCTGGCCCTGCGGGCGGGGCAGCCGCAGCCGGTGGCGGATCGCCGCGTACAGGCTCGCGTGCGAGTGGACGACGGCCTTGGGCATCCCGGTGGTGCCGGAGGAGTGGGTGATCGCCACCGGGTCGCCGGACCAGTGCCGGTACGGCTCGGGGGTGGTGTCCGGGTCGCCCGCGCCGAGGGTGGAGATCTCGGGCAGCAGCGGCGCGCCGGGGTCGTGGCCGGCCAGCGCGGCCAGGTGCGCGGGGTCGGCGAGGACGCCGACGGCGCCGAGGCGGGCGATGTAGCGGGCGGCCCGCTCGCCGTCCACGTTGGGGTTGAGCAGCGCGGGGATGGCGCCGAGCCGGGTCAGGGCGAGGAAGGCGAGCACGTGGTCGGCGGCGTCGCTCGCGTAGACCACGACCGGGTCGCGCCGGGTGATGCCGAGGGCGTGCAGGGCGGCGGCGCGGGCCCGGACGGCGCGGTCGAGCTCGCGCAGGGTGAGCGGCTGCCAGGCGGGGTGGTCGTCCACCGGGGTGTCGAAGGTCAGCAGCGGTTCGTCGAGGCCGAGGCCGAGTGCGAGCCGGGCGGTCAGGACGTTGCCGGCGCCCACGTCGGGGTCGTCCGCGATCAGGCTGCGGACACTGCGGATGGTCACGGGGTGGATCCCTCCCTCGGGGCCGGAGACGGCCCGGGCGGCTGATCGGTTGGCGTGGGTCGGGCGGCCGCTCGGGCGGCGAAGGGTGTCGGCGGGGTGTCGCGGGCTGTTCGCCGACTGTGGCGGGTTGCCGCCGGGCTGTCGGCGGGTGCGACGGGGTCCGGGTGAGTGACGGGGCCGGGCGCTGGTCTGCCGGGTGTGGCTGCTTCAGGCGTCGGGCCTCGTCCGTGGCTACGGCCGGCGGCGGTCGGACGGTTCAGTCGGTTCCGTCAGTTCCGTCAGTTCCGTCAGTTCGGCCGGTTCGGCCGGTGACCAGGACGGCCACCGCGTGGTCGCCGTGCTCGCCCTGTTCGTCCTCGCCCTGTTCGTCGTCGCCCTGTTCGGCGGCGATGACCAGCACCTGGTCGGCGTCGCCGTCCGCGAGGAGCAGCGCCGCGAGGTCGAGCGCGTCCGCGGGCACCTGTCCGGGTTCGGCGCGGGCCGGGCTGATCGCCACGACGGGGCCGGTCAGGCCCCAGCGGGCGGCGATGTGCCCGAGGACGGCGTTGGGGTTGGACTGGAAGAACAGCAGGGGTGCGGGCCGCCGTCCGGGTTCGGCGCTCCGGTCGATGGCCCGCGCGGTCGCGCGGTCGCCTCCGGTGCTGGCCAGCAGCAGTGCGGTCCGTCCGGGGGCGGGCGGGGCGCCGTGGTGGGCGCGCAGGCAGCGGTCGGCGGTGTCGGCGACCAGCGGGTTGAAGCCGGAGGCGGCGAAGCCGGGCAGCGGTGGTGGCGGGCCGGCCAGGGCGGGGTCGGTCGAGCCGGGGTCGGGTCGGCGGGCCTGGGCGAGGACGCGCAGGCCGGCGGCGATCGGGGCGGGTGTGACGCCGGAGTCCGTGGCGTCGGGGGGTGTGGCATCGGTGGTCATGGTGTGGGTGCCGGGGTACGGGGTCGGCGCCGTCGGACGGCGGGTGGGGGCCGGTGGCCGGTCATGCCGGGGCCACCAGCAGGGCGGTGTTGGCGCCGCCGAAGGCGGAGTTGAGGCTGAGTGCGTAGCGGGGGCGGGCGGCGCGGGGGCCGTCCAGGACGAGGTCCAGGCCGACGTCCGGGTCGGGGCCGAGCCAGCCGGCGTTGACCGGGAGCAGGCCGGTGCCCAACGCGCCGATGGTGACGGCGAGTTCGAGCAGGGCGGAGGCCTCCAGGGCGTGCCCGTGGACGGATTTGCTGGAGCTGACCGGGAGTTCGGCGGTGTGCGCGCCGAAGATCCGGCGCAGCGCGCTCGCCTCGGCCTGGTCGGCGAGGGTGGAGCCGGTGCCGTTGGCGTTGACGTAGCCGACCTCGGCCGGGGAGACGCCCGCGCGGGCGAGCGCGGCCTCGACGGCCCGGGCGACTCCGGCGCCGTCCGGTTCGGGGCGGCACACGTGGTGGGCGTCGCCGGCCCGGCCCCAGCCGGCCAGCCGGGCGAGCACGGCGGCGCCGCGCCGTTCGGCGGCCGGGGCGGCCTCGACCAGCACGGCGGCGGCCGCGTCGCCGAGCAGGGTGCCCGTCCGCCCGGTGCTGAACGGACGCAGCTCGCCGTCCCGGGCCAGGGCACGCCCGGCGTCGAAGACGGCGAACACGCCCGGCTCGACCAGGTGCCCGGCCGCGACCAGGATCCGCTCGTGCCGCCCGGCGGCCACCAGCGCCGCGGCGTCCGCGACGGCGGTCGCGGCCGCCACGCAGGCGCCGGTGTACACCCGGGTGACGCCCGCGGTGCCCCAGGCGGCGCGGACGCCGGCGGCCACCGCGTCGGCGGTGCCCCTGGTCCGTTCGTCGCTGTGCAGGGCGAGCAGGACGGGCGTGTCCGCGCCGTCGACGGCGGTCAGTCCGGCCTGGTGGCAGGCCTGGCCGACGGCGTCGAGCACCGCGCGGGCCAGCGGGAAGGTGTGGGCGAGCGGCACGTCGTCGGGCAGTAGGGCGGCCCGGGTGGTGCGGCGGGCGCTCACGTCGAAGCGGGTGACGGGGCCGAAGGCGGTCTTGCCGTGGGCGGCGGCCTCGGTCAGCGGGCCGAGTCCGCGCCCGGCGGCGCTGAGCACGCCGAGCCCGGTGACCACCGGCCGGCCGCGCGGCCGGTGCGCGGAGGGCGCGCCGGTGGTCATGGCCGGGCGCCCACACGGTCGGCCAGGACGGCCGCGCGCAGCAGTTCGGTGGCGTCGTCGACCGTTCGGACGGCGCCGAAACGGTCGTCGTCGAGGTCCACCTGGATGCCGTAGCGCTGCTCGAACTCGGCTATCAGCCAGGTGAGTTCGAGCGATCCGAGGTCATCTGGCACGGTGTCGGCGGCGCGCTGCCCGAACGCCGCCAGCATCGTGCGGACCTCGGCCCGGTCGGGGAGGGCGGAGCCGCTCACGCCGGGCTGCCGGCGGTGACCGTGGCGGTGGCGGCGGCGATCCGCTTGACGACGTCGGCGGTGAACTCGTCGAGCGTCATCAGTGCCGTGGTCTCCATCTCGTCGAGGTCGAACTTGATCCCGAACTCGTCCTCGACCTGCACCGACAGCTCGGCCAGCGCGAGCGATTCGAGGTCCAGGCCGGCCGGGCCGAGGTCGGTGTCCCCGGTGACCTCGGAGACGTCGTACTGCATCTCGGTGAGCGAGGCGAGGACGAACTCGCGGACGCGGTCCTGCATGGTGTGGGCTCCTTGTCGGGGTGTGTGCGGTGGATCAGCGCGCGGCGGCCGTGGCGGTGGTGCGCAGGGCGGCCGGGTCGCGCAGGAGTTTTCCGGTGGCGGTACGGGGGAGTCGGGGCAGCAGGGCGAGCCGTCGCGGCCGCTTGTAGGCGGCGAGCCGGCGGGCCAGCCCGTCCTGGACGAGGGCGAGGTCGGCGTCGGGCTCGGTGGCCAGGTAGGCCTCGATCGCGCCGTCCTCGAAGACCACCACGGCCTCGCGGACCTCGGGCAGCGCGGTGAGCGCCTGTTCGACCTCGGTGAGGTCGACCTTGAGGCCGCCGATCGAGACCTGCGAGTCCAGCCGGCCGAGGACGGTGACCAGGCCGGTGGCCGGGTCGAGTCCGGCCGCGTCGCGGGTGTGCAGCCAGCCGTCCGACCAGCGGGTCGGGTCGTCCAGCCCCGGGTAGGGCGAGGCCGCCGCGCCGATCCGCAGCTCGCCCGCGACCAGCCGCAGCCGCATCCCGTGGACGGGCTGCTTGGCCGGGTGGAGCGCGCCGGACAGATCGGTGGCGATGACCCCGGTCTCGGTCATCCCGTACATGGTGCCGAGCGGGACGCCGTAGCGGTGGGCGAAGAGCGCGGGCAGGCCGGGGCGGACCAGCTCGCCGGCCACGATCATCCGCCGCAGCCCCGGCAGCGCCGGGGGAGTGACGGCGCCGGCCAGCAGTTCGGCGTGGAAGGGCACCCCGATGACGGTGGTCGGCCGGTCGCCGGCGGCGACCGCGGCGAGGATGCCCGCCGCCGTCATCCGCTCGGGCACGGTGAGCGCGGCACGGGCGTGCAGACTGTTGAGCAGTCCGCCGACCAGGCCGAGCACGTGCACCACGGAGGACAGCAGGACGACCCGCTCGCCCTCGCCGGGGAACTCCGCCAGCCTGCGGTAGCAGTCGAGTTCGCGGAGCAGGTCGGTGGCCGTGCGGGCGATGACCTTGGCCGGACCGGTGGAACCGGAGCTGAGCTGGATCAGCGCGTGCCCGGTGCGGGCCGGGCGTCCGCCCGGCAGTCGGACGGCCACCGGCTCGACCTCGGAGAAGCCGCGCAGGGCCGCCGCGGGCCGGTGGGCGGAGCCTACCAGCACCTGCGGGGCCAGCCGCGCCACCGCCGCGTCGACCTCGTGGTCGGTCAAACGGTGGTCGAGCAGCGCCACTTGGGCGCCGAGCCGCCAGCACGCCAGCAGCACCGCGACGAACGCCACCGAGGGCGGCAGCCGTAGCGCGGCCGTGCCGCCGGGGCCGAGTCCGGCCGCGGCGAGCTGCGCGGCCTGGTCGTCGACCAGGGCGCGCAGGGCGTCCCGGTCGAGTGGTACGCCGAGATGCAGGCACTCCTCGCCTCCAGGACCGGCCAGCAGCAGCCGGTCGACCCAGGCGTCCGGGGCGTCGGCGTGCGGCGGTGAGGAAGGCGGAAGTGAAGAGGGGGAAATGCCGGTCAACACCGCTCCACACAAGTGAGGGGATTTGACATGGACGCCGTTCACAACCAAAACGGTCAATTCCGTTGCCAGACGATTGCACAGACGTTTGGTCAAATCAAGGTCTATACCAATGTGGTTGTTGCTCCTACGCTGCCGAACCGGGGCTGGTCCACGCGTGGCCGCCCGGAATCGAGGATGCCCGTGGGAGAACTCACGTTGGCCGGGATCGAGTGCGCCGCGCGCGCCCAACTTTCCCCGGAAATATGGGACTTCATCGAAGGCGGCAGCGGCACGGAACGCACCGTGGCGGCGAACCGGGAAATGTTCGCACGCTATGCACTGCGCCCGCGCACGATGGTCGACGTCTCCGACTGCTCGCCCGGGCGCACGCTGCTCGGCGCGCCGCTCGGCCTGCCGGTCGGCGTCGCCCCGATGGCCTACCACCGGCTGGTCGACCCGGAGGGCGAGACCGCCACCGCGCGCGCCGCCGGCCGCGCCGGGGCCCTGCTGGTCGCCGGCATGTTCGCCAGCCGCACGCTGGAGGAGATCGCCGCCGCCGCCACCGGCCCGCTCTGGCTCCAGTTGTACTGGCTGCGCGAGCGCGCCGCGCTCGCCGCCCTGGTCGAACGGGCCGAGGCGGCCGGCTACTCCGCGCTCGTCCTGACCGTGGACGCCCCCAGGATCGGCCGCCGCCTGCGCGACCTGCGCAACGGCTTCGCGATCCCGCCTGCCGTCCGCGCCGTCAACCTGGACCAGGCCCTGATGTCCGCCAGCCACCGCGCGACGGACGGGGGATCGGGCATCGCCGAGCACGCCCGCGAACAGTTCGACCCCACCCTGACCTGGGCCGACCTCGACTGGCTGCGCTCCCGCACCCGGTTGCCGCTGGTCCTGAAGGGCATCCTGACGGCCGAGGACGCCCGCCTCGCCGCCGAGCACGGCGCCGACGCCGTCGTGGTCTCCAACCACGGCGGGCGACAACTCGACGGCGCACTGCCCTCCCTGGCCGCACTGCCCGAGGTCGTCGACGCCGTACCCGCCGACCTGCCGGTGCTGCTCGACGGCGGGGTGCGCACCGGCGCCGACATCGCTGTCGCGCTCGCCCTCGGCGCCCGCGCCGTCCTGGTCGGCCGCCCGGTGTTCTGGGGCCTCGCCACCGAGGGGGAGGCCGGTGTGCACCGCGTCCTCGACCTGCTGCGCGAGGAACTGGAGCACACCATGGCCCTGTTGGGCCGCCCCCGGCTCGTTGACCTGGACCGCACGGCCCTCGCCCCCTGGCCCTGCCCGGCCGGCTGAACCGCGCGGCGCCCGCACCGCGTTGTCCGTACTGGATGGAGAACAGCAGATGACCGAACAGGCCCCCGCACCCGAACAGCCCCACACGCCCGAACAGGCCCACACGCCCGAACAGAACACCCCCTTCCCCGGCTGGGACTGGGACGACCCCGACGGCCTCGCCACCCGCCTGGACGCCTTCAGCGAGCAGGTCGCCACCTGCGACCAGCTCGAAGCGCACCCCGGCGGGCTGCCCCGCGACCACGCCGGATTCCGTGAACTCGGCCTCACCGGAATCGAGTTCGCCGCCTTCCGGACCGCCCACCCGGAAGGCCTCGGCACCGACCTCACCACCCTGCGCAGCCCCGGCGCCGCCACCGAACCCGGCACCCTCTACCGGATCGACGGCGACCGCTGGTTCACCCAGCTGGACATCGGCCGGCCGCTGCCCTTCGCCGACGCCAGCGTCGACTGGGTCTACGCCGAGCACCTGATCGAGCACGTCACCATGCCGGTCGCGGTCGGCTGGCTGCGCGAGGCCCGCCGCGTCCTGCGCCCCGGCGGCGTGCTGCGCCTCACCACCCCGGACCTCGCCCGCTACCTGGCTGGCTACGTCAACGGGGACAACTTCCTCGCCAAGCACCGCCGCCGCCTCACCACCCTCGGCTTCGGCCCGCCGATGCCCGCCCGCCCGGCCTTCCTGGTCAACCAGATCTTCCGCTACTACGGGCACCAGTGGATCTACGACCTGGACGAGCTGCGCCACGTCCTCACCCTCGCCGGCTTCGAACCCGAGCGGATCCGCCACTGCGCCTACCGCCAGGGCGCCCGCCCCGACGTCGCCGACCTCGACACCGCGTTCCGCACCGACGAGACCGTCTACGTCGAAGCCGATCGTTAGGCCCTCGGGTTCCTGAGCTCATAGGCCCCTGGACCCTGAGGCCCCTGGACCCTGAGGCCCCTGGACCCTGAGGCCCTCGGGCCCTGAGCCCGCCCGCCGACTCCTCCGCACCGGAACAGCACCGGATCCGCACCGAACGGGACCGCCCATGCCCCTGCACCCCCAGGCCGAGGCCCTGCGCGCCCGGCGCGCGAGCAGCGGCGCACCGCCGCTCTACACCCTCACCCTGGCCGAGGCCCGCGCCGCCGACCTCGCCGACATCCGCGCCGCGGCCGGGAGCCCCGAGCCGGTCGCCGCCGTCGAGGAGCACCGCATCCCCGGCCCGGGCGGCGAACTCGCCCTGCGGCTCTACCGCCCAGAGCCGCCCGGCCGCCGACTTCCGGCCCTGCTCTACCTGTTCGGTGGTGGCTGGGCCCTCGGCTCGCCGGACACCAGCGACGCGATCTGCCGCCGGCTGACCAACACGGTCGGCTGCGTCACCGCCTCCGTCGGCTACCGGCTCGCCCCCGAACACCCCTTCCCCGCAGCCGTCCACGACTGCCGCGCCGCGCTGTACTGGCTCGCCGCACACGCCGGCGACCTCGGCGTCGACCCCGGCCGGCTCGCCGTCGGCGGCGACAGCGCCGGCGGTAACCTCACCGCCGCCCTCACCCTGATCGCCCGCGACGAGGACGGCCCGGCCCTGCGCCACCAGCTGCTCGTCTACCCCAACACCGACCACGCCGCCGACACCCCCTCGCTGCGCGAGCACGACGACCCGCTGCTCTTCAACCGCCGCTCGGTGGCCTGGTACTGGGGCCACTACCTGGCCGACCCCGCCGACGGCGCCCACCCGCATGCCTCCCCGCTGCGCGCCCCCGACCTGGCCGGCCTGCCGCCCGCGACCGTCATCACCGCCGAGTACGACCCGCTGCGCGACGAGGGCGAGCAGTACGCCGAGGCGCTGCGCGCGGCCGGCGTCCCGGTGGAGAGCCGCCGCTACGCCGGCCAGCCGCACGGCTTCTTCGCCATGACCGGCACCCTGGACGCGGCCGCCGACGCCCAGCGCTACGCCGCCGAGCGGCTGCGCGAGGCCCTGCGATGAGCGCGCCCGAGCCCCTGCCCCTGGCCGACCTGCACGCTAGCCTGGCCGATCCGCTGCTGGACGCGATGACCTTCCTCAACGAGGTCACCACCCGCTACCCCGACGCCGTCTCCTTCGCCCCCGGCCGCCCCTACGAGGGCTTCTTCGAACCCGAGGACGTCCCCGCCTATCTGGACACCTACCTCGCCCACCTGGCGGCCCGCGGCCTCGACCGGGCGGCCGTGCGCACCGCGTTGTTCCAGTACGGTCCCACCAAGGGGATCATCGCCGACCTGGTCGCCCGCACCCTCGCCAACGACGAGGGCCTGGCCGTGGCCCCCGAGGCCCTGGTGCTCACCGTCGGCGCCCAGGAGGGCATGCTGCTCACCCTGCGCGCCCTGTGCGCCGGCCCGGACGACGTCCTGCTGGTCAGCTCGCCCTGCTACGTCGGCGTCACCGGCGCCGCCCGGCTGCTGGACCTGACCACCCTCCCGGTCCCCGAGGGCCCGGTCGGCGGCCCCGACCCGGAGGCCGTCCGCGCCGCCGCCCGGGCCGTCCGGGCCGAGGGCCGCCGCCCGCGCGCCCTCTACGTCGTCCCGGACTTCGCCAACCCCTCGGGCACCAGCATGCCCGTCGCCGCCCGCACCCGGCTGCTGGACGCGGCCGCCGCGGAGGGCCTGCTCGTCATCGAGGACAACCCGTACGGCTTCTTCGCCCGTGACCCGGGGGAGCGGCCGACGCTCAAGGCGCTCGACCGCCGCCGTCAGGTGGTCTACCTGGGCTCCTTCGCCAAGACCTGCTTCCCCGGCGCCCGCCTCGGCTACGTCGTGGCCGACCAGGAGGTGGCCGGCCCCGGCGGGCGGCGCACCCTGCTGGCGGACGAACTGGCCAAGCTGAAGAGCATGACGACGGTCAACACGCCCGCGCTCAGCCAGGCCGTCATCGGCGGCATGCTGCTGCGCCACGACTGTCGGCTGCGCGCCGCCAACGCCCGTGCCACGGCCCACTACGCGGCCGGCATGGACACCCTGCTGCGGGAGCTGGAGCGGCACTTCCCGGCCTCCGGGCGGCGCCGCCCGGGCGTGTCCTGGAATCGCCCCGAGGGCGGCTTCTTCGCCGTGCTGACCGTCCCCTTCGCCGCCGACGACGCGGCGATGGAACGCTGCGCCCGCGAGTACGGGGTGCTGTGGACGCCGATGGCGCCGTTCTACCCGGCGGGCGGGGGGGAGCACCGCCTCCGGCTCTCGATCAGTTCACTGACGCAGGATCAGATCATCGACGGTGTCGGAAAGCTGGCGGCGTTCATCGCCTCCTGAACGACGCGCGCGACGATAGGAGGGGCCCGGCTCGCGAGCCGGGCCCCTCCTATCGTGACTTCGATCGAATAGATTGCGAATCCGAGCTGTAGTTTGCGAGCGGCGGCCCGGGGGCCAGTCGAGTCACGCTGAGTAGCGGTCATGTGCTGTCTCTGGCAGTGCTGGGGAGTGTGGCCGTGGTGCTGTGGAACAGGTGGATTCTTCGGCTGGGTCCGATGGGTGCGGTGTGGACGACCTGGTGGTGGCGTACGCGGGTGATGCCGCCGAGTGGGATCGCCTTCGGCTGGCGGATGGCTGGCTGCGTCGCTGGGTCGGTACGTGGTTGGTCTGCGATACGGAGGTTTCGTGGCCGTTGGGGGAGCGGCCATGGCCAGGCCTCGGCTCTGCCAGTCGTTGCGGACCACGTACGGGATCTTGAGACCACGAGCAGCCCATGGCAGGCTCAGGCCGCATGATCGACGAATTCGCGAAGAACAACCTTCACGGGAGACTGCGGCGAGACCGCGAGGCGCTGCTCTGGAAACTTGACGGCTTGTCCGAATACGACGCCCGCCGGCCTCTGACGGCGACCGGGACCAACCTCCTCGGCCTGGTCAAACACGTGGCCAGCGTCGAGGCCAGGTACTTCGGTGAGGTCTTCGACCGCCCTTCCCCGGAACCGTTGCCCCGGTGGCAGGACTCCGACGGCAGCGATCTGTGGGCGGCCGAGGACGAGACCCGCGATCAGATCATCGGGTTCTACCGGCGCACGTGGGAACACTCGGACGCGACGATCAACGAGCTTCCCCTCGACGCCCCCGGCCACGTGCCGTGGTGGCCGGAGCCCTATTCCAACACGAACCTGTTCGCCGTCATGGTCCATGTCCTCGGCGAGTCCAACCGGCATGCAGGGCACGCCGATATCCTGCGCGAGGGCCTCGACGGCCGGACCGGGATGCGCCCCGAACACGAGAAGCAGATCGACGAGGAAGCCCGTGCAGCCTACTGCGCGAAGATCGAGCAGGCCGCCAGGTCGGCCGCATCAATCAAGGCTTAGTGATCCGTCGCCTACGGTCACCACCGCCGGACGGCACCTCGCAAAGTAGCCTTCGGAACGGCTCGCAAACGACAAGTCGAAACCCCAGGTCGCAGACGGCGGACTCGCAGACTATCCGTTGAAGTCACACCTTTCGTCGCGCGCGTCCCAGTTGTCGGTGTCTCAGCCGTCCGTGTCTCAGCGCACCCGGGTGGAGAACAGCCGGGCCGACCAGTACACCGACAGCACGGTCATCACCACGACGACCAGCAGGCCCTGCCACACCGAACTGTCCCCGATGTGGCCGGAGAACAGCGCGCGCATGCCCTCCACCGCCCAGTAGAAGGGGTTCCACTTGGCGGTCTGCTGCAGCCAGTGCGGCGCCAGGGTGAGCGGCAGCAGCACCCCCGAGAGCAGCGCGATCGGTTGCGCGATGGTGTTCACCACCGGCGCCATCGCCGCGTCCGTCGGCACCATCAGCGCGATGCCGTAGGAGATCGCCGAGGTCATCAGCGCCAGCAGCCCGAGCAGCAGGTAGGCGAGCAGCAGGTTCAGCGGGCTCACCCGCAGCCCGAACGGCAGCGCGATCAGGGTGATCAGGACGGCCTGCACCAGCAGCGCCACCATCTCCCGCAGCGCCCGCCCGAGCAGCAGCGCCAGCCGGCTCACCGGCGTCACCCGGGAGCGTTCGATGATGCCGGCCTTCAGCTCGCCGAGCAGGCTGAAGCCGGTGAACAGCCCGCCGAAGATGCACAGCACCGCCAGCAGGCCCGGCACGTACACCTGGTAGGCGTCGGCGTAGCTGCTGGCACCGTCGGGGGCGAGCACCTTCTTCAACAGCGGGGCGAACAGCAGCAGGTAGAACACGGGCTGGATGATCCCGACGGCGATCCAGATCGGGGTGCGGATCATCAGCAGCACCTGGCGCTGGAAGACCAGCCAGGTGTCGCGGGCGAGCTTCATGGTCTCCCCAGGAATGGGCGGGTCAGGACTGCTGGAGCGAACGGCCGGTGCGGGCCAGGAACACGTCGTCCAGGCTGGGGCGTTGGAGCTGGACGGTGTCGGGCGTCACGCCCGCCCCGTCCAGCGCGCGCAGCAGCTGCGGGATGGCCGCCGCGCCGTCCTCCAGGTAGAGCCGCAGTCCGTCCTCCCCGCTGAACTCCAGCCGGTGCAGGTACGGCTGCGGGCGCAGCACCTCGGCGGCCCGCTCGGCGACGCCCTCTCCGGGCTCCAGCCCGAGCAGCACGACGTCGCCGGAGATTTCGCGCTTGAGCACCTCGGGCGTGCCCTCGGCCACCACCTGGCCGTGGTCGACGATCGCGACCCGGTCGCACAGGGCGTCGGCCTCGTCGAGGTAGTGCGTGGTGACGACGACGGTCATGCCCTCGGTGCGCAGCCGGCGGATCTCCTCCCACACGTACGCCCGGCTGGCCGGGTCCAGCCCGACCGTGGGCTCGTCCAGGAACAGCACCCGGGGCTCGTGGATGACGCCGAGCGCGATGTCCACCCGGCGGCGCTGGCCGCCGGAGTAGGTGGCGCACGGGCGGTCGCCGAATTCGGTCAGGTCGAAGGCCTTGAGCGCGCCCTCGGCGGCCTGGACGGCCTGCGCCTTGGCGGCGCCGTACATCCGGGCCTGGAGCACCAGCTCCTCGCGGGCGCTGACGGTGTCGGTGGTGCCGCCGCCCTGGGCGACGTAGCCGATCCGGCGGCGTACACCGGCCGGGTCGGTGAAGAGGTCGGCCCCGGCGATGCTGGCCCGACCGCCGTCCGGGCGGATCAGGGTGGCCAGCATGCGCAGGGTGGTGGTCTTCCCGGCGCCGTTGGGCCCGAGGAAACCGTAGATCTCGCCCGCGTCGACGGACAGGTCGATGCCGCGTACGGCGTCGACGGTGGGGTTCTCGCCGCTCTTGCGGGAGGTCTTCTTGCGATAGGACTTGCGCAGTCCCGTGGTCTCGATCAACCGGAACTCCCGTGCGGGGATGGGCTGCCACGGCACCTGGGAAGGCGGTGCTCGGCACCTGCGAAGGCGGTGCTGGGCGCCACCCTAGGCCGAACTCCGGCCCGGAGACAATGGCCTAGACCAATGGACGTTGATCTTCCGGTCTGCTACAGGATCCCCGGTAGCGGCTGTCGGAAGTCCTGCCCGGCGCGGGCCGCCAGGGCCTCCAGCCGGTCCGCGGCGGCCGCCGCCCCGCCGCCTGCGCGCAGCGCCTCGCCGACCCGGACCGCGCTGCGCCGGTAGTCGGCCGTGTCCAGCACGGCCCGCACGGCCTGCGCCAGCCGCTCCGGCGTCACCCGGGCGAACGGCACCCGCAACCCGGCCCCGGCCGCCGCCACCTGCGCCGCGACGAACGGCTGGTCGTGCCGGATCGGCGCGGTGACCAGCGGCAGGCCGTGCGTCAGGGCCTCGCCGACGGTGTTCATCCCGCCGTGGCACAGCACCGCGTCCAGCGCGCCGCGCGCCATCAGCTCCAGCACCGGCGCCCGGTCCACCGCGACGGCCTGCGGCGGCAGCTCGGGCAGCAGCTCGCGCGGGGCCGCGAACACCGGCTGCACGTCGTCGCCGCACAGCTCCAGCGCCCGGGCTGCCCTTGCGTGGAAGTCCGCGCCCAGTTCGCCGGCCAGCGTGCCCATGGTGACCAGGACCCGCCGACGCCCCGGCAGCAGCCGGTCCCACGGGAAGTCCGGGTCGGCCGGCCGGACGGACCGGACCGGCCCGACCAGTGCGTGGTGCGGGGGCGGCGCCGCGTCACCGGTCAGCGCGGGCCCGGTGGTCGCCAGCACCAGGGCGGGGGAGAAGCGCGGGTCCACGTACTCGTGCGCGGGGAGCCGGGCGCGCTCCCACAACCCGCGCAGCAGGTCGGTCATCCATGCCTCCACCTGCGGCAACCCTTGGTACGGGCGACCCAGTTCCATCGCCCCGGGCGCGAAGCTCGCCCACGGCAGGCCGTGCCGGTGGGCGGCCAGCGCGCCCGCCGGGGTGTGCTGGTCGACCAGCAGGACGTCCGGCCGGAACTCCCGCACGATCGCGTCCAGCGGCTTCGCGGTGAACCGCGCGTACGGGACGATGAAGCCCTGCCAGAGCGAACGCAGCGCGGCGAGCCCGTGCCCGCCCTGCGCCCGGAACGCCCGGGTGCCGGTGCCGAGCACCCGGGCCTGCGGGCCGAGCAGCGGGCGCAGCACCGACTCGGTGCCGGTCCAGGCGACGTCGTGTCCGCGCGCGGTCAACTCGGCGGCGATGCCCGCCGCAGGGTTGACGTGCCCGGTCAACGGGGGCATCACCAGCAGGAACCGGGTCATCGCGCACCCTCCTCGGGGATCAGTTTCTGCACGTCGGCGACGGTCAGCGCTTCCAGGGCGGCCAGGTCCAGCCCGGCGCGCAGCCGGGCCAGGTCGGCCGCCGGGCCGAAGCGTTCGCGCAGGCGCCCGGCGAGCGCGGCCAGTTCGCCCTCGTCGAGCAGCAGGTCGCCGTCCAGCCGGGCCTCCGGGGTCAGCCCGTCGGCCCAGCCGGGCGGCGCCCCGGCGGCCTCGACCAGCAGCGCGACCAGCTCGGGGTGCAACGGCGCGGCGGGGTGGTGCGGTTCACGGTCGGACGACGTGGCGGACATCGCATCGGACATCGCATCGGATGTTGCATCGGACCTGGCACGGGACATCGCATCGGACATCGAAGGGGGTCTCCCACCTGCTCGACGGCACGGGGGTGAACGCGTCGGCCCCGGAGGCGGATTTCGGCGGCCCCGGAGGCGAACGCGACGGTGAAGGGCCCGAGATCACTTGTGCGACCCGGCGGGCGTCGGAATACTAGCCCGGGTGACCGCACTGGAGGCAGTGGCCGTTCACCTCCCCCCGCACGCCGTGCCCATCGAGGCGGTTGGTGAGCGGATCGGCCTGACCCCACGTCAACTTCGTCTCTTCCGCCGCTTCCACGGACTGGACCAGCTACGTCTGGACCCGTCCGGGACGCTGCCCGACCTGCTTGAATCCGCCCTCGACAACCTGCCTGAGCTGCGCGGACGCGAGCGGCACGTCCGCTTCGTGATCCACGCGCGCAGCATGCCGGTGGCGGTGCCCTACCCGCTCAACCCGCTGCACGACCTGCTCGCCCCGCGCGGCCTCGCGCACGCCAACGCCTTCACGGTGACCCACCACGCGTGCGCGGTGGGCCTGCTGGCCATCGACCTGGCCGGCCGGCTGCTCGCCGCCGAGCCCGACCCGCGGGCACTGGCGCTGATCCTGGCGGGCGAGAAGACCTTCACCAAGGACGCCCAGGTGGTGCCCGAGACCGGCATATTCGCCGAGGGCGCGGCCGCCTGCCTGGTGAGCGCCGACGGCGAACGCCATCGGGTGCTCTCCTTCGCGGTGCGCCAGCGCCCGGAGTTCGACGGCCGACTGGCCGAGGACGCGGACCTCCTGGCGCGCTACCAGCGCGAGTACCCGAACGTGATGGTGGAGGCGATCGAGGCCGCCCTGGACGAGGCCGGTCTGGACCTCTCCGACCTGGCCGCGGTGCTTCCGCACAACGTCAACCAGGCGTCGTGGCGGATGATAGCGCGCCGGATCGGCTATCCGCTCGACAAGGTGGTGCTGGACAACGTGCTGTCGGTGGGGCACAGTTTCGCTGCAGACAGCCTCATCAATCTTCACACCGCCACCACGCGGGGGCTGCTGCGCCGCGGCGACCACTACCTGATCGCCGCCGCCGGTGTCGGAGCCACCTTCTCCGCGATGGCGGTCCGCTGCTGACGGAACGTCGGTTTCGTCCATCATTCCCACGCCAGACCACTCTCCCACGTACGACGGGACGGGACACCCATGTCAGAACCTGTGGTCCAGACCACTGACCCCGAGCTGCGCGAGCGGATCCGCTCCGGCATCGGCGAACTGCTGCCCCGCGTCCTCAAGCGCGAACTGCCCGAGATCCCCGAGAACGCCTGCCTCTTCGACGACCTCGGCCTCACCTCCGCCGGCACCATCGAACTCATCCTGGAGCTGGAGGAGTCGCTCGACATCCAGGTGGACGTCGAGCAGATCACCGAGGACGACCTGCGCTCGGTCGCCAATCTGGCCGACTACGTCGCCGGGCACGTCATCCCCGAGGACTGACCGGGTGGCCGACCACGGCCTGCGGATCACCCGGGCGCTCGCGCGGCGCTTCGACGGCCGCTCGGAGGCCTCGCTCGACCCGGACCTGCGGGTGTTCGTCTCCGACCTCGTCCGCCCCTACGGGCTGCCGCTGCGCGAGGACCTGCTGCGCGAGGGCGCGGGCCACTCCTACGAGGAGCTGGCCGCGGACCTGCTGCGCGAGGCGCTCGCCGAGGACGAGCCCGTCGACCTGCTGATCCTGGCCTTCGACACCCCGGACGTCCGACCGGGCGCGCCGTCCTCGCTGGCGCTCAGCCGGTCCTGTCCGGGCACGCCGCTCGCCTTCGCGGTCTGCGACCAGGGCGTTGCCGCGGCCTTCACTGCCCTGCGCCTCGCGGCCGACTACCACCGCACCGGATCCTGCCGTCGGGCGGTCGTGGTGCTCGCCGAGCAGACCGCGCTGCACCACGAGCCGGCCGTGCCGGTGTCGCTACCGGAGCGGCACGGTGTGGTGGTGCTGGTCTGCGAGGAGGCGCCCGGGCCTGGCATGACCGTCCATCAGATCCCTGGTGTCGAGCTGCCGGACGCGGCGGTTCGGGCCCGGGTCGCCGAGCTGGGGCCCGACGCGGCGCTCGTGCTCGGCCCCGGGCTGGACGGTGCCGAAGGCCCGGCCGCCCAGCCGTTCACCGGGGCCTGGGCGGAGCTCGCCGAGCAACTGCCCGCCTGGCGGGCGCGGGGGCGCCCCGTCCTGGTCGCCGACCTGGACCGCCGGCTCGGCGTGCTGAGTGCGCTCGCCCTGCCGTGACCACCGCTCAGTTCATGTCAACTCGCAAGAGCCGCAAGTGCATTGACGAATCATCAGTCGAATGTTCAGTTGGTCTGGACCAGTGTGCGAGGTCGCTGCTAGCGTCCCGGTCACACCCCCGCTGAGCCCTTCCCCGGCGAGCCGAAAGGCGCATGCGACGTGACCCCGTACGACGAGACTCCGTGCGACGAGACCCCGTACGACGAGACACGGGCCAGTAGACGGATCGAGGTCCGGTACGCGGCCCCGGCCGGCGGACCCGGCGACGGATCGGGGCCGCTCACGCTCGGCCAGGACAACATGATCCGGTGCATCCGGCGCGACGCCCCCGAGCAGATCAACAAGGAGTCGCTCTGGCCCGTCCCGGACGGCACCTCGGTGCCGGCCGGGCTGGCCGCCCTGCGCCGGCTCGTCGAACGGCACGAGTCGCTGCGCACCTCCTTCCCCACCGGCCCCGGTGCGGACGGCTTCCCGGAGCGCCAGGTGGTGCACCCGGAAGGCCGGTTCACCGTCACCGTGGTCGAAGCTGGCAACCGTAGTGATGCCCAACTGGACGCGCTCGCAGCGGCGTTGGGTCACGCCGACGTCGCCGTTCCGGTCGACCTGGCCGCCGCGCCGAGGCTGCGCGTCACCCTCGTCGCCGACGGGGAACGACTGCTGCGGCTGGTCGCGGTGGTCTGCCACGCGGGCGCCGACGGCGCCGCCACCGCGCTGCTGATCCAGGACTGGCTGGCGCTCGCCGCCGGAAAGGACCTCCCGCCGGTCACCGCTCCCACCCCGCTACAGATCGCGGACGCGGAACGGAGCGCGCAGGGCCGCCGCAAGTCGGTCACCGCCCTGCGGCACTGGGCCCGCATCCTGGCCACCGGTCCGCAGGTGGTCTTCGCCGACGCGCGGATCACCGGCCGCCCGCGCGACCACTCCGCCGTCCTGGTCCGCTCCCGCAGCGCTGCGGAGGACCTCGCCGCCGTCTGCCGCCGCACCGGCGCGAGCCCGTCCGTCGTCCTGCTCGCCGCCTTCGCCGCGCTCGTCGCCCACCGGGCCGGCCGCACCGAGCTGGCGCTCTCGGCGCTCTCCGCGAACCGCCAGCGCGCCGCCCTGGTCGACCACGTCGGCACCCTGGCGCAGGACGCCCTGATCCTGCTCGACACCGGGGCGGCCGACCTCGATCAGCTGATCGGCCGGGCCAAGTCGGCCTCGCTGAGCGCCTACTGGCACAGCACCCTGGACGCCGAACGGGTCTGGCGGATCATCGAGGACTGTGCGCACCTGCGCGGCAGCCGTTTCCCCCGCCAGGTCGTGGTCAACGACCTCAGCCTGACCATCCCCGCCGCCGTCGCCGATGCCCAGCCCGCCGCGGCCGCCGACCCCGAACTGACCCGGGTGCCCGCCCCGCCGCTGCCGGTCCGGCTGATGTTCACCATCCTGCGGATCAGCGGCAGCCTCGACTTCGCCCTGATCGCCTGCCCGCAGGTGCTGGATCCGGACGAGACCGACCGGTTCGCGCGGGCGCTGTTCGCCGTCCTGGCCGCCGCCGCCCGGGGGCCCGTGCCGCTCGACGCCCTGCCCGGCGTCGCGGACGTGCCGACCCCCGACCGGAACGGCGAGTGGCACCTGATCGACGGCACCTGGATCGACCTGGCCGCCGTCCGCGCCCTGCTGGGGACCGCCCTCGGCGCCCGGACGGACGTCGAACTCGCGGTGGACGGGGGAAGGCTGACCGCGACGCTGACCACCGCGGACCGCGAACTCACCCCGGCCGCCGCCCACCACGCGGTGGTCGCCGTCCTGGCCGACCGCGACACGGCGATGGCGCCGCAGCACTATGTCGTCCGGTGCACCGGCCCCGGGGCGGAGACCGTCGCCTCCGGCGGCGGCCGCGACCCGGACATCGCCGCCCGGCAGGCCGTGCTCACCTGAACGGGGGAGCGCGGGCAGGCGCGGGCGGCTCACTCCAACGAGTCCTCGCCGTCCCACCGGACGTCCCACGAACACGCCGAGGTCGCTCCCGAGGTGAGCCCCCACGGGCTCGGCACCTCCTCCTCGTCCTCGTCGCCCTGCAACGGCAGTTGGTCGATCACCGCGACCAGTTGCGGCGGCAGTTGCGGCGCCAGCCCGTGGTGGACCCGGGACAGGATGTCGCGCCGCACGTCGTCCGGCAGCAGCGGCCGGGCCATCCTCAACGGCCTTGGCCCGGCGTGGCGTTCGGACGCGACGAGCTGATCCGACCAGGCCCGCCAGTAGTCGGCGTCATCGTTCTCGCCGAGCTTCAGATGGTGCAGGTGCAGGCAGTACGCCGCCGTGCCGCAGCCCGACCCGGCGGCGAAGCGCCACCAGAACTCGGCGCCCTCCTCCCGCCCGGTCGCGTACAGCAGCGCGGCGAACACCTCCGCCCCCTCGGGCTGGATCCGGCGGGCGTTCACCAGCAGGTCGAGTCCCCGGGAGGCGTCCGGCGCGCCCAGCACCAGGGCCACCACCAGGCCCAGTTCGAAGGTGGCCTGCTCGAACTCCGATGGCAGGTGCGCCGGCGCGGCCGTGAGCCGGGCCTGGCGCAGTGCTGCGATGCGCTCGGCGTGGGCGCGCTCAGGCCGGGGCACGTGGACCATCGCGCGCCCCCCGCCGCTCGGGACCGCCCCGCCGCTCGGGACCGCCCCGTCGGGCGGGTCCGCTTCCCGTCCGGGCGTCACAGCTCGCCCGCACGGTCCGTGAGTTCGCCTGAGTGGTCGGACGGTTCGCCGGAGTGGTCCGGCAGTTCGCCCACCCCGAGCCGGCGCGCCAGTCGCTCCCGCGCGTGCCGCAGGTTGGAGTGCACCGTCGCCACCGGCCGCCCCAGGTACGCCGCGATCACCTTGACGTGCAGGCCCAACAGGTACCGCAGGATGATCACATCCCGTTGTCGGTCCGGCAGTTCGAGGATCGCCGCGTACAGCCGCACCTCGTCCGCCTCGCTGTGCAGCAGCCCGTTCGCGACCTGCTTGAACGCGCCGATCACCGCCGCGAAGGTGACGGCCTCCACCGCCACCGGCTCCTCGGCGGACATCCAGTCCGAGACGTGCCGGTTCGCCAGCCGCCAGGCGTACGCGGCGGGCTCCTCGAACCGCAGCACCTGCGGCCAGCAGCGGGCCAGGTCCGCCTTCACGGCCTCGACCACCACGGCGGCGTCCGCCTGGCCGCCTATCCTGGTCAACGCGAGGGCGTGCCACGCGGGTTCATGCGTCTCACAGAACGCCGCGTAGGTGACGTCCAGCCGCAGACCGAGGTCGCCGGCCGCCTCCCGGTCCGACTCCGCGCCGCCGACGCGCTCCAGCGTCGGCCCTCCCCGGTACCCGCGGACGGGGGCGCCCCTGTCGATCGTCATCGCGCCTGCTTTCCGTGGCCGCCGGCTGCTCGCCGGGCCACTCGAGGGTCGGGCTGTCTGCGCCCATCCTCAGTCCATCGGGCCTGTCACTCCAGGCCGCATCCCGAATACAGATGGTCATCTCGCGCGATCAACCGACTGTTTGGAGCGTGGCGGACCGCGATTGACCTCCGGATACGGTGGGCACCAATCGACAGGTGTCCGCGACGCCAAGGGGGAACGCGATGAGCCTCTACGACGGAGTCGACCTGCGGCTCAACATGCCGCACTCGGCCCGGATGTACGACTACTACCTCGGCGGCTTCACCAACTTCGCCGCTGACCGCGAGGCCGCCGGACACGCCCTCGCCGTCGCACCCTGGCTGCGTGCCGCCGCCCGGGCCAACCGGTCCTTCGTCCACCGCTCCACCCGCGCCCTCGCCCGGGCCGGTATCGACCAGTTCCTCGACATCGGTACCGGAATCCCCACCTCGCCCAACCTCCACGAGGTCGCCCAGAGCGTCGACCCGTGTGCCCGCGTCGTCTACGCCGACAACGACCCGATCGTGCTCTCGCACGCCCAGGCACTGCTCACCGGCACCCCCGAAGGCCGCACCGCCTACGTCGAGGGCGACGTCACCGACCCCGCCCACCTCCTCGCCTCACCCGGCCTGCGCGACACCATCGACCTCACCCGGCCCGTCGCGCTCTCCCTCAATGCCCTCCTGCACTTCGTCCCCGACACCCACGGCGCCTACGAGATCGTCGAGCACCTCAGAACCGCCCTCGCCCCCGGCAGCGCCCTGGTGATGACCCACGTCACCCCCGAGTTCGCCCCGGCCGAGATCGCCGTCCTGGTCCGCATCTACGAATCCGGCGGCACCGCCGCTCAGCCCCGCACCCTCCCCGAGTTCACCCGATTCTTCGACGGCTGGAACCTCCTCGCCCCCGGCATCGTCCCCACCCCCCACTGGCGCCCCACCCCCGACGACCCGTCCGTCACCGCCCCCGAGGCCGCCTCCCACGCCGCCGTAGCCCTCAAGCCCTGACTCCCACCCCTCGCACCCGCGGGGCTTCGCCGCCCCCGCCAGGTCGCCCCCCCACCCCTCCACCCGTGCGGCCTCGCCGCCCCGGGGACAGACTGGTGGGTGGATAGATGCTGCCCGTGAGGCTGGGAGAGGCATGCTGCTGGGACTCACCACCGCGCTGGTCGCGACCGTCTGCTTCGGGTTCGGGGCGGTGTTCCAGGCGCGTGGGGCGAGGTCGGCGCCGCGGGCGGACCGGGTGCGGGCAGGGCTGCTGGCCGCGTTGGTGCGCTCGTGGGAGTTCCTGCTCGGCACGGTGCTGGACATCGTCGGTTTCGTGCTGAGCATCGTGGCGCTGCGCAGTCTGCCCCTGTTCCTCGTGCAGGCCGTCACCAATGCGAGCCTGGCCGTGACGGCGCTCGCCGCCGTCTGGCTGCTCGGGGCGCGGCTGCGCCGGGGGGACGTGACGGGGATCGTCGCCGTGGTGGTCGGCCTGACGCTGCTGGCGCTGGGGTCGGGCAGGGAGGGCCGCGAGTACGCCCCGCCGGTGTTCCACTGGGCGCTGCTCGCGACGACGGCCGTGATGCTGCTGCTCACCCTCGTCCTGGTGCGCCGGGCCGGCACCGTGGCGGCGGCCGGGCTGGGGCTGCTGGCGGGGGTGGGGTTCGGGGTGACGAGCCTGGCGGTCCGGGTGATGGACGCGTCCAGCCTGGTCACCGTCCTCACCGATCCGGCGGCGTACGCGCTCGCGGTGGGCGGCCTCGGCGGCTACCTGGCGTACGCGCTGGCCCTGCAGCGCGGCACCGTGACGGCCGCGACCGCCGCCGGGACGGTCGCCGAGACCTTCGGTCCGGCGCTGGTGGGCGTGGCGGCGCTGGGTGACGCGGCGCGTCCGGGGTTCGAGTGGTGCGCGCTGGCGGGCTTCGCGGTGGCGGTCGGCGGCACCTTCCTGCTGTCCCGGTTCGGGGAGTTGGAGGGGGAGCCTGCGGAGGTGGCCGCCGCGCGGCCGGACGCGGCGGATCGGGACCCTGAGCCGGGTCCGGACCCGGAGGCGGAGCCGGCCGTCCCGCCCCGGTAGCCCGGGTGGCGCCGCCATGCGAAGGTGACTTGCCGGACAAATCAGACGGCGACACGCCCACGGAGTGGCAGGTGTGCGATGGCGGAAGCCCAGCCGGGCCCCCGACGGCCGGGGCCCACCGACCATCCGGTCGTCCTCGTCACCGGCGCCTCCTCCGGCATCGGCCTGGCCACGGCCGTCCGCCTGGCCGACGCCGGCTGGCGGACCCTGCTGTCCGGCACGGACCGCACCCGTCTGGACGAGGTCGCCGCCCGGACCGGCGGCTGCGTCCTGCCCGAGGACCTGAGCAAGCCGGACGGCCCGCGCCGGCTCGCGGAGGCGGCCCTCGCCGAGGCCGGCCGGGTGGACGCACTGGTCGCGAGCGCGGGCCTGGGGTGGCGCGGACCGTTCGCGGACACCCCCTCGGACGTCCTGGACCGGATGATCGAGGTCAACTTCGCCGCCCCGCTGCGGCTGGTCCGCCTGCTCCTGCCGGGCATGCTGGAACGCCGCCGGGGCCGGATCGTGCTGCTCGGCTCGATGGCCGGACAGGTGGGCGTGCGCGACGAGTCGGGGTACGCGGCGACCAAGGGCGGGCTGGCGATGTTCGCGGAGAGCCTCTGGTACGAACTGCGCGGCACCGGGGTGGGGGTGCGCCTGGTGCTGCCGGGCCCGGTGGACACCCCGTTCTTCGACCGGCGCGGCACGCCCTACCAGCGGGAGCGGCCGCGGCCCGTCTCGGCGGAGCGGGTCGCCGACACCGTGGTCGCGACCATCACCACCGGGCGTGACCGGCTGTTCGTGCCGCACTGGCTCGGCTTTCCGGCCCGGATCCACGGCGTGGCGCCGGGCGTGTTCCGGCGCATGGCCTCCCGTTTCGGGTGAGCCCGGTGAGGTCAGTGAGGTCAGTGAGGTCAGTGAGCGCGGTGGCCCGGTGAACACGGCGACCCGGGTGCTCGCGGCGGCGACCGCGGGGGCGACCGCGGCGGAGTTCGCGCACCTGGCCCCGGCGGCGGTGCGCCTTCCGACGCTGCGCCGCACGCTCGCCCGCCGAACCGCCGGCCACGGCGCCGACCCGCACCACGTCGCGCTGACCTTCGACGACGGCCCCGACCCGCGCAGCACCTCGTACGTCCTGGACGCTCTGGACGCGCTGGGCGGTGTGCGGGCCACCTTCTTCCTACTGGGTTCGATGCTGGAGCGCGCCCCCGCCCTCGGCCGGGAGCTGGTGCTGCGCGGCCACGAGGTGGCGGTCCACGGCTGGTACCACCGGCAGCAGTGGTACCCGGCTCCGGCCCGTGACCTGCGCGAACTGCGCCGCACGACCGAGGCGGTGACCGCGCTGTGCGGGGTCCGCCCGCACTGGTACCGCCCGCCGTACGGGGTGCTGACGGCAGGCCCGGCCCTGGCCGCCTGGCACCTGGGCCTGCGCAGTGTCCTGTGGACGGCCTGGGGCCGGGACTGGACGGCGGAGGCGACCGGCGCGTCCGTCTACGCGACCGCCCGCCCCGGCCTCACCGGCGGCGCGACCCTCCTCCTGCACGACTCCGACTGCACCTCCGCCCGCGACTCCTGGCGGGCCACCCTTGGCGCCCTTCCCCTGATCGCCGCCCACTGCCGCAGCCGCGCCCTCACCCTCGGCCCGCTCCGCGACCACGCCGTCCCGGGGCGGCCCGTGGCCGACGGCATCGCGGCCGCGGCCGAGGGCCGGGCGGACGACGATGCCCCGCCTCGACCGAGGGGCGGTCTCTAGGAGTCCTCGCAACACCTGATGGCCTATGCGGTTGTCAGTAGATCACGCAGACGCTCGGCTGGAGTTCTCCAGCCGAGCGTTTT
>NZ_JBIVAX010000052.1:0-50731 GCF_044745805.1 Kitasatospora sp. NPDC086801
CAAAGGATGGATGTTGTTCATCTATCGGGCATAGCGTAATCAAAGCGACGTGACCATAAGCCATTTATGGGATCAGAGATCCCAAAACCCCCACTCAGACGCGCACGGAAAGTCGATCAGGTCGACTTCCCGTGCAGCATTCACTGGGCCCGGCGCAGAATATGACGGTCGGTCTACATATTTAGCCCGCGGCAAGCATGAGCACCCCGCCCGAGCACAGGAAGTCGACCTGGCCGACTTCCTGCGCGGCACCCAGGCGGGCTGGAAACAAGGAATATGACGGTCGGTCTACATAATCGCCCGGGATGGAATCAGCACCGAGCGCAGGGAGTCGGGAGTCGGGAGTCGGGAGTCGGGCAGCATGCCGTGTGACGCAGAGCCGTACCTGCCTGCGTCCGTGGCGAAACGGGAGGTTGGCGCCGGGGGCTAGTCCCAAGGCCGGGGAGTTGAGCTTTCCCGTTCGGTTGGTTTGACCACCTGTTAGCCTGCGCGGATGGAAGATCTGGGGCCCGGGGCTTGGCCGCCTGAGCCGATTAGGACCGCGAGGCTCGTGCTCCGTGAGCCCGAGGCCCGGGACCGTGCGGCGTTCATCGAGCTGCTCGCCTCGCCAGAGGTGCACACCTACCTCGGCGGCCCCCGGCCGCGTGACGAGCTCGAACGCGAGATACCCAAGGTGCCCGAGCGGTGGCCCGGGAGCTTCATCGTTGATCTCGACGGGTCGATGATCGGCCAGATCCTGCTCAGGAGGGCAACGGGGCACCGTCGCCCGGCTGCTGCGGGGAAGGCCGATCTCGGCTACCTGTTCCTGCCGCGGGCGTGGGGATTCGGGTACGCCGCCGAGGCGTGCGCGGCGGCACTCGACTGGCTCGCCGGCGCGCTTCCCGGCGAGCCGGTGGTACTCACCACCCAGACCGCCAACGTCGGCTCGATGCGTCTCGCGGCGAAGCTGGGGTTCACCGAGGTGGAGCGGTTCGAGGCCTGGGGCGCCGAGCAGTGGCTCGGCATGTGGTCCCCGGTCACGCCGTCCAGTTGAGTGTGCGACGGAGCCGCCGGGGAGTACCCGCCCATCCACGGGCGAGCGGCCTGCAACCGCGACTTGCCGGCGCGCATGCCGGGCGTCACCTCTAGAAACAACGCGGAACAGGCCGCCATAACGCGGACGGTCAAGGTAGCGGGCGTGCGTTCGCGCCCGGTCATATCCGCGAGTTGACCCGGATCGTGCCGTTCGAGATGGTCGATGAGGCACGGGCGGCGACCCGAACGGTCCAGCGGCGGGTCCGGCTGGTGCCGGCGCGCGCCACCGTGTATCCGCTGCCGGCCGGAGCATTGTTCGCCGAACCGGGCTACTACCGGCAGGTCTTCGACCGATTGTGCGCCGGCCTGTCGGAGACCGGGCGCCGACCAGACCGAGTGGCAGCGCGCTCCGGCAGGCCCGCCAGCGTCTGGGAGCGGCGCCGTTGAGGGCGCAGGAGGTCTGGGCACCGCTGGTGGCTTACCAGGCAACTGCGGACCGCGATGACCGACGCCACCGACAGCGTCCCGGGCACCGACCCGGACCGCGCAGGCTTCACCATCGCGCAGGCTTCACCATCGCGCAGGCTTCACCATCGCGCAGGCTTCACCATCGCGCTGTCTGCTACCCGCGACCAACTCGTCCTGGCCGCAGGCATCATCGTGGACACCGCCGTCGACCTGGTCGAAGTCGTCGGCCGCCACGTGCTGGCCCGGCTCCTGCCCATGCGGCGGGTCCGCGCCGAAGACCGCATCGTCAAACGAGCGATCTCCAAGGACAACGCACGCGGACCCGCCATCGACCGGACCACCTACCAGACCACCACCAGCGTCAGCATGCTCACGACCGACCCTTGACAGCATCCAGCCCGCTGTAACGCTCTAGCTGAACGGCGTTGGGGCTAGTCCGCGAAGCGGGCGGACAGGCGCGGGAGGAGGGTGGGGAGGTCGTCGTCCTCCCAGGGTTCGCCGATCGGGGAGCCGAAGGTGATGCCGTTGGAGGGGAGGTCGTCGCCGGTGAGCCGGCGGTAGGCGTGGGCGGCCGCGTAGCCGAGGTCTTCGGCTTCCAGTTCCTCCTGGTCGGGGGCGAGGAGTTCGGCGAGGCCGTCCGGGTCGGCGAGGGCCTGTTCGAAGAGGGTGCGGCCGGCGCCTATCAGCCAGTCGCGGAAGTAGTCGAAGCCGTCGTCGCTGCAGCCACCGTTGATGAGGTAGCCCGCGCCCCAGAGCAGCCAGGTGCAGGAGCGGGCCTTCTGCTGCGCGTAGTGACGGTCGAAGTCGGCGATCTGATCGGGCGCCAGGCCGGCGAGGTGTTCGGTGAGCGCATCGGCGTGTTCGCTCTCGTCGGCGGCGTCGGCGCGGGTGGCGTCGATGATCCGCCAGAAGGTGTCGAGGTCCATGCCCGTCACTCTGGCAGCCGGGGCTGACACTTGCGCGCGCGGACCGCGCCATGCCTCCAGCGGCTTCAACGCGGCGTCTGGGTACGGAAGCTGTGGCCGAGTTCGGGGCCGAGTCCGTAGTAGTGACGGAAGTTGTAGATCAGCGGGCTCCACCGGGCCGGGTCGACGTGCTGGGAGCCGGGGACGACGATGCGCGGATCGGCGTGGACCTTGAGCACGTGGGCTTCGACGATGAGGAACCCGCCGGAGGCGTCGGGCTGGATCCGGGCGGCGCGGGCCTCCAGTTGCAGGGGGCATTCGGCGACCCGGGGCGGCCGGACGAGTTCGGAGGGCTCGGGGCGCAGTCCCGCGGCCGCGAACTTGTCCCGCTCGAACCGGAAGACACCCTGCTTGTGGTCGGGTACGGGGGTGCGCCCGGTGAGCGGGGCGAGTTGTTCGACCGCCGGCCACTGGGTCGGCGCGGGCAGGTTGATCACCAGCTCGGGTCGGCTGCGGAGGTTGTGCGCGGTCTGCGCCTCGGCCCCCATGCCGAGGACGATCACCTGGCCGAGGGCCCAGGCCGAGGACATCGGCGCGAGATTGGGGGTGCCGTCCTCGTTCTCCGTGGAGAGCAGCACGACGGGCGTTCCGAAGTAGAGGATGCTCGGCGCGATGGCCACGTGGTCCGGGTCCGGGACCGGGTCCAGATTCGGGTCCAGATTCGGGTCCAGATTCGGGTCCAGGTCCGGGTCCGGGACCGGGCCCGCCGAGGTGTCGGTGCGCGTACTGCCGGGTGTCATGGTGTTCACGAGAGTCGACGGTAGGGCGGGGATTCTTCGGCGCGGGCCGAAGGATCGCCGTCGGCCGGTCCGACGATGCGTCCGTTTCCGCCCCACGTTCCCGCCCCATGCTTCCCTCTCGCGTTCCCGCCCACGTTCCCGCCCCACGTTCCCGGCCTGCGCGTTTCAGCTCGGGCGGCACCGGCCTCGGGCACGAGCGCGCGCCGTTCTCTGACGGCGGCATCAGGTCGGGTGTCACCAGACCGCGGGTGACGGGGCGGTGGCGGGGCGACAGCAGAGCGACGGCAGAGCCGCCGGGCACCGCGCGAGGGACCGCGATGGGGCCAGGTGGCCGACACGCGACAGCCACAGGCGGTTCGGGTACGCATGGCGGCCCGGGCCAACCCATGTCAAGTTACTCAAAGTGTTCACAAAAACACTTCGTGTTATCAACATTCTGTGGCGTGAGGCCTTTCGCTGATCACGCCCGACTGGAACGGAGGCGGTATGGCAGGGATCAGACGCGGCCGGTCGCGCGGCAGGCTCGCCGCAGCGATCGGACTGGCGGTCATCGGCATGACGGCGGGTTGGGGAGGCGGCGCAGCACAGGCCTTCCCGGCACAGGCCTTCCCGGCACGGGAGACGGCGTCCGTCAGGCCCGCCGCCGACGCGACGGCGGACGACGCCGACAGGAAGTCCCCGAACGGCGCGGACGGCGCGGACCGCGCGGACGCGAAGTCCGGTCCCCGGGCGCTGACCTGTCCGCCGGTACCGTTGTGGACGAACACCGGCGGTGGCGGTGACCAGCTGTACTCGTACAGCCCGACCGGTACGCAGTTGTCCGACGTGCCGCTGGTGCGGGACTACGGGGACATCGCGTGGAGCGCGGACGGCACGACGCTGTACGGGGTGTCCTGGCAGGAAACCCCGCCGACCCTGTACACGATCAACCCGGCCACCGGCGCGGAGACCAGCTCGGTGGTGATCACCGGTCCGGCCGCGGTCGACGGATTCGACTTCAACGCGCTGAGCGCCCGCCCGGACGGCAGCCTGTTCGTCGGGTCGTTCTTCTCGAACCAGATCTGGACGATCAACCCGGCCACCGGGGCGAGCACGCTGTTCCCCGTCTCGTACCCGGCCGGGCTCGTCTCCTCGGGCGACTTCATGACCCTGTCCGACGGCGATGTCCTCGGGGTCGCGTTCGATCCGATCGCGCAGAACCCCACCTACTACTTCCGAATCCACCCGGACAACACGATCACCGAGATCGGGACCACCCCGAACTCCATCTACGGTCTCGCCCAGTCCGGCGGCAACGTCTACATCTTCCGCGCGAACGGCACCATCGAGATGCTGAACTCGGTGCCGACCGCCACCTCGACCGCGACACTGCCGACCACCGTCGTCGTGAACACGGGGCACCGCTTCTACGGTGCCTCGGCCATCCAGGACGCCGGGAACTGCAACCTGCCGGCTGGCACCTCCTACACCGTCGCGAAGTCGGTCTCCCCGGCCGGCCCGGTGAACCAGGGCGACACCCTGACCTACACCGAGACCGTCACCAACACCGGCACCAACCCCGCCACCTACGCGGGTTTCAGTGACGACCTCTCCGCCGTACTGACGGACGGCACGCTGGTGCCCGGCTCCATCACCGCCAGCTCCGGCACCGCCGCCGTCACCGGGAACACCCTGACCTGGTCGGGCACGCTGACGGCGCCGCCCGCCGCCGGGTCCACCGTGACCGTGACCTACCAGGTCAAGGTCAACAACCCCGACACCGGCAACCTCGCGCTGACCAACAACCTCGCGCCGACCATCGCCGGTGGTACCTGCGCGACCGCGACGGGCTGCACCACCACCGTGCTGGTCAACGTCCCCGCCCCGTCGATCACCAAGGCGGCTGCGGAGAGCTCGTTCGTGGCGGGGCAGACGATCCACTACACCTACACGGTGACCAACAACGCCCCGGTGCCGATGACGAACGTCGCGGTCACCGACACCGGCCCCGGCACCCCGACGGTCACCTGCCCGGCGGGCCCGCTCGCCCCGGGCGCCTCGGAGAACTGCACCGCGACCTACACCGCGACCGCCGCCGACGCCACGGCCGGCAAGATCACCGACACGGCGAACCTCACCGCCACCGTCGGCACCCAGCCCGTGACCGCCACCAGCAACCAGGTCACCGTCCCGCTGCGGGCGCTGACCATCACGAAGTCCGCCGTCCAGCCGGACTTCACGGCCCCCGGCGAGACCCTCAACTACACCTACACCGTCACCAACACCGGCCAGATCCCGCTGACCAACGTGACGGTGACCGACCTGACGCCCGGTGTGACCGTCTCGGGCTGCGGCACCAACCAGCTCGCGCCCGGCCAGTCCACCACCTGCCAGGCCACCTACGTCACCACCGCCGCCGACGTCGCCGCCCAGAACGTGCCCGACCAGGGCCAGGTCACCGGCACCGACACCGGCGGCCAGACCGTCACCACCACCAGCAACAAGGTCAACACCCCGCTGGTCGCGATCACGGTGGTGAAGAAGGCCGCCGAGGCGCAGTACACCGCCGCCGGGCAGACCATCCACTACACCTACACGGTCACCAACACCGGCGCCCAGCCGCTGACCAACATCGGCGTGGTCGACAACGGCCCCGGCACCCCCACCGTCACCTGCCCGACGGGCCCGCTCGCACCGGGCGCCTCGGAGGACTGCACCGCGACCTACGTCACCACCGACGCCGACGTCGCCGCCGGCAAGGTCGTCAACACCGCCCAGGTCACCGGCACCACCCCCAGCGGGCAGAACGTCACCTCGACCAGCAACAAGGTGACCGTGCCCTTCGCCGGCCTGAAGATCGTCAAGGCCGTCCAGGAGACCGCGTACTCCGCCGCCGGGCAGACCCTGCACTACACCTTCACCGTCACCAACACCGGTAACACGACTATCAGTTCGATCGCCGTGACGGACGTCGCCCCCGGCGTGCCCGTGGTCTCCTGCCCGGTCACCACCCTGGCGCCCGGTGCGTCCACCACCTGCACCGCGACCTACGTGACCGCCGACTGCGACGTGACCGACGGGAAGATCACCAACACCGCGACCGTCACCGGCACCACCCCCGACGGCACCCCCGTGACCGCCACCAGCAACACCGTGACCATCGTCGCCTGCACCCCCTGCGAGGACCAGGACCACGGCGGCTGCGACGGCCACAACCCCGGCGGGTGGGATGACGGCCACGACGGCCACCACCCGCCGGGCCACGGCCCCGAGGGCACCGGCCCGGCCAACACCACCCCGGGTAGCACCACCCCGGCCAACACCACCCCGGGTAGCACGTCGGCCGGCGAACACCCCTCCGGCGAACACCCCGCGCCCGTTCCCCCGCAGCGCTCCGCCGCACAGGAACCCGCCCTGATGCTCGCGGGCACCGGAACCCCGGTGGCCGGGGTCGGCCTCGGCGGTGGCGCGCTGCTGGGTGTCGGCTGGCTCCTCGCCGGCTTCGCCTCCGGCCGCCGGCGCCAGGGCCGCTCCGGAGAGTGACCGCCCTTCGCCACCCGGGCAGGTCCTGGCAACACCCGCAACACCCGCAACACCCACAACACCCGCAACGGGCGTAGCAGCCGGAAGAGCAGAGTGCGCCACCACCGGTGGCGCACTCTGCCGCGGTTTCGTGCGGCTGTTCGGCGATCCCGTGACCGCGCCCGCCGGGGTGGGGGCGCTAACCGAGGACGGCGACCACGGCGCCCGCCAGCGCCTCGCGCACCGCCGCGGGGGCGGTGAAGCGGCTCTGGTTCATCGCGCCGTGCCGCAGGATCAGCAGGGTGTCGGCCGCCCGGTCGGGGTCGGGGTGGCCAGCGGCGGCGAGCAGGCCGGTCAGCAGGGCGCGGAACCAGTCCATGTGCTCCTGGATCGCGCGGCTGACCGGGTGGTCGGGGGCGGGGTAGTCGGCGGCGGCGTTGATGAACGGGCAGCCTCGGAAGCCGGGTGCGCAGAACTCGTCGGAGATGCCCGCGAACAGGGCCGTCACGGCCTCGCGCGGAGGAAGGTCCGCCACTGTGGCGGCGGCCGCACGGAAGAGGCGGTCGTGCTCGCGGACGTAGGCGAGCACGACGTCGTCCTTGGACGGGAAGTGCCGGTAGAAGGTCGCGTTCGCGACCGCCGACTCGCGGATCAGCTGGTCGATGCCCACCCCGCGCACGCCCTGGGCGTAGAAGAGCCGCATCGCCGCGGCCAGGATGCGCGCGCGCGGTGGCGCGGAATCTTTCGTCGTCATGACTTGACGCTAGCAGAAGGATCGTTCTACCTTGGAGAGGTAGAGAGAACGATCTTTCTACTTCTCGGATCGGACGGCCGCACCCCGGCCTGCCACCGCTCCGGACCCCCCGAACCCTCATGCACCAGGAGAGACCCCGCCATGCCCAGCAACCGCACCCCGGTCATGTTCATCCACGGCCTCTGGCTGCACTCCACCAGCTGGCAGGGCTGGGCCGACCGGTTCCGCGACGCCGGCTACGAACCGGTCCTCCCCGAATGGCCCGGCGTCCCCGCCACCGTCGCCCAGGCCCGCAGGAACCCCGACCCCCAGGGCGGAATCGGCCTCGCCGAGATCTCCGCCCACCACGCCCGCATCATCCGCGACCTCGACACCCCGCCCGTCATCGTCGGCCACTCCGTCGGCGGCTTCATCGCCCAGCACCTCCTCGGCCAGAACCTCGCCCAGGCCGCCGTCGCCATCTGCCCCGGCCAGATCAAGGGCGTCAAGGCCGTCGGACCCGCCCAGGCCAAGTCCGCCTTCGCGTTCCTGCGCAACCCCGCCAACACCAAGCGCGCCGTCTCACTCAACCCCGAGCAGTTCCGCTACGCGTTCGCCAACGCCGTCTCCCAGCAGGAGTCCGACGAACTCTTCGACGAATGGACCATCCCCAGCCCCGCCCGCCCGCTCTTCCAACTCGCCCTGAGCAACTTCGCCCCGCACTCCCCCGCCAAGGTCGACACCCGCAACCAGAACCGCGGACCACTCCTCCTCCTGTCCGGCAAGCAAGACCACACCGTCCCCGACGTCCTCACCCGCTCCACCCACAAGCAGTACCGCAAGTCCCCCGCCGTCACCGACTACCACCGCTTCGACGACCGCGGCCACTCCCTCACCGTCGACCACGGCTGGACCGAACTCGCCGACCACTCCCTCACCTGGCTCAACCAGCACCACATCAGCTGAACGGGCGACACCGCCCCCGGCGCCATCCGCCGGTGGCGGTCAGGAATCAGCGCCCTCGTTCACGGGCTCCGTCTCAGCCTCGACCTCGGTCTCAGCCTCAGCCTCGGTCTCAGCCTCGGTCTCGGTCTCAGCCTCGGTCTCGATCTCGAACGGAGCCCGCCCGGTGCCGGTCGGCCGGCCACCCCGCGGTTATGGTGTGGTGGGTCCACGGAGGCCATGGACAGGAGGGCCTCATGACGGTCGGGCATCGGTGGCCGGTGGACGAGACTCCCTGGCCCGAGCAGGCCACGCTGGCCTACGGCGAACTGGTGGAACTGGCGACGCCGCACCCGCCCCTTCCGGAACTGGGCCGGCTCGGGCCCGAGATCGTGGGCACCCGCGGGGTGATCGTCGCGTGTGCCGTCGAGCAGGACGAACGCGATGACCACGTCGGACCGCTCTACACGGTGGAGACCGAGGACGGCAGTCCCTGGCGGCTACGGCCGGAGTTCCTGGTCTCCCGGGGAGGGCTCCGCCCCGACATGCCGCCCCGCTACCGCAGCGACCTGCCCGAAGGAACCCGCGTCCGGATCCGCACGGAGTCGGACACGCCGGGCACGACGACGGGCGCTGTCGGGGAGGTCACCGGGATCTGGTGGACGACGTCCCTGGAGCCTCCGAAGGGCTACATCGTGCAGGTCGGCGAGGAATCCCACTGCGTGGCCCCACAGCAGACCGAGGCCCTCTAGGCCCGTTTGCGAAAGTGGATCCCGGCTCAAGACGATCAAGTTGGGGCGCGCGGGGATCTGGCGGACCCCGGATCTACCACCTGTTCCGCCGGTGGCACCGCGACGGTGGGCGTACGGCTCCCGAGGCGGCCGACCGCCGGACCTCCGACGAGGGGGCCATCCGCCCGACGGCCAGGGGGCCCTCGCATGAACACCGGCACCACCAGCACCACCGGCGCCACCTTGCGTGGACTGCGACTGGCCCTGCGGACCTACCCCGCCGCCTACCGCGCCGAGCACGGCGAGGAGATCACCGCGGTCCACGCCGACGCCACCGCCGGAGCCGGCCGACTGGCCACCATCCGCGAGACCGTCGGCATCGCCGCGTACGGCCTGCGGGTGCGCACCGGCATCACCGCGAGCAACACCGCAGGACGCCTGCTCGCCACCACCGCCCCGCTGGCCGCCGCCATGGCACTCGGCCAGCAGCTGACCGCCCTCGCGTTCCTCCCCCGGGCGTGGCAGCAGGCCACGGCCAACAACGCCCGCGCCTTGCAGCAGCCCGGGGCCGTCTTCCGCTACCTGAAGCCCGCTGCGGGAGCCCCGAGCCGCCTCGGCGCGGCGTGACCCCACCCCGCACTCTCTCGGCCCTCCCGGCGAACGCCGCGCACGACCTCCCCGGTCGGCGCGGCGCTCCGCTTCACGGATCCGCTGTCGCAACAGGTCCCGACTCGGCGGGAGGTCGACCGTCGGCCACGCGAGGTCTCCGGAGAGAGGCGGGGCCAGTCCCGCTGCACGGGCTGCGCCAGGGCAACCATTCGGCCCCGGGGGCCGTCATTTCACGGATGTCGGGGCACGAGAGCCCCGCCTCAAGGACGGCGGGAGCCGGTCTCGTTGAAGAAGAAGCCGTACTGGCAGTCGTACTGGTGGCGGCTGCTGTTCCGTGCGGACGGCACGGCGGCGTGGGAGGCGATGGGCCGGGGACCGCTCATCCCCGTCCCGAGCGCCGCACTGGCGAGGGCTCCCCTTGAGGTGTGGGCCGATGCCTTGCTGGAGGGGGCGCCGTACGAACTCGAAGACCTGCGCGGCGATCTGCTCCTTGAGTGCTACGCGGAGGCCGCCGTCACGGACGGCACTCCGCCGGTGTACTCACGCCAGGTGCGGCTGCCGGGGAAGTGAGTCCGGGGCCGGTTCGGCGCGGGAAGTCGGTGGGGCCGACTTCCCGTGCCGTCGTCAGCGGGCGGGGGCGGGGGCCGAGGTCGGGGTCGGGGCCGGGGTCGAGGTCGGACTCGGGTGGGGGTGGTGGCCGGACGGGTGACCGGCGGTGAGGGGGTAGATCCAGGCGAGGAGAGCGAGGAGGAGGGCGAAGGGGAGGAGGGTGTAGGCGGTCACGGCGCCCGGGGTGACGTCAGGACGCATCGAGGGCGGCGGGGAGGTCGAGTTCGGCCCAGACGGTCTTCGCGTTGGGGTGGCGGGGGATGGTGCCCCAGCGGTCGGCGAGGGCGTCGATGAGGGTGAGGCCGCGCCCGGACTGGGAGTTGGGGGCGAGGACGGCGGGCAGGGCGGGGTAGCGGTCGCCCCGGCAGTCCGAGACCTCGATCCGCAGGGTGGTGCCCCGGCGCACGGTGGTGGTGAGACAGAGGTGAAACTCGAAGCCGCGCCCCGGAACGCGGCCATGGGTAGTCGCGTTGGCGGCGAGCTCCGCGACGACGAGGAGAGCCGAGTAGTACGGCTCGGTGTGGGACAAGTTCAGTCCCCAGGCCGTGAGTTGACGCCTGGCGATGCGTCGGCAGATCGCGGCGCCCTTGGGAGTGGCGGCGAGGGTGATGGTGTGACGGCGGGGGCTGTCGAGGGGGATTTCGGTCGTCATGGAAAAAATGGTGACGTCGCGGACGTACGCTGACCATGCATCTGGGGAGTACGGAGAGTGCTTGTCCAGCTGCGGACAGCTTTTGTTCGTGTGGCCGAATCACAAACGGGGTGATCGCGGTGGGTGCAGCGCGGAACATCGAGTCGAGCGACGACGTTCGTACGGAACTGCCGGAGGACCTCTCGGAGGTGTCGGACTTCTTCCGCGCCATCGGGAAGCAGATCAAGTTGCTCCGGGAACGGGCCGGGATGACGCAGAAGGAGCTCGGCGAGCACGTCGGCTACGGGGAGCACCTGATCGGCGCGGTGGAGCGCGGGCAGCGCACCCCGCAGCCGGAGTTCCTGGTGGCAGTGGACAAAGTCCTCAACGCCGGCGGCCTGTTGGCCATCACGAAGGACGACGTGATGCGGGCGCGAGCCAAGGCGCGGCTGCGGCACCCGGCCTGGTTCCGGGGCTACGCGGCCCTGGAGGTCGACTCGATCGAGACGCACAACTTCGCCACGCTCGACATCCCTGGTTTGCTCCAGACCGAGGAACACGCCCGGGCCGTCTACGCGATGAGGCAACCCCCCTTGTCGGAAGAGGTGATCGAGATGCGGGTCGCCGCGCGAATGGCGCGCCAGGAAGTACTGACCCGGTGGCCCCGGGGGATGTTCAGCTGGGTGATCGACGAGAGCGTGCTGCGCAGGCCCCTGGGCGGGTGGGACGTGCACGCGGCCCAGCTCCGTCGGCTCCTGGAGGTCGGACGGACTCGCGGCATGGTCATCCAGGTGCTGCCGCTGGACAAGACAGAGCACGCGGGTATGGGTGGACCGTTCATCCTGATCACGCCCAAGGGGCGCCCCCAGCACGCCTACATCGAGGCGCAGACGAGCAGTAGGCTGATCACCGATCCGGATGAAGTCCGGATCATGAACGCGCGCTACAACATCCTCAGGGCGCAGGCCCTTAGTCCCGAGGAGTCCCTGGCCTTGATCGAGAAGATCCTGGGAGAACGATGAGCACCGAGCTGGCATGGTTCAAGAGCAGCTACAGCGGCAACGAGGGCGGCGAGTGCGTCGAGGTCGCCGAGACCACCGAAGTGATCCACGTGCGCGACTCCAAGGACAAGAGCGGCCCGCAGCTGGCGTTCGAGCCGGCCTCGTGGCAGGCGTTCGTGGCGTTCGCCGCGACCGCCGAGGTCTGAGCACTATCCCAACGGCCCACCGCTAGGCAGCGGTGGGCCGTCGGCGTACCGCCAGAAGGCATGGAACTCGCCTGGTTCAACGGGTGAAGGCCACCTCGGGGAAGTCCCGGCTGGGGCCGTTGAGCAACGGCTCGCAGGCTCCCTTGAGTTGGCGTTCGAAGAAGGCGCCGACATAGCTGGTGGTGATCACGATCGACCGGGGAGCGTTCGGGATGGGCAGCACGCCGCTCTCGTTGACCAGGTAGTCCAGGTCGGTGAAGGCGTAGTGGTCGGCGCCGGCGACGGTGAGCCACCGCTTCCATCCGTTCAGGTTCGGCCAACTGCTCGTCCAGGACGGCACGATGTCCGGGCTGCTCGGGTCCGCGGCCGCGATCAGCAGGACCGGGCGGCCGTCGATGCCGGTCGCGGGAACCGGTGGGGTGATGGCGCCGTCGAGGTCGACACCGGCCAGCACGCGTCGGTCCGCGCCCATGGCGGCCAGGGTCGCATCGCCGCCGACGGAGTGTCCGGCCATGCCGATCCTCGCCGGGTCGATGAGTGCGGAGTACCGCCACACCGGGCGCGGACCGGTGAGCTCGGTGAGCAGGAAGGACACGTCCTGGGCGCGGCCTGCGGCGATCTGTTCCTGGGTGGCCGCGCCGGAGTTGTACTCGTCGCACGCCGTACAGGGCAGGATGCCGTCCGGAAACCGGGTGGCCGCCGATTCGTGGGCATGGTCGACGGTCGCCACCACGAATCCCCGGCTGCTCAGTTCCTCGGCCAGCGCGGTGAGGGTGTAGCGGGGCACCGTGAAACCGGGGGACAGCACGACGAGCGGGTAGCGGCCCCGCGCCGGTGCCGCGTCGGCCCGGGCCCAGGTACGGGCGTCGGCGAGGCGGGCCGGTTCGAGGGCCCCCGACAGACCGGCATAGGTGATCAACGCCGACGCTTCGGCGGTGCTCATGTACGCGGCAGGCGTGCCGCTGTTGGCGCGGGCAGGGTAGTAGAGGTCGACCATCAACTGTCGCGGTCCCGACTGCGGTGCCCACGGATCGGCGCGCCGGTGGTCGACGAGGTGCAGGGTGTCACGACCGACCGCGTACGGCCCGGTCGGCCTCGGCAACGACAACGCACTCGCTGTCTGGGCCTTCGACGTGCTGGCTGCCGTCAGCGGTGTCGCGGCGGGTGCCGCGACCGCTGGGGCTGACACGCTCAAGGGGATGATCACCATGGCGGTGGCGCAGCTCACCGCGTACCTGGTTGCCCGTCGGATTGTCCTCATGGCGGTGATTCTTTCCACTGGCGCGGAGGTGCGGCATCCGGGTAGGCCCCCGACGAATCCCTGACTTCGGCGTCGAACTCCCCTACGAGCCATCATGACGGCTTAGGCGATCTCGAATTGTCGACGTCGATCCGATCGCCGATGCGTGGGCGGTTGCAGCCCGGGGTGAAGGGGGTGGCCGGCCGGCGGCGGCGCGGCTAGCGTGACCACATGGATCGAGATCAACGCCTACTGCACGCCTCGTCGTTCGGCGCGGCGGCGGTCGCGTACGCCGAGCACCGCCCGGACTACGCGCAGGACGCGGTGCGTTGGGCGCTCGAACCCGCTCCCGGCCCGCGCGTGCTCGACCTCGGCGCCGGAACCGGCAAGCTGACCGGCGTGCTGGCCGCGCTGGGTGCCGAGGTCATCGCGGTCGAGCCCGACCCGGCGATGCTGGCCGAGTTGCGCCGTTCGCTGCCGAAGGTCCGTGCCCTGTCGGGGAGCGCGGAGGCGATTCCGCTGCCGGACGCTTCCGTCGACGCCGTGGTCGCCGGCAACGCCATGCACTGGTTCGACATGGCCGTCGCGGGGCCCGAGATCGCCCGGGTCCTCGCCCCCGGTGGCGTCCTGGCCGGTCTGTGGAACGTGATGGACGACCAGGTCGCCTGGGTCGACGGGCTCGCGCAGGTCAGCGGGGGCGAGGCCATCGGCCCGCGTGACACGCCTGCCAGCTGGCGCGCCGAGACGACCGGCATGCACCTTCCGAAGACCGGCGCGGCCGCCCGGTTCGGCTCGCCGGAGCAGGCGGCGTTCCCGCACGGGCAGCTCCGCACCGCCGACTCCCTCGTCGCGACCCTCGCGACCCGCGCGGGCGTGCTCGTCATGCCGGAGCAGGAGCGGGAGGCCAGGCTCGGCCGGATCCGCGCGTTCCTCGCGGACAGGCCGGAGACCGCCCACGGCGAGTTCACGCTCCCGATGCTGACCGCCGTGCTGCGCGTCCGGCGGCTGGCCCCCGCCCTGGGGCCGAGAGGCTAGCCACGCGGTCAGAGACCCGCCTCCCAGAGCGCGCGCCGCACCGTGTGCAGGGCGGTGGCGGACTGTTCCCAGCCGTGCCACCAGAACAGGCCGCCACTGTGGCTGGCCTCGGCGGCGAGCGCCGCCAGGTGCGCCCACGGCCCGGCCGGGAGGCCGAACTGCGGGCGGGTGGCCAGGAGTTCGGCCTCCCCGGCGGCGACCGGCACCATGCCGACCACCGGCAGCGGTGAGCCGTCGGGCGCGCGGCCGGTGCCGCTGAGCATCGGGTGCAGGGTGATCGGGTCGAGCAGCAGGGTCAGCTCGGCGGCCGGCAGCGGCGCGGGGCCGTCGCGCCAGGTGAGGCGCTTGCCGGTGAACTCCGCCTTGACGAGCGGCTGTTCGTCGAGCGTGACGCCGTCCCCGGCCACCCGGAGCTCCGCCCCGCGGCCACCCGGCAACTGCACCCGGTAGGAGCCGTACAGATACGGCGGCGCGGCCGACGCGGGCACGGCCCGGGCGTAGGGGACGGCGACGCCGTCCACCTCGAAGGCCGCCGGGCCGACCACGACCGCGGCCGCCGTGGGCACGCCGTCGACCGTGACGCGGACCCGCAGTGCGCGGCCGCCCTCGCCCGGGCCGACGGAGACGAGCAGTTCGCGCCCCGCCCCGTCCGCCGCCCGGTAGTCGCCGACCAGGTCCGCGAGCGGCGGCACGTCCGGCAGTGCGTACTCGGCGAGTTGGACCGAGAACTCCGCCGCCGCCACCCGCCCGGCGGGCCACACCGCGCCGACCAGCCGGCGCCGCCCGTCCCGGCCGACCTCGGTGCGCAGTTCGCCGCCGCAGTCGTTGCCGTCCTCGGCCTGCCAGCGCAGCACGCCGTGGACGTAGCGCGGGCCGGTGATCCGCCGCCCGTTGACGTGGATCCGGTGCCGGGGCGGGTCGGTGGCACGGCCCAGGACGTAGACGTCGAGGTCGCCGCCCGGCGTGCCGTACAGGCCCGTCCACGGGTAGAGGGCCTCGGCGAGGACGGTGTCCAGGTCCCGGCGGACGGTCGTCCCGTCGAGCCCGCCGCCCCCGAGCCCGAGCCCGCCGTCGCGGACCGACCGGAGCAGCGCGCGCGCCTCGGACTTGCGGGTGAGCAGGGTGCGCAGCCGCCGCGCCGCCTCCGGGGCCGGCCGCCGGTAGCGGCCCTTGGCGGCGGCCTGCATGGCCGCGTCCTCGCGGCGGGCCAGCAGCGCGCGTTCGGCGTCGGCGAGGTCCGGCGGCGCCCAGGACGCCACCGCCGCCTCCGGCTCCCGGACGAAGCGTTCGCGCAGGGCGCCGTCCTCCCCCAGGGCGAGGACGAAGCGGGCGGCGGGCGTGTCCTCCTGCCAGTGGTAGCCGCCCGGGATGTGGAAGTCCGTGAAGCCGTCGAGGGCGGCGAGTTCGCGCGGCCCGTAGTCGTCGATCGTCCGGACCGGGCCGGTGGGCGGCCGCACGGTCTGGCCGGGCCGGATCAGGCCCAGCCGTTCGAGCATCCGCGGATCGGCCGGGGCGGCGACGGCCGGTGGGAGGTACCAGGTGGAGGCGCTGGTGACGGTCCGCTGCACGGCCCGGTCCCGGAGCCCGGCGACGGTGTGCTCGTCGGTGACGGGGGCGATGCCCCGGTACCGGGCGCCGATGTAGTTGACCACGGGGTGGTCCGGGCCGTAGACCTCCTCCAGCCGGTCCACCAGGACGGGCAGCCTGTGGTTGAAGAACCCGGTGCGCTGGTAGCCGAGTTCGCCGACCAGCCCGACCTGCCAGAGCACCAGGTGCAGGCCCGGGTCGATCCGCCGGCCGCGGATCAGCAGGTCCGAGGCCTCGAAGGTCTGCATGCCGGGGCTGCTCGGGTCCACACCGAGATCGGCGCACAGGACGTCCAGCGCGCTGATCCCCGGGCGCATCACAGCCTGGTGGCCCTCGCGGCGGGCGATCCGGACGGCGCGGTGGCTGGAGAGGACGAACACGCCCGGGTGGCCGTAGAAGACCGCCGCCACCCGCCGCCCGGCCCGGACGAAGTGCAGGATCGCCTCGGACATCTGGACGTACGTCAGGTACCGGTCCTTGGCGTCGTCGTAGAGCACGCCGAGGTCGTAGGAGTCGGGCCGCCAGGCCTTGATCCGCACCACCGTCACCGGGTCGGCGACGCAGTGGAAGACGTGGTCCGCCTCGCGGAGCAGCCGCTCGTCGGCGCGGGTGAACCCGGCCGCCTCGATGCCGGAGCCGAGCACGACCAACTCGCCCTTGCCCGACGCTGGTTCGTGGCCGCCGCGGTCGGCGGCGACGGCCCGGGCCAGCTCCGCCCAGCGGTCCTCGTGCTCGCGGCGGGTCGGGAAGCGGTCGAAGGGGCGGCCGTACGGACGGCCGTACGGGCGGGCGAAGGGGCGGTCCGCGTCCGACGCCGGCTCCTGGTCCATCGGGGGAGTCAGGCGATGGCGGCGTCGAAGTCCATCTGGACCAGCTGTGGCGACGCGGGCGGCAGCAGGGCCGGGGCTTCCAGCTCGAAGTCCATCTGGGTGATCTGCGGGGCGGGCTCCATCAGGATCGGGGCGTTCACCTCGAAGCTCGTCCGGACGGGATGCGGCAGGTCCGCGACGGTGTCGGCGTCCCACGCGAGATCGACGTCCACGTCGATGTCGACGACGTCGAAGGCCAGGCTGCTGGTGATCACGGTCTCGATCGTCCCCTCGGAGCCACGGGCAGGAGCACATGCATGCTACTGAACACCCGTTCGCACCGACAGCCCTCAGCGGCGCCTCCGGTGCGCCAGCAGGCAGAGGTGGGAACGGTCGGCGCGCTGCGGGTGCGGCTGCTCCAGACGGGTCGTGACGGCGAAGCCCGCCTCGGCCAGCAGCCCGGCGAGGCGGTCCGCCGGGACGAGGTGCGAGGCGTACGACACCGGGTGCCCGTACGCCTCGGCGGGGTGCAGGCGGGCGTCGCCGGCATGGCCGCCGAGCAGCAGGTGGCCGCCGGGGGCCAGGGCGGCACGCGGGCAGCGTCCGGCCGAGGAAAAACCCGCTGGCGCACCGGCCCCGCCGACCTGCAAGCTGGCCCGCATGCGCGTCAACGGCCCACTCTGCACCCGCCAGTCCCTCGCCGCCGACCTGCGTGCTGCCGGGGTCGAACCCGGCGGCACACTGCTCGTGCACTCCTCGCTGCGCTCCCTCGGCTGGGTCTCCGGTGGGGCGGTCACCGTCGTCCACGCCCTGCTCGACGCCCTCGGACCGACCGGCACCCTCGCCGTACCCACCCACACCGGGGACAACTCCGACCCCGCCGACTGGTCCAACCCGCCGGTGCCGGAAGCCTGGTGGCCCGACATCCGGGCGTCCTGGCCCGCGTACGACCCGCAGGTGAGCCCCACGCTGGGAATGGGCGCCATCCCCGAGGCCGTCCGGACCTGGCCCGGCGCCCGGCGCAGCGCGCACCCGCAGACCTCCTTCGCCGCCCTCGGCCCGGGCGCCGCCGAGACCACCGAAGGACACGCCCTCGACTGCCTCCTGGGCGAGGCCAGCCCACTCGCCCGGCTGGAGGACCGCGACGCGCAGGTCCTGCTGCTGGGCGTCGACTTCGGCTCCTGCACCTGCTTCCACCTCGCCGAGTACCGCGTCCCGGGCCCGAGCGAGGACATCTCCTTCGCCGCCCTCACCCCCGAGGGCCGGCAACGGCTCACCGTCCGCGACCGGGCCATCTGCGCCGACGACTTCGCCGAACTCGGCACCGCCTTCGAGGCCGACCGCCCGAAGGCCGTCCGCCACGCCACGGTCGGCGCCGCCACCACCCGCCTCTTCCGCCTCCGCGACGCCGTCGCCTACGCGCAGCACTGGCTGCCCGACCACCGGGCGTAGGGCTGAACGAGCCATCCGGGGGCGAGGACGTGGGGACCGCCTCCAGCGCCGCGTCCGTCTCCGGCGCACCGCCGGGAATATTGACCATTCGTCAGTTCTCCGGTGATTCGCGGGCATCATTCCAGGCACGGACGCGGGGGAAGGGACGTTGAACTCACGGACCTCGCGCCACCGTCGCCGCACTCCGACGAACGCGCTCCCCGGAACGACGAGCCGCAGGACGGGGAGCAGGGCCGCGCACCGCGCGCGGGCCCGCGGAGGGGCGGCGCCCGTATGCGGCACGCCTTTCGGAGGATGATCGCCATGCAGCCCGACCCTCAGACCACCTCGCAGCCCGCCCCGCAGCCCACCTCGCAGCCCGCCCCGCAGGCCGCCCCGCAGGCCGCCCCGCAGGCCGTCAAGATCGGCCTCGGCCTGCCCCTCCAGGACCCCGTCCTGCTGTTCGAGTGGGCCCGGCGGGCCGACGCCGGCCCGTTCAGCACGCTGGGCCTGGCGGACCGGGTGGTGTTCGACAACCCCGAGCCGCTGGTGACGCTGGCCGCCCTGGCCGGCGCCACGTCCCGCGTCCGCCTGCAGACCGAGGTGCTGCTCGCGCCGCACCACGTCCCCGCGCTGCTCGCCAAGCAGACCGCCACCCTGGACCTGCTCTCCGGCGGGCGGTTCACGCTCGGCCTCGGCGTCGGCGGCCGGGAGGACGACTTCCTGGCCGCCGGCATCGACCCGCGCCGCCGGGGCCGGCTCCTGGACGAGCGGATGGCGGTGCTGCGCCGCCTCTGGGCCGGTGAGCCGTTCGGCGATGGGGTCGGCCCGGTCGGGCCCGCGCCGGTGACGCCGGGCGGCCCCGAGGTGCTGTTCGGCGGCTTCGCCCCGGCCGCGCTGGACCGGGTCGGCCGGTTCGGGGACGGCTTCCTCGGCGCGGGGGTGCCGCCGGAGGCGATGGCCGGGCTGTTCCAGGACGTCGAGAAGTCCTGGCAGCGGCACGGCCGCGACGGCCGGCCCCGGCTGGTCGCCCAGGCGAACGCCGTCCTCGGCTCGGCGGAGACGGTCGAGCAGGCCCGGCGCAACATCCGTGCGTACTACGAGTCCAGCGGCCGTGCCGACCGGATGGAGGAGGGCCTGCTCACCACGCCGGAGGCGATCCGGGCCGCCGTGGCCGGCTTCACGGCCATCGGCGCGGACGAGGTGATGCTGTACTGCTGGTCCCCCGAGGTGGACCAGGTGGACCGCTTCGCCGAACTGCTGTTCCGGTAGCGGTCGCAGAGCCGGAGATCAGTGCGGGATGCCGGAGATCAGTGCGGGATGCCCGCGATCAGCTCCTGTGCGCCCTGCCGCTTGAGGGCCAGCGCCGTGGAGGTGCCGAGGTCCTCGGGGCTGAGCGCGCCGGCCCACTCGTGGGCGTCCAGCACCTGCTTGCCGTCCGGGCTGAAGACCCGGCCGCGCATCGAGAGCCGGCCGTCCGGTTCGGCCTTGGCGTAGCCGGCGATCGGGCTGTTGCAGTGGCCCTGGAGGACGTGCAGGAACATCCGCTCGGCCGCCGCCTCGCGCCAGGTGTCGCGGTGGCCGAGCGCGGCGACCGCGTCGACGGTGACGACGTCGTCCTCGCGGCACTGCAGGACGAGGATGCCGGCGCCGATCGGCGGGCACATCACGTCGACGTCCAGGACCTCGGTGATCCGCGCCTGCTCGCCGATCCGCTCCAGCCCGGAGACGGCGAGCAGCAGCGCGTCGGCGTCCCCGGCGGCCAGTTTGGCGAGCCGGCTGTTGGCGTTGCCGCGGATCGGCACGCACACCAGGTGCGGGTGGGAGGAGGCGAGTTGGGCGACCCGGCGGACGGAGGAGGTGCCGATCCTGGTGCCGGGCGGCAGTTCGGCGAGGGTCAGGCCGCCGGGGTGGACGAGGGCGTCGCGGATGTCGTCGCGGCGCAGGTAGGCGGCGAAGACGGTGCCGGCGGGCAGCGGGCGGTCGGCGGGCACGTCCTTGAGGCAGTGCACGGCGACGTCGGCCTCTCCGGCGAGCAGCGCGGCGTCGACCTCCTTGGTGAACGCGCCCTTGCCGCCGAGCCGGGCGAGGTCGCCCATCCAGCGGTCGCCGGAGGTGGTGACCGGCACCACCTCGGTGCGCAGGCCCGGGTGCAGGGCGGCGAGTTCGGCGCGGACCCGCTCGACCTGGGCGAGTGCCATGGGTGAGGAGCGGGAGACGATGCGGATCAGCTCAGCGGTGGCCATGGCGCGATGATAGGCGCTCGAACGACCACGCTTGATGGTGCGTCAGCCATGCGGCGGACGGCCGGGCGACTTCTCCACCCGGCCGTCCGCCCGTCCGCCCTCCGCGGTCACTCGTTGTGCAGCACCTCGGCGATCGGCAGCCGGGCCGCCGAGCGGGCCGGGACGAGGGCGCCGAGGACGGCGATCGCGACGCCCGCGAGGGCGAGCCCGGTGAGCAGTGGGGCGCCCCAGACGTCGATCATGTCCTCCGGGAAGGCCAGGATCCGGACGTTCTCGGCGATCAGCCGGTGCGCCAGGATCCCGACCGGGATGCCGATGACGCCGCTGAGCGCGCCCTGCCAGGCCACCGAGGTGACCGTCATCGCGACGACCTGGCGGGGCGTCATGCCGATCGACTTCAGCATGCCGAGGTCCCGGCGGCGCTCGCGGATGGTGAGCAGCAGGGTGTTGAAGACGCCGAGCGAGGCGACCACCGACAGCAGGACGGTGAAGATCGTGCTGAAGGTCTTGATCGCGACGACGGGCCCGGCCGAACTCGCGACGACCACCGAGGGCGTCAGGCTCGGGTCCGCGTCCGTGACCGCCTTCCGGTAGGCCGCGGTGTCGGCGCCGTCGGCGAGCCGCACGTCGTACTCGACCGTGTGCGGGTCGGGGGTGAGCGCGGCCCGGGTGGCGTCGTTGGAGGTGATCGCGTTCGCGTTGCCCTGGATCTCCTCGCCGACGATGGTGACGGCCAGCTGTCGGCCCTCCAGCGTCAGGGTGATCCGGTCGCCGAGCTTGAGCCCGCGCTGGTCGAGGAAGGCCGGCCCGGCCTGGACCTCGTTCGGCCCCGTCGCCGGGCGGCCCTTGACCACCCGCAGCCACTTGGTGGCGGCGATGTCGTCGCCCCCGTAGAAGTCCATGAAGACGGGCTGGGTGTGGCCGACCACGCCCACCCGGACCAGCCCCCGGGTGACGACCTGCGCGGCTCCGGGCGTGGCCCGCAGCATCGCCTCGGCCTGGGCCGGGGTCAGCCTCGGCTCGGTCGCGTTGCCCCCGAAGTGGCTGGTCTGCACGTTGACGTGGGTCTTGCCGTCGCTCACGGCCATGCTCCTGCCCAGGGTGCTGCTCAGGCCGGTGGTCACCGTCACGGTGACCACGCCGAGCACGATCGCCGCCATGGTCAGCGCCGTCCGGCCGGGGCGGGCGAAGGGCTGGCCGAGGCCGAGGCTGACGGCGCGCGGCAGCCGGGTGCCGCTCAGCCAGCGCTGGACCTTCAGCCCGCGCCCGGTGCGCGGCGCGCTGCCGGCCGAGATCGCCTGGGCGGCGGAGAGCCGGTGGGCGCGCGAGGCCGGGACGAGTGCGACGAGGGCGACCAGCAGCGGGACACCGATCAGGGTGGCCGCGGGCAGCCAGCCGGCCGGCTCGATCACGGCGGTGCCGGTCGAGATTCCGGAGAAGGCGATCTTGAGGATCGGGAACGCTGCCGCCCAGCCGGCCGCCGTCCCGAGGACCGTGCCCGCGATCGCGGGCACCGAGACCATGGTCAGGTAGACCGTGACCACCTGGCGCGGGGTGAAGCCGATCGACTTCAGTACGCCGATGTGCCGGTAGCCGGAGACCACCGCGCCGCTCACCACGTTGCCGACGATCAGCGCGGCGACCGCCAGGCCGAGCACGCCGAAGACCGTCATCAGCGGCAGGTAGGCGTCGGCGCCCGCGGAGAAGGCCTGCTTGAGCACCAGGTACGACTGGGCGCTGGCGAGCGCGCCCTCGGGCAGGCCCTCGGTGGCCGCTCCGAGGGAGGCGGTCACCTGCTGCTCGGTGCCCGCGTCGGCGAAGCGGTAGAGCATCTGACGGCCGGTGGGGTGCAGGGCGGCCGCCTGCTCGGGGGTGACCCAGCCGCCGGCGGACTGGCTCATGGTGCTCGCGAAGCCGACGATGGTGAGTTTCAGCCCGGTGCCGGTGGTGAGCGGCTTGCCGAGGAACTGCGTCGCGGCGCCCCCGCCCGGTTGCTGGATGACCACCTCGCCGGGCGCCGTGGCCCAGCGGCCGCCCAGCATCTCCACCCGGTCCACCGGCCCGGCCGGATCGGCCCGGCCGACCAGGGTCAGCGGGCCCGGCGGGCGGCCGACCCAGTCGGTGGGGATCTCCACCACGGCCTGGTCGAAGGGCCCGGCGGCCGCCTCGACGCCCGGCCGGTGGGCGGTGGCCGCCAGTTGCTCCGCCGAGGCCTTGGCCGGGTCGAAGGCCGCGACGACGTGGGCGCCGCGCTCGGCGGCGAAGGCGTCGTCGAAGGGGGCCCGGGCGGCGCTGATCACCGCGAGGGCGAGCAGCACCGTCGCGGTGGAGCAGAACACCACCAGGCCGATCACGAAGGTCTGCACCCGGCGGCGCTTCACGGCCGCCCGGGAGGCCCGCCACACGGCTCCGCCGTTCACGACTGCGGCTCCAGGGTCCGCTCGCGCGCCACCTTGCCGTCCGCGACCTCGACCAGGCGGCTGGCGCAGCGGGTGGCCAGGTTGGGGTCGTGGGTGACGATCAGCAGGGTCTGGCCGATCTGGTTGAGGTCGATCAGCAGGTCCATCACCTGCTCTCCGGAACGGCTGTCCAGCGCGCCGGTCGGCTCGTCCGCGAGCAGCAGCGCCGGGCGGTTCATCAGGGCCCGGGCCACCGCGACCCGCTGGCGCTCGCCGCCGCTGAGCGCGGCCGGGTAGGTGTCCTTGCGGTGTGCGACGCCGAGTTCGTCCAGCAGTTCCAGGGCGCGGCGGCGCGCCTGGCGGGCCGTGGTGCCGGTCAACTGGGCGGCCAGGGCGACGTTGTCGAGGGCGGGCAGGTCGTCGATCAGGTTGAAGAACTGGAAGATCATGCCGATGTGGCGGCGGCGGAACAGGGCCAGCCCGGTCTCGTTCAGCCGCCCGAGGTCCTGGCCGTGCACCCGGACGGTGCCGGAGGTCGGCCGGTCCAGCCCGGCGACCATGTTCAGCAGGGTGGACTTGCCGCACCCGGAGGGGCCCATCACGGCGACCGCCTCGCCCGCCCGGATCCGCAGGTCGACGCCGTCCAGCGCCTTGGCGTCGCCGAACTCCTTGTGGACCCCGGACAGCTCGACGACGGCCTGTGCGTCGTCCGGCGGGGTGGTCCCGTCGTGGTCGTTGCTCATGGTGGACGACGGTAGGCGCGACCGCCCGGGCCCGGCGTCCCACCCGGGGTGTAACCGGGGCGGCCGTAGTACCCGGGATGTACGCGGGCGGCACCCCCGGATGATGTCGATCATGCCGTGAGCTGGGAAACTGGCGGTGTGTGGGGAACGGGGACGAACTGGGCCGCCGTAGCGGTGGCGAGCGCGGCGGTGGCGGGTACGGCGGTCGCGGGGGCCGGCTGGCTGGGCGTCGCGCTCGCCCGGGCGCGGCGGCTGCACCGGGCGGCCATCGGCGAGCGCGGCTGGCTGCTGGAACGGGAGCGGGAGAGCGCCGCCCGTACCGCCGTGGACGCCGAACGGTCGCGCATCGCCGCCGAGTTGCACGACATCGTCAGTCACAACGTGAGCCTGATGGTGGTCCAGGCCGGGGCCGCGCGCGAGGTGCTCGCCACCATGCCCGAGGAGGCGGCGGCGGCGATGGGCGCCGTCGAGGCCGCCGGGCGCGACGCGATGACCGAGCTGCGGCACCTGCTCGGGCTGCTCGCCCCGGCCCCGGACGGCACCGACGAGGAGGCGGCGGGCGGGTTCGCGCCGCAGCCCAGCCTGAGCCGGCTCGGCCCGCTGATCGACCGGTTCGCCTTCGCCGGGCTGCCGGTGGAGGTGCGGATCTCGGGCGAGCCGAGACCGCTGCCCGGCGGCGTCGACGTGACGGCGTACCGGATCATCCAGGAGGCGCTGACCAACGCGCTCAAACACGGGGACGGGGTGACGGCCGAGGTGACGGTGCGCTACGCGGACCACTACCTGCGGGTGGAGGTGCTCAACAGCGGGCCGAGCGTGCTGGCGAGCGCCCCGGCGGGGCCCGCCGAGCCCGTACGGCCGGCCGACGGGGCCGGGCGCGGGCTGCTCGGCCTGCGCGAGCGCGTCGCCGTGTACGGCGGCGACCTCGACGCCCGGCGCCGGCTCGGCGGCGGCTACCGGGTCCGCGCCCGCATCCCGCTGGACCGGCCGTGACCGGGGCCGTGGTGGAGCCCGGGCCGGAGCCGGAGCGCCGCCCGCGGGTGGTGATCGCCGACGACCAGGAGCTGGTCCGCACCGGCTTCCGGATGATCCTCACCGCGCGCGGCATCGACGTGGTCGCCGAGGCCGCCGACGGCGCCGAGGCGGTGGCGGCCGCCGTCGCGCACCGGCCCGACGTCGCGCTGCTGGACATCCGGATGCCCGGCATGGACGGCCTGGAGGCCGCCCGCCGGATCCTCGCCCGGGCGCCCGGCTGCCGGGTGATCATGCTGACCACCTTCGACCTCGACCACTACGTCTACGCCGCCCTCGCCGCCGGGGCCAGCGGCTTCCTGCTCAAGGACGTCACCTCCGCCCACCTCGCCGCCGCCGTGCGCCTGGTCGACACCGGGGACGCCCTGCTCGCCCCCTCGATCACCCGGCGCCTGGTCGAACGCTTCGCCGCCGGCGCCCCGCGCCCCGCCCCCGGCGCCGACGGCCCGCCGCTGCACCGCAACCTCGCCCCGCTCACCCCGCGCGAGGCGGAGGTGCTGGCGCTGCTCGGACGCGGGCTGTCCAACGCCGAGCTGGCCGTCGAACTGACGCTCAGCGAGTCGACGGTGAAGACGCACGTCGCCCGGATCTTCGCCAAGCTCGACCTGCGCGACCGGGCCCAGGCGGTCGTCCTCGCGTACGAGACCGGGCTGGTCCTGCCAGGGGGTGACCGGGAGAACTGACAGTCAGTCAACTCCCTTGATTTGCATGACAATCATCCGGCTAACTCGTTAGAGCTAACTCCCGGTCCGATTCACACTTTTGCCAGTTCATGGGGGAACATCTCCATGTCCGAGCCCGAACGAGAAATAACCGTTCGGGCGGCATTATCACGACATTTGGACAGGCCCGTGACTACCTCCGCCCCCGTGTGGGACTGCCCCTTCAACCACACCGAAGGCCTGGAGTTCGACCCGCTCCTCAAGCGACTGCTCACCGAGGCCCCGATCGCCAGGATCCGGCTGCCGCACGGCGAGGGCGAGGCCTGGCTGGCCACCCGCCACGAGGACGTCCGGATCGTCACCACCGACCGGCGGTTCAGCCGCGCCGCCGGCATCGGGCGCGACCTGCCCAGGATGACGCCCGCCCCGATCGCCCAGGCCGAGGCGATCAACCTGATGGACCCGCCGGCCCACAACCGGCTGCGCCGCCTCGTCGCCCAGGGCTTCACCAACCGCCAGGTCGAGCGGATGCGCCCGGCCACCCAGCGGATCGTCGACGGCTACCTCGACGAGATGGCCGAACACGGCTCCCCCGCCGACCTGGTGCACTTCCTCTCCAGCCGGCTCCCGCTCACCACCATCTGCGAGCTGCTGGACATCCCCGAGCAGGACCGCGCCGAACTGCGCGGCCACGCCGTCGCCATGATGACGATGGGCCCGGGCAGCCGGGCCGGCCAGGAAGCCGCCAAGGCCGCGCTGCGCGGCTACTTCACCGAGCTGACCGCCGCCCGCCGCGCCCACCCCGGCGAGGACCTGATCAGCGCCCTCGCCACCGCCCGCGACGGTGACGAGCTGCTGGACGACCAGGAGTTGGCCGTCATGGCGATGGTCCTGCTGGTCACCGGCCACGACACCAGCACCTACCAGCTCAGCAACATCACCTACACCCTGCTCACCCACCCCGAGCAGCTCGCCAAGCTGCGCGCCCAGCCGGACCTGCTGCCGCGCGGGCTGGAGGAGCTGCTGCGCTTCATCCCGTTCCGCCAGGGCGTCGGCATCGCCCGGGTCGCCACCGAGGACGTCGAGCTGGGCGGCGTGCTGATCCGGGCCGGCGAGCCCGTCCACGTCTCCTACCTCGCCGCCAACCGCGACCCGGCGATGTACGAGCGCCCCGACGAACTCGACCTCGACCGCGGCGCCCCCACCCACATGGCCTTCGGCCACGGCCAGCACCACTGCCTCGGCGCCCACCTGGCCCGGATGGAGCTCCAGGTCGCCATCGGCACCCTGCTGCGGCGCTTCCCCGGCCTGCGGCTCGCCGTCCCGCCGTCCGAACTCGACTGGCGGACCGGCTCGATCTGGCGCTACCCGCGCACCCTGCCGCTCGCCTGGTGACCTCCTCCCCACGCCGCCGCCGGCTCCGCCACGGAGCACCGCGCGGCACCCGACCGACGCATCCGTAGGCCGCCCACGCAGGCCGCCCACCGGCCCGCCTGCCCAGGCCACCCAGGGGGAGACCCACACCATGGCAACACTCTGCCGCCCTGCCATCGCCGTACCCGAGAACGTCATCACCCTCGACCAGACCCTCGACCTGGCCCGCGGCCTGCACGCCGGCCACCCGCAACTCGGCCTCGTCCTGCGGCTGATCGAGAACACCGGGGTGCGGACCAGGCACCTGGTCCAGCCGATCGAGCAGACCCTCACCCACCCGGGCTTCACCGCCCGCAACGCGGTCTACGAGCGGGAGGCCAAGCTCCGCGTCCCCGAGGTGGTCGAACGGGCCCTGAAGCACGCCGAGTTGGGCGCCCGAGACATCGACCTGATCATCTACGTGTCCTGCACCGGCTTCATGATGCCCTCGCTGACCGCCTGGCTGATCAACGCCCTGGGCTTCCGCTCCGACACCCGCCAGATGCCGATCGCCCAGCTCGGCTGCGCGGCCGGCGGCGCCGCCGTCAACCGCGCGCACGACTTCTGCCGCGCCTACCCGGGCGCCAACGTGCTGATCGTGTCCTGCGAGTTCTGCTCGCTCTGCTACCAGCCGACCGACCTCGGCGTCGGCTCGCTGCTCTCCAACGGCCTGTTCGGGGACGCCGTCGCCGCCGTGGTGATGCGCGGACACGGCGGCACCGGCGTGCACGTCGAGCGCAACGGCTCGCACCTCGTCCCGGGCACCGAGAACTGGATCTCCTACGGGGTCAAGGACACCGGCTTCCACTTCCAGTTGGACAAGCGGGTGCCCGGCACCATGGAGATGCTCGCCCCGGCGCTGCGCGGCCTGGCCGTCGAACACGGCTGGGACGTCTCCGGGTTGGGCTTCTACATCGTGCACGCCGGCGGCCCGCGCATCCTCGACGACCTCTGCCACTTCCTCAACCTGGAGCCGGCCACCTTCCGGTACAGCCGCGCGACGCTCACCGAGCGCGGCAACATCGCCAGCGCCGTCGTCTTCGACGCGCTCGCCCGGCTGTTCGCCGACGGCGGCGTGGCCGACGGCACCACCGGCCTGATCGCCGGTTTCGGACCGGGCATCACCGCCGAGATCTCGCTGGGGAGTTGGGTCGGCGAGCCGGTCGAGGCCGCCCGCCGCCGGCCCCGGGCCATCTCCACCTCGGACATCACGCTCGTCCATCCGAGCGCCCCCCGGCGTTTCCCGGCCGGCACTACGATCACCGAATGACCGACACCACGCACCAGGCGGACACCGACGACAGATCCGCCGAACTCGCCGCCCTCTTCCCCGCGTTGCACGCCCCGCAGTACTGGACCTGGGGCCGGTACGACGCGCTGTTCTCCACCGTCCTGCCGCCGGACGAGCTGGTGACCAACATCCATCTGGTGGGCTTCGCGGACGACAAGGTGGTCCTCTGCCGGGACGACCGGGACCACTGGTTCCTGCCCGGCGGCACCCGGGAGCAGGACGAGAGCATCGCCACCTGCCTGGCGCGCGAGCTGCGCGAGGAGGCGGGCGCCCGGCTGCTCGGCGAGCCGGACTGGCTCGGCGCGCACCGCTGCCGCACCGAGGACCCGACGCCGTACCGGCCGTGGCAGCCGCACCCGGAGAAGGCCTGGCTGTGGGGCTGGGCGGAGGTCGCGGTGGACTCGACGCCGACCAACCCGGCGGACGGCGAGCAGGTGGTCGAGGTACGGGCGGTACCGGCGGACGAGGCGCAGCGGCTGCTGCTGGCCGGGCACGACGCCTGGTGGGGCGAGCTGATCGGGCTGGCCGTGGAGCTGCGGCGACGGGCCGGACGGGCCTGACCCCTCCTCCCCCTTCGGTATGGTCCCGCCAGGATATTCCCGCCGGGCCGGAGAACCACTGGAACGGCCGAACAGCAGAGAGCAATGTCCGTTTTGCGGTGATATGACTCGGCCATGGACACCAACATGCTGGCCGTGGACTACCCGGTGCTCAACATCTTCTGGACGATGCTGGAGCTGTTCCTCTGGATCCTCTGGTTCTTCCTGCTGTTCAAGATCATCACGGACATCTTCCGCAGCCACGACCTGGGCGGCTGGGCCAAGGCCGGCTGGCTGCTCCTGGTGATCCTGCTGCCGCTGATCGGCGTGCTGGCCTACGTGATCGCGCGCGGGACGTCGATGAGCCAGCGGGACGCCGCCCAGGTCCAGCAGAGCGAGGCCGCGTTCAAGGCCTACATCCGGGACGCGGCCGGAACGGCCTCACCCGAGGGTGGCGGCGGCGGCCACGTCGACGGCCTGGCCAAGCTGGCGGACCTGAAGGAGAAGGGCGCCATCTCCGAGGAGGAGTACCAGAAGGCCAAGGACAAGCTCCTGACCTGAACCGGCCCGCACGGCGGCCGGGGCCGGTGGACGTCTGCGCGTCCACCGGCCCCGGCCGCCGCGGTCAGCCGCTCAGCGCCGTCCGGAGCGCCGGTCCCCCGAACCGCCGTCGCCGCCGGTCAGGCCGGCCCGGCGCAGCGCGTCCGCCATCGCGCTGTTCGCCAGCGACGCGCCGCCGCCGGAACCGCCGGAGCCGCCGGAACCGGAACCCTGGCCGCGCCGGTCCTGGCCGCCGCCCCGGCGCTCCTGGCGCGGCGGGCGCGCCTGCCGCTCGCCGCCGCGCTCGCCGCCCCGGCCGCGGTCGCCACCGCGCTCGCCCCGGTCACCCCGGTCGCCGCCCCGGTCGCGGCCGACCTCGTCGTCCAGCCGCAGGGTCAGCCCGATGCGCTTGCGCGGCACGTCCACCGAGACGACCCGGACCTTCACGATGTCGCCCGGCTTGACCACCTCGCGCGGGTCCTTGACGAAGTTCCTCGACAGCGCCGAGACGTGCACCAGCCCGTCCTGGTGGACGCCCACGTCGACGAAGGCGCCGAACGCGGCCACATTGGTGACCACGCCCTCCAGCACCATCCCGACCTCCAGGTCGCCGATCTTGTCGACGCCCTCCTTGAAGGTCGCGGTGCGGAACGCCGGGCGCGGGTCGCGGCCCGGCTTGTCCAGCTCGCCGAGGATGTCGGTGACGGTCGGGACGCCGAAGACGTCATCGGCGAAGTCGGCCGGGCGCAGGGCGCGCAGCCGTTCGCCGTTGCCGATCAGCCCGCGCAGCTCCCCGCCGGTGGACGCCAGGATCCGGCGCACCACCGGGTACGCCTCGGGGTGCACGCTGGAGGCGTCCAGCGGGTCGTCGCCGTCGGGGATGCGCAGGAAGCCCGCGCACTGCTCGAAGGCCTTCGGGCCCAGCCGGGAGACGTCCTTGAGCTGCCGGCGGGTGCGGAACGGGCCGTTGGCGTCGCGGTGGGCCACGATGTTGTCGGCGAGCGTGCCGGTGATGCCGGAGACCCGGGTCAGCAGCGGCGCCGAGGCGGTGTTGACGTCCACGCCGACGGCGTTGACGCAGTCCTCGACCACCGCGTCCAGCGAGCGGGAGAGCTTCACCTCGCTCAGGTCGTGCTGGTACTGGCCGACCCCGATCGACTTCGGGTCGATCTTGACCAGTTCGGCCAGCGGGTCCTGGAGGCGGCGGGCGATCGAGACCGCGCCGCGGATCGACACGTCCAGCTCCGGCAGCTCCTGCGAGGCGAAGGCGGAGGCCGAGTAGACCGAGGCGCCCGCCTCGCTGACCATCGCCTTGGTGAGCTTCAGCTCGGGGTGGCGCTTGAGCAGGTCCTCGGCGAGCTTGTCCGTCTCCCGGGAGGCGGTGCCGTTGCCGATCGCCACCAGGTCGACGTCGTGCTTCTTCGCCAGCGCGGCCAGCGAGGCGAGCGCGGCGTCCCACTTGTTGGCGGGCTGGTGCGGGTAGATCGTGTCGTACGCGAGGACCTTGCCGGTGGCGTCCACCACCGCGACCTTCACCCCGGTCCGGAAGCCCGGGTCCAGGCCCATGGTGGCTCGGGTGCCGGCCGGCGCGGCCAGCAGCAGGTCGCGCAGGTTGGCGGCGAACACCCGCACCGCCTCGTCCTCGGCCTCGGCCCGCAGCCGCGACCGCAGGTCGATGCCGAGCCGGACCAGGACCCGGGTGCGCCAGGCCCAACGGACGGTGTCACCGAGCCACTTGTCGGCCGGGCGGCCGTGGTCGGCGATGCCGAAGCGGGCGGCGATCCGCCGCTCGTAGTCGTTCTCGCCGGGCAGATCGCCCTCCTCGCCGTCGTACGGCGAGAGGTCGAGGTCCAGCACCTCCTCCTTCTCGCCGCGCAGCATCGCCAGGATGCGGTGCGAGGGGAGCTTGGTGTAGGGCTCGGCGAAGTCGAAGTAGTCGGCGAACTTGGCGCCGTCCTGTTCCTTGCCGTCGCGCACGGTGGCCACCAGCCGGCCCCTGGTCCACATCCGCTCGCGCAGCGAACCGACCAGGTCGGCGTCCTCGCCGAAGCGCTCCACCAGGATCGCCCGGGCGCCCTCCAGCGCGGCGGCCGGCTCGGCGACGGACTCGTTCAGGAACCCGGCGGCCAGAGCCGCCGGGTCCTGGGAGGGGTCGGCCAGCAGCGTCTCGGCGAGCGGCGCCAGGCCGGCCTCGCGGGCGATCTGCGCCTTGGTGCGCCGCTTCGGCTTGAACGGCAGGTAGATGTCCTCCAGCCGGGCCTTGGAATCGGCGGCCAGCACCTGTGCGCGCAGCGCGTCGTCCAGCTTGCCCTGGGCCTCGATCGACTCCAGGACGGCCGCCCGGCGCTCCTCCAACTCGCGCAGGTAGCGCAGCCGCTCCTCCAGGGTGCGCAGCTGGGCGTCGTCCAGGGAGCCGGTGACCTCCTTGCGGTAACGGGCCACGAAGGGCACCGTCGCGCCGCCGTCGAGCAGCTCGACCGCGGACTTCACCTGCCCCTCGCGGACGCCCAGCTCCTCGGCGATCTTGCGCTCGATCGCCTGCTGGGCCTGCCGGGCCACCTGTTCGACTGGCGTGGTCACGAAGCCGGTCACCTTCTCCTTCAGTGCTTTCGCCGTACGCCCTGCATTCTGGCAGGTGCCGGGGGCAGCTCCCGGCCGCGCCCGGGGCGGCCGGGCGTGGCGGCCCCCGCCCGCGGCCCCAACCGGACTCAAGCGGTGCCCCGTTACCCCTTCCTACGCTGACGCGCATGGACACCTCCCCCGAACTGGACGCCTCCCGCACCCGGGACGCCGGCCCTTCTCCGGACGCCGCCGCCCGGCTCGGCGAACTCGCCGCCGCCAAGTACCTGTTGTTCACCACCCACCGCAGGAACGGCACCCCCGTGCCGACCCCGGTCTGGGTCGCGCGCGACGGCGACGCACTGGTCTTCACCACCGTCACCCGCACCGGCAAGGTCAAGCGGCTGCGCAACCGCTCCGACGTGCTGGTCGGGCCGAGCGACATCCGCGGCACCCTGCTCGGCGAGCAGGTCCCGGCCACCGCCGTCCTCGACCCCGAGCGCGCGCCCGCCTACCGGAAGCTGCTGCGCCGCAAGTACGGGCTGCTGTGCGCGATCGCGCTGACCGCGAACGTGCTGCGCTTCGGCAAGGGCGGGACGATCGGCGTGCGGGTCACGCTGGGCTGAGGCCGGCCGTACGCATTCCGGGAATCCGCTGAAGGGCGCCGATCCGCGCTGTACGCTGCCGGGCATGTGCGCTGCCACCCGGATGCACCCCGACGAACTGGTCATCGACGCGGCCCTGGTGCGGCGGTTGATCTCCGCCCAGTTCCCGGACTGGGTCGGCCTCCCGGTCACACCGGTCGCCTCCACCGGGACGGACAACGCGATGTTCCGCCTCGGGCCCGAACTCGCCGTCCGGCTCCCCCGGGTGGAATGGGCGGCGGGGGACGTCCGCCGCGAGAAGCAGTGGCTGCCCGCACTGGCCCCCCGGCTGCCCCGGCCGATACCCACCCCGGTCGCGGTCGGCCGGCCCGCCGCCGGCTACCCCTGGGAGTGGTCGGTGCTGCGCTGGTTCGACGGCGCCAACCCGGTCGCCGGCGCCCTCGCCGCCCCCGGCGCCCTCGCCCGCGACCTGGCCGCCTTCGTCAACGCCCTGCGCGCCGTCGACCCGGCCGGCGGCCCGGCCGCGCACCGCAGCGTCCCGCTCGCCTCCCGCGACGGCGCCACCCGCGCGGCCATCGCCCAGCTCGCCGGAGCGCTCGACACCGGGGCCGCAACCGCCCTGTGGGACAAGGCCCTTCGCCTCCCCGAGTACGCCGGCCCGCCCGCCTGGATGCACGGCGACCTCACCCCCGGGAACCTCCTGCTCGACCGGTCCGGCCGACTCGGCGCCGTCCTCGACTTCGGCCTGATGGGCGTCGGCGACCCCACCGCCGACCTGATCGTCGCCTGGAACCTGCTGCCCGCCTCCACCCGCCCCGCCTTCCGCGCCGCCCTCGGCGCCGATGACGCCATGTGGGCCCGCGGCCGCGCCTGGGCCTTCTCCATCGCGCTGGTGACGATCCCCTACTACCGCCACACCAATCCGGGCCTCACCGCCAACGCCCGCCACGTCGTCCGCGAGGTGCTCGCCGACCGCAGCACCTGACCGGGCCCTGCTGCTGACCGGGCACCGCCGCCTGACCAGCGGGGCGGCACTCCCGCCGCCGCCGTCGGCGGCCGTTGCTATGGTTCTCCCCGCCACTACGGGTAGGGGGACGACTTGGCACGCAGAAGCAGTGTGATCGACGTCAGAGTCAGCCGACGGGTGCTGTGGGTGGGGGGCGACGCGTACCCGCTCCACAACATCGCCCGGGCCCGGCAGTTCCAACTGCTGCCGCCCAAGCGCGTGCGGGTGGTCATCCGGTTCGTCCGGCAGGTGATCGGCCTGCTGGTGGCCACCGCCGTCCTCGGCTCGCTGCTCGGGAACGGCGCGCACCAGGACACGACCAAGAACGTGATCGGCGTGGCGGCGCTCGTACTCTTCGTGGCCAGCCTCTACCGGCTGGTCACGCGGCTGCGGATGCGCACGGTCTACCAGCTGATCATCGAGACCTCCAGCTCCTCGAACACGGCGGTGGTCAGCCACGACGCCCAGCAGGTCGGCAACCTGATCCAGCTGATCATGGAAGCCATCGACAACCCGCTGGCCGAATTCGCGCTCCAGGTGGAGAACGTCCACATCGGCGACCAGATCAACCAGTACGGCGACCACAACACCGGAAAGAAGGTCAGCCTGTGAGCGGCGGCATCCACTTCGGGGACTCGGTCACCCAGCACGGCGACCACAACATCGGCATCATCAAGCACCAGGGCCCGGCCGACCCCCAGGCCGCGATGCGCGAACTCATCGCCGCCGTACGCCAGTTGCGCGAGCAGGTGCCGGCCGAGGACCGCGAGGTGCTGGACGAGTCGCTGGCGGACCTCGGCGGCGGGCAGGCCACCCCGCCCGCCACCCTGCGCCGCGCCCTGCGCAACATCTCCGGCGTCGCCGCCCTCGCCGCCGCTGGCGCCCCGGTGGTGGAGTCGATCCGCCGCATCCTGGACTCGCTGAGCTCCTGAGCTCCTGAGCTCCCGAGCAGCAGATGACGGGCAGCAGGCGACACCTCACCGGGAGAAAATGTCATACCGGGTCAGAAATCTGCCCGGGTCAATACCTGCTGCTAGCCTGACGCCATGAGCGGACTACGGGAACGGAAGAAGGAGCGGACGCGGCGGGCGATCTCCGAAGCCGCGATCGCGCTCTTCCTGGAGCACGGCTTCGACCCGGTCTCGGTGGCGGACGTCGCGGCCGCCGCCGAGGTGTCGAAGCCGACGCTGTTCAGCTACTTCCCCACCAAGGAGGACCTGGTCGTCCACCGCTTCGCCGACCACCAGGAGCAGGCCGCCGGCGTGGTCCGCGGCCGGGCGGCCGGCGAACCGGTGCTCGCCGCCCTGCACCGGGACTTCCTGGACGGGCTCGCCCGGCGCGACCCCATCACCGGGCTCAACGACGACCCCCGGGTCCTGGCGTTCAGCGATCTGGTGTACTCCACGCCGAGCCTGAGGGCCCGGGGCGCCGAATACCTCGCCCGCGCCGAGCAGTCCCTCGCCCTGGCCCTGCGCGAGGCCCCCGACCTGGCCCCGCCCCGGTGCCTCACCGCCCCCCTCCTCGCCGCCCAGGTCACCGCCACCCAGCGGGTCCTCGCCGAACACAACTGGCACCGGATCCGGGACGACGGCCAGACCGCCGACGAACTCCACTTCGAGGCCGCCACCAACGCCGACCGCGCCTTCGAACTCCTCGCCGCCGGGCACGAGGGCCCGGGCTGACCACGGAGGCCCCACCGGGCACAGCGGCACCGCTGGCTAGAGTGCCGCGCATGACAATGCGTCACATCGCCTTCGAACGGCTGCACAACTTCCGCGACCTGGGCGGCCACCCCGCCGCCGACGGGCGGTCCGTCCGCCGGGGCCTGCTCTACCGCTCCGACTCGCTCGGCAAGCTCACCGCACCCGCCGACCTCGACCGGCTCCAGGCCCTCGGCGTACGCACCGTGATCGACCTCCGCTACCCCTGGGAGATCGCCGCCAAGGGCCGGGTGCCCGACTACGACGGGCTGGTCTACCACAACCTCTCGATCGAGCACCGCCCGTACGACCAGGCCGAGATCGACCCGGACGTCGACCCCTGGCGGTACCTCGCCGACCGCTTCGCCGAGGTCGCCGAGGACGGGGTGGAGGAGATCCGCGCGGCCCTGGAGGTGATCGCCGCCGCCGAGGAGCCGCTGGCCTTCCACTGCGCCTCCGGCAAGGACCGCACCGGGCTCATCGCCGCCCTCGTCCTCACCCTGCTCGGGGTATCCGAGGACGACATCGCCGCCGACTTCGCCCTCACCGAGCTGGCCACCCCGCGCCTCGTCGCCGAATGGCACGCCGCCCACCCCGGCCGCACCCTCCGCTGGCCCGGCTACGGACGCGCGCCCGAGACGGTCATCCGCCTCGCCCTCGCCGACCTCGCCGCCCGCCACGGCTCGGTCGAGGACTACGCCACCGGCGCCCTCGGCCTCTCCCCCGCCCGGATAGCCGCCCTCCGCTCCCGCCTACTCACGGCCTGACGCCATCCGGCGACCCGTCAACGGCCGGGAAGGGTGAGGGAGTTCACTCGAACACGAATTGACCTAAACATGTCATGCCGCATTGCCCCCGCCTCTCCGCGCTGCCAGCATCGGGCCACTGCCCAGACGAACCAACGGGAGAAAACCATGAGGATGCGTTCCGTTCTGCCCGTCGCCCTGCTGGCCGCGGCCGGCCTGTTCGCCGGCGTCAACACCGCTTCGGCGGCGGGGTACCCCGGCTACCAGTGCTTCAAGACCGCCGACCGCGTCGAGTACTGCAGCGACGCCAAGGTCAAGAACCACACCGCGGGCTCCAACTGGATCAAGACCTGCCCGGCCGACGTCGTGGCACACATGGGCAAGCCGTACATCGCGGCGAGCCGCCCCTCGGCCGCGCACAGCTGTTAGCACCGGGCACCGAAACACCGAGCCCGCCCGGCAGACACCTGCCGGGCGGGCTCGACCGCTGTCGTGACCGGCCTCAGCGGCGGCGCGGCCCGCCCGGGCGGCCGCCGTTGCGCGGCTTGCGGGGGGCCCGCGTGCCGGTGGCGGCCGCCGTGGCGGGGGCCGTGGCGGGCCAGTGGGCGGGGCGGGCGAGGGCGGCGGGCAGGCGGGTGGTGGCATCGCCGCGGGCCGCGTTCAGCTGGGCCTGGGTGAGGAAGAGGGCCTCGGTGAGGTCGGCTCCGGAGAGGTCCGCGTCCCGCAGGTCGGCGCCGACGAGGTCGGCGAGGCGCAGGTCCGCACCGCCGAGGTCGGCGGCGACGAGCAGGGCGCCGCGCAGGTTGGCCCCGCGCAGGTCGGCGCCGCGCAGGCGGGCACCGAAGAGGTCGGCGCCACGGTGTTCGCGACGGCGCGGGACGGCGGCGCGGACGAGTTCGCTGGCGCGCAGCAGCAGGTCGCTGACGCGCTGCCGGTGGGCGGGGACGTCGACGGCGAGGATCTCCTCGGGGGTGCCGCCGGCGAGCCGGTCGGTCTCCTCCAGGGCCTGCCGCAGGTCGGCGTGGACCGGGCGGGCGGGGGCGTAGCCGAGCGCCTCGGTGAGGTACCAGAGCAGTTCGTGGAGCTGCCGCACCACCGGGAAGACGTCGTACATGGGCTTGCCGTCGGCCGGCGCCTCGCGCCAGCTGCGGCCGCCGAAGGTGACCTGGGAGACGCGCTGCCCGGCGCCGAAGCAGTCGTAGACGGTGCAGCCCGGGAAGCCCCGGTCGCGGAGCCGTTCGTGGATGCCGCAGCTGAAGTCGGTCTGCAGGTTGCGGCACGGGCTGCCGGCGGCCTTGTCGATCGCGAAGTCGGTGCTGGCGGCGAAGGGCAGGGCGACGCAGCAGAGGCCGAAGCAGCTGCCGCAGTCGGAGCGCAGTTCGGTCGGCTGAGCCGCCGTGGGGTGCTGCGGCGGCTCGGTCTCGCGCACGTCGCGTGGTCCTTCCGGCGTGGGCACCGGCCGGTCCGGTGCGTCGAACCGCCAAGCGTACTGTGCGCTGGCCACGGCCACCCCACCACCGGTAAGGTGTCTATCTGCGGTGCACCTATTACACAGCGCACCTATGACGCAGTGCACCCATGACGCATCGGGGGTAGGAGTGCAGGAGCCGACCATCAACGAACTCGTCCGGATGTGGATCGCCGGCTGGAGCGTCTCGCGCGGCGCGGCCGAAGCGGTGGACGAGCCCTGGGGCTGGACGATCGACGTCGGCGTGGTCGGCCACGTCGCCCGGCACGTGCTGCCGGAACCGACCGAGGCCGACGTCCGCAAGATCGTCGAGGCCACCACCGCGCCGGGCACCTGGCTGAAGCTGTTCACCGAGGACGCCGTCGTCCGGCCCTGGCTGGGCCCGCAGTGGCGGTTCGACCAGCCGGGGTACCTGATGACCGCCCCGCTGGCCGCCGAACGGCCCGAGGTGCCGGCCGGCTACACCGTCACCACCTGGAGCCGGGGCGGGATCGTCCGGGCCCTGGTCCGCACCGAGGCCGGACACCTCGCCGCGCGCGGCCAGGCGGGTCTGGCCGGCACCGTGGCCGTCCCGGACCAGATCCTGACCGCGCCCGAGCACCAGCGCCGGGGCCTGGGCGCCCTGGTGATGCGGACCCTGCAGAACGCCGGGCGCGAGGCGGGCGCCGACACCGCCGTCCTGGTCGGCACCCCGGACGGCCGGGCGCTCTACACCTCGCTCGGCTGGACCACCCGCTCCCCGATGGCGAGCCTGGTCTACGAACCCGAAGCCGAGACCGGAGCCGAGGCTGAAGCCGAAGCCGAGACCGGGCCCGAGGCCGGGTAGGGCAGCAGCTCGGCCCGCTTCGGCAGTCGGCCGTCGCCGGAGGAACGCCCGGTGAGCCGGCGGCCGATCCACGGCCCCAGGTGGCCGCCCAGCCAGCGGGCGTCGGCGCGCAGCCGCTCGGCCCGGCCGGTCGGGGCGGCGGGCGGCAGCGGGGCCCGCCAGTCGAAGGCGGCGGGGCGGCCGAGCGCCTCCAGCACCCCTTCGGCGACCCGGCGGTGACCCTCGGGCGACAGGTGCAGGCGGTCCTCGCCCCAGAGCCGGCGGTCGTCGAAGCAGGGGGCGGAGAACAGGTCGACGACGGCGACGCCCTCGTCCTGGCCGAGCTCGTGCACGAAGGCCTTCATCCGCAGGACGGCCGGGAGCAGCCGGGCGCTGCCCGCCATCCTGCGGGTCGGGTCGGTGCTGGTGAACAGCACGACGGTGGCGCCGGTGGCGCGCAGCCCGTCGGCGCAGCGGCCGAGCAGCCGCTCGACCCGGGCGAGGTCGCAGCCGGGGCGCAGCACGTCGTTGAGGCCGCCGGCGAGGGTCACGAGGTCGGCGCCCATCGCGGTGGCGGTGGCGAGCTGCTCGTCGTGGATCTGGCCGATGAGCTTGCCGCGGACGGCGAGGTTGGCGTACCGGAACCCTTCGCCGTCTCCGGTCCCGCCGCCCCGGACCTCTGCGGCGAGCGCGTCGGCGACCCGGTCGGCCCAGCCCCGGTAGTGGCCGTCGGGCAGCAGGTCGTCGCACATGCCCTCGGTGAAGGAGTCCCCGACGGCGACGTAACTGCGGTAGGTGGTGGGCACGGGCGGTCTCCGCTCTCCTCCGATGACTCCGTGGCCCGACGATGCTACGCGCGGCCGGTCCGGGCGCCGGCATCGGACCCCGGCACCGGCACCGGCACCTAACCCGCGACGGGCGCCCCGTCGTCCGCCGTGCGGGGGGTGAACCAGTGCTCGCGGACGGCGTCGGTGGGCCGCTGCTCGCCGAGGGCGGGCAGGCCCCACTCCCCCAGTGCCTCGATCACCGGGCGCAGTTCGCGGCCTCGTTCGGTGAGCTCGTAGACGGTGGCGTTGGCGGGCCGTTCGAGTCGGCGGCGCAGGGCCAGGCCGTCGCCCTCCAGCTGCTTGAGCCGGGCGGCGAGGATGTCGGTGGAGACGCCGGGCAGGTCGGCGTGCAGGTCGGTGTAGCGGCGCGGGCCGCCGAGGAGTTCACGGACGATCAGGAGGCTCCAGCGCTCCCCCACCGCGTCCAGGGCGCGGGCGACGGCGCAGTACTGGTCGTAGCTTCGGCGTGACATGTGGATCAGCATAGCCAAAAGGTTGGACTTTCCAAGTGCCAACTTGGTAGAACAAAGCATCAGCAACGATGCGGGTGGTGACGGTCGGGAGGCCGCAGTGGAGTTTCGGCAGTCCAGCAAGCTGAATGACGTGTGCTACGAGATCCGCGGCCCGGTGGTCGACCAGGCCAACGCCCTGGAGGAGGCCGGGCACAGCGTGCTGCGGCTGAACACCGGCAACCCGGCCGCGTTCGGCTTCGAGGCGCCCGAGGAGATCGTCCAGGACATCATCCGCAACCTGCCCAAGGCGCACGGCTACAGCGACTCGCGCGGCATCCTGCCCGCCCGCCGCGCGGTGGTGCAGTACTACCAGCAACGCGGCGTGACCGGGGTCGGCGTCAACGACGTCTACCTCGGCAACGGCGTCTCCGAACTGATCCAGATGGCCGTCACCGCGCTCGTCGACGACGGCGACGAGGTGCTCGTCCCGATGCCGGACTACCCGCTGTGGACGGCCGTGGTCCGGCTGGCCGGCGGCAAGGCCGTGCACTACCTGTGCGACGAGCAGGCCGACTGGTACCCGGACCTCGACGACATCGCCGCCAAGATCACCGCCCGCACCAAGGCCATCGTCGTCATCAACCCCAACAACCCCACCGGCGCGGTCTACCCGAAGGAACTGCTGGAGGGCATCCTCGACCTCGCCCGCCGCCACCAGCTGATGGTCCTGGCCGACGAGATCTACGACAAGATCCTCTACGACGACACCGAGCACCACTGCCTCGCCGCCCTCGCCGACGACGTCCTCACCCTCACCTTCAACGGCCTCTCCAAGGCCTACCGGGTGGCCGGCTTCCGCAGCGGCTGGCTGGTCGTCTCCGGGCCCAAGCAGCACGCCACCGACTACCTGGAGGGCCTGACCATGCTCTCCGGCATGCGGCTGTGCCCCAACGTGCCCGCCCAGTTCGCCGTCCAGGCCGCGCTCGGCGGCCACCAGTCCATCAACGACCTGGTGCTGCCCGGCGGCCGGCTCACCGAACAGCGCGATGTCGCCTTCAAGGCCCTCAACGAGATTCCCGGCGTCAGCTGCGTCAAGCCCAAGGGCGCCCTGTACGCCTTCGCCCGGCTCGACCCGGCGGTGCACCGGATCGTCGACGACGAGCGGTTCGTGCTGGACCTGCTGCTCCGCGAGAAGATCCACGTCGTCCAGGGCACCGGCTTCAACTGGCCCCGCCCGGACCACTTCCGCTTCGTCACCCTGCCCCGCGCCGACGACCTGGAGACGGCCATCAACCGCATCGGGCGCTTCCTCGCGACGTACCGCCAGTCCTGACGCCTAGGCTTGCCGGTCATGACCGTCCTGCGTTCCGTCGCCCTGTTCGTCGTCGCCGCCCTCGCCGAGATCGGCGGCTGCTGGCTGATCTGGCAGAGCGTGCGCGAGCAGCGGCCGTGGTGGCTGGCCGGGGTTGGGGTGGTGGTGCTCGGCGGGTACGGCTTCGTCGCGGCGCTCCAGCCGGACAGTCACTTCGGCCGGGTGCTGGCCGCGTACGGCGGGGTGTTCGTCGCCGGGTCGCTGCTCTGGGGCGTGGTCGTGGACGGCTTCCGGCCGACCCGCTACGACGTGGTGGGCGCGCTGGTCTGCCTGGCCGGGGTCGCGGTGATCATGTACGGGCCCCGGCGCTGAGCGCACTGGGCCCTCCACGCACGGGGTTCTCCACGCACGGGGCCCCGGCGTCGAGGTGCGGACTCCTCAACGCCGGGGCCCGGCAAGCCGGTTCGGGGGCTACCAGCCCCAGCCGCCGCCCTGACCGTCGTCGTCGCGGTCGGAGTCCCAGCCCTCGCCGACCTTGCGCAGGATCGTGTAGTTGTCGATCTGCGTGCCGTCCTCGGCCAGCGCGGTCACCTTCATGGACGACTTCTGGCCCAGGTGGGCCGGGGTGACGTCGACCTTGATGAAGGAGTAGCCGGTGTAGCGCACCCGCGACCACTGGATGGTCTCGGGCACCTTCGTCTTGCCCTTGCCCCAGTAGTAGGTCTTCACCTCGTCCTGGTGGTTCTCGTGCCCCTCGTAGGTGTCCGGCACGTCGAACTTGTACAGGCTGCGGCCGGCCGCGCCCGCGGTCACGTAGACGACGCCGTCCTTCGCCGGCTCGATGGTGGCGCCGCTCGGCACCTGCTTCGAGACCTTGTTGCCGAGGATCGCGTCGGTGCGCTCGTAGATGTGGTTGTGGCCGTTGATGACCAGGTCGACCCGGAACTTCTCGAACAGCGGCACCCAGGCCTCGCGGACACCGCCCTCGGAGGCGTGCGCGACGGTGGTGGAGAAGGCGCAGTGGTGGAAGAAGACCACGACGAAGTCGATGGTCTCGTCGTTGCGCAGGTCCTTGAGGGTGCGCTCCAGCCACTTGGTCTGCTTGTTCGCCGAGATGCCCAGGTTCGCCGGGATCTCGTAGGAGACGTCGTTGGCGTCGAGGGAGATGACGCCGACGTTCTTGTAGCGGAAGGTGTAGACGCCGGGGACCTTGCGCGGGTCCGGGCCGTTGTCCGGGAGGAAGAAGCGGGTGTTCTCGCCGCCGTACCCGTTGGGCGAGTACCAGGCCTCGATGTCGTGGTTGCCGTACGCGACCATCCACGGGATCTCGGCGGCGACCGTCTCGGTCTGCACCAGGAAGTCGTCCCAGGTCTTCGCGTTGAAGACGGACTTGTCGGGGTCCGTGCCGGAACCGGCCGGGTCGGCGTAGCAGATGTCGCCGGCGTGCAGGTGGAAGGACGGCTTCTGGGCCTTGATGACGTGGTCGTTGCCGGCCGCGTGCGAGCTGACGCCCTGGTCGCCGAAGGCGGTGAAGGTGAACGGCTCGTAGACCTTGCCCCAGCGGTGGTCGCGGGAGGGCGCGGTGCGGAAGGTGTGCAGGGTGGAGATCTGCTGCTGCGAGGCCGGGTCGAAGCCCTCGTGGCCGACACCGTAGTAGTAGGTGGTGTCGGGGTGCAGGTCCTCCAGCGCCACGTGCAGGTAGTACTGGTCCACCGGCTGGCTGTTCGGGGTCAGCGCCGGGGTGTGCAGGGCGCGGACCTCGGCCTGGAGCTTGTGGCTGAGCTCCCACGGGGTCCTGCCGTAGCGCAGGAACGGCTTCTTGACCGGCGCCGGGACCTGCCAGGAGACGCGGAACTGGGTGTCCGGCTCGGGGCCGAACTGGAGGTGGCGCCCGATCGGCGCGACCAGCGAACCGTCGACGCCGGCCGTCGCGGCACCGGTCAGCAGCTGCGGGCTCGTCGGCGCCGCGAAGGCCGTTCCACCGCCCAGCGCACCGCCGACGGCGACGGCACCGACGGTCACGGCGCCGGCGCGCAGCATCCGGCGGCGGGAGAAGCGGGCCCGCAGGTACTCGTGCTGCTCGGCCGTGCTCATGCGGTCGACGAGCTTGGCCGGTACGCCCATGTGAGGGATATCCATGCGCGGGACTCTTCCAGCGGCGCGTTGACCGCACACGGACGCGGGGTGAACGGGCCGCAGCGCGCCGCCCATTCGAACGCCAATGTTCGACCATGATCAGGTAAAGAACGCGCTCGCACCGGGCCAACCCCGGATCATGGCCCCGGCCCGCGGCACGGCCTGAGCCCCCGTCGGCACCGCCGCGGACGGGGCGCTCAGCCGGAGGGCTCGTCCCAGGTGGTGGGGGCCCGGTTGCCGGTGCCGTCGCAGGTGCGGCAGATCTCGTCCCGGTAGGCGTGCTTGGCGCCGGTCGCGTCCACCCGGTAGCGGACGTACACCCCGGTGCCGTCGCAGAGGAAGCAGTTGCCGCCCCCGCCGCCCACCTCGGTGGTGCCGGTGCCCTGGCAGGTCCGGCAGCTGAGGCCGGCGGTCCGGCCGGTGCCCGCGCAGATGCGGCAGACCGTCGTCATCGTCGTCCTCCCTGGGCGGAACCGCTGGCAGCCACCGGTCATGGTAGTGGGACCGCCGAGGGCGGCGTCCAGCGGATCCTCCTCGGCCGCCGGACCGGCCAACCCCTCGGACTCCCAACCGCGATGAGGACGGATCAGCTCCACCGCGCCGCTACTCCGCCAGGCCTTCGCGGACCCGGCGGGACACCGAGATCAGCTGGAGGTCGAGCAGTCCGGGCGGATCGGCCAGCCCGGGACCGCCCGCGTGCACCCAGGCGGCTATCTCGTCGATCATGTCGTCCGCCAGCACGAAGCCCAGCCAGACCGGACGGCCGCCCGCGGCCCGCCCCTCCCCGGAGGGGCCGACCACCACCACGTTGGACTGGGTGCACACGTCCAGGCACGTGACCGCGCGGACCCGGCCCGCCGCCCCCACCGCCGCCCGCAGCCGCTCGTACTGCCCGGCGTGGTCCACCCCCGGGTGCTTGGCCTCGGTGCCGCAGCAGCAGCCCCGGCAGACGGTGACGGTCACCGGGGAGGCGGACGCCTGCTTGCGGTCCCGGTCTCGGCGGCTCATCGGCTCTGGAACTCCTCCTGGTCACGGGGCGCGCTCTGCACGCGCAGCCTACCGGGCGCCCCCGACCTCACCGCCGGGTGCCGGGGTTCGGCGGCGGTCCGTAGGATGCCCCCATGGGACACGCGACCACCGAGAAAGCCGTACCGCGGATGCGCCTGGACGCCTCCAACGCGGCCAAGGTCGCGACCACCCTCCAGGCGCTGGCCACCCCCTCCCGGCTGCTGATCCTCGCCGAACTGCGCGAGGGGCCGCGCGCCGCCACCGAACTCGCCGACGCCGTGGGCATGGAGCAGTCCGCCTGCTCCCACCAGCTGCGGCTACTGCGCAACCTCGGCCTGGTCGTCGGCGAGCGCCGCGGCCGTTCGGTGGTCTACTCCCTGCACGACGACCACGTCGCCGCCCTCCTCGACCAGGCCGTCTACCACGTCGAGTACCTGCGCCTGGGCCTCACCGACGAGCGCTGAGCCCGCGCCGGGCCCACGCCGTCGCCACCCACGCCGTCGCCACCGTCTCCGCCTACGCCGTCGCCTCCGCCGCCGCGCGCCCGGCAGTACGGCCGGAGAAGAGGCAGCCGCCGAGGAAGGTGCCCTCCAGGGAGCGGTAGCCGTGGACGCCGCCGCCGCCGAAGCCGGCGGCCTCGCCGGCGGCGTAGACGCCCGGGAGGGGTTCGCCGTCGGGGCGCAGGACGCGCGCGGAGAGGTCGGTCTCCAGGCCGCCGAGGGACTTGCGGGTGAGGATGTTGAGCCGGACGGCGATCAGCGGGGCGGCACCGGGGTCGAGGATGCGGTGCGGCCGGGCCACCCGGATCAGCTTGTCGCCGAGGTAGCGGCGGGCACCGTGGACGGCGGTGACCTGGAGGTCCTTGGCGAAGGGGTTGGCGAACTGCCGGTCGCGGGCCTCGACGGTGCGGCGCAGTTCGGCGGGGTCGATCAGCGCCTCGCGGGTCCTGGCGTTCATGCCGCGGGCGAGGTCCGCGAGGGTGCTCGCGACGACGAAGTCGGGCCCGTGCCGCAGGTGGCCCCGGACCGGCCCGGGGGCGCCGGGCAGGGCGCGGCCGAGGACGCCGCGCACGGACTTCCCGGTCAGGTCCGGGTTCTGCTCGGAGCCGGAGAGGGTGAACTCCTTCTCGATGATGCGCTGGTTGAGCACGAACCAGGTGTGCCCGTACCCGGTGGACATGATGTGGTCGAGCGTGCCGAGGGTGTCGAAGCCGGGGAAGAGCGGGACGGGCAGCCGGTTGCCGCGCGCGTCCAGCCAGAGCGAGGACGGGCCGGGCAGGATGCGGATGCCGTGCCGGGCCCAGATCGGGTCCCAGTTCTCGATGCCCTCGGTGTAGTGCCACATCCGGTCGCCGTTGATGAGGCTGGCCCCGGCGTCGCCGGCGATGCCGAGCATCAGCCCGTCGACGTGGGCGGGGACGCCGGAGAGCAGTTTGGCGGGCGGGGTGCCGAGCCGGGCGGGCCAGGCCTTGCGGACGAGGTCGTGGTTGCCGCCGATGCCGCCGGAGGTCACGATCACGGCCTGGGCGCGCAGTTCGAACCGTCCGGCCGCCTCCCGCGAGCTGGCCTCGCCGCGGGCCGCCGCGCTGGGCACCAGCACCTCGCCGGTGACGGTGTCGGTGACGCCCGCGGTGGCGGCCAGGCCGGTGACCCGGTGCCGGAAGCGCAGGTCGACCAGCCCCCGGGCGGCGGCGGAGCGGACCCGGCGGACGAAGGGCTCCAGCAGTCCGGGCCCGGTACCCCAGGTGATGTGGAAGCGGGGCACCGAGTTGCCCGGGCCGTCGGCGAGGAGGCCGCCGCGCTCGGCCCAGCCGACGACGGGGAAGAACCGGACGCCCAGGCCGTGCAGCCAGGAGCGCTTCTCGCCGGCCGCGAAGTCGACGTAGGCCTCGGCCCAGCGGCGCGGCCAGGCGTCCTCGGGCCGGTCGAAACCGGCGGTGCCGAGCCAGTCCTGCCGGGCCAGGGCGTGCGAGTCGCGGATCCGCATCCGGCGCTGCTCGGGCGAGTCGACCAGGAAGAGGCCGCCGAAGGACCAGTGCGCCTGGCCGCCGAGCGAGGTCGCGGGCTCCTGGTCGAGCAGGATCACCTTCCGTCCGGCGTCGGCGAGTTCGGCGGTGGCGGCGAGTCCGGCGAGTCCTGCTCCGATGACGATGACGTCGGCGTCCAGGGCCATGCGCAGTCCTCCGTCGCGGCGGGCTGGACGGCGCGCGGGGGGTGGGCGCCGTCGCTGTGCGCCCGATACTGCGGCCTGTGGTGACGTCCGGTCAACCGGCCGGTAACAACCGACTGCGGCAATTCCGCTCCACACCGTTTCGGAAATGCCTTCGATACCCGGTGGAGCGAAATGCGAAATGCGATCTGACGGAATTTCGGAAATTTCCGTGCACGGCATGGACGTCCACGAAACCAACAAGTAACTTACCTGCGAGTAGCCGTGGCCCGGCCCGACCCCCACCCGTCGTTTCTCTCCCCCCAGGAGGAACCGTGCTCCGCCCTGCCCGGAAACCCCGACGCCTGCGCAGCTCCACCGCACTCGCCTCCGTCGCCCTGGGCGCCGCCCTCGCGCTCACCTCCACCAACGCCCAGGCCGCCGCCCCGGCGCCGAAGCACCTCGTGGCGCTCGGCGACTCCTACGCCGCCGGCGCGGGCGTGCCCGGCCAGTCGGCCGGCCTGTGCCTGCGGTCCGACCGCAACTACGGCCACCTGGCCGCCGCCGCCCTGAAGGCCGGCGCGTACACCGACGTCACCTGCGCCGCCGCCAAGGTCAAGGCCATGACGCAGCCGCAGTACGACGCCTTCCTCCGGGTCAACGACCCGCAGCTGGACGCGGTGACCCCCGACACCGACCTGGTCACCCTCGGCATCGGCGGCAACGACCTCGCGGCCAGCGACCTCGGCCTCGGCGAACTCGTCGCCACCTGCATCGCCGGCGCGGTCGTCAACCCGCTCGGCACGCCCTGCAAGGACGTCTACCACCACGGCTACTGGGACTGGAGCAGCTGGTCCTGGCAGTACGGCAACGACGACCTGGCGGAGCGGATCAGCACCGGCATCGCGCCGCAGGTCGCCGACACGCTGCGGCGCATCCGCGCCAAGGCGCCGCGGGCCCGGGTGCTGCTGGTCGGCTACCCGTCCGTCCTGCCCGCCGACGGCCGCTCGTGCGTCCTGCGCCAGCCCGTGACCCCGGGCGACGTCGAGTACATGCACGGCGTGCTCGACAAGCTGAACGCCGCACTCAAGGCCACCGCGGCCGCCGGCGGCGCGACGTACGTCGACACCGCCACGCCCACCGCCGGGCACGACGTGTGCTCCGACGACCGCTGGATCGAGGGCGCGCTGCCCGGCTCGCCCGCCGTGCCGTTCCACCCGAACGCCACCGGCGAGAAGGTGATGGCGGACGCGGTGCTCGCCGCGCTGCGGTAGGCCCCGGAACGCCGAGGGGGCGGCGACCGGACTCCGGTCACCGCCCCCTCCGCCCCGTCGCTACTCCGACTTGGCGGCCGCGGCGGCCAGGCCGGCCGACCACTTCTCCTCGACCTTGCCGAACTTCCAGTAGGCGATCGCCGCGACCCAGGTCAGCACGAACAGGCCGACGATCGCGTAGCCGACGAAGTTGAGGTCCAGCCCGCCGATCCAGGCGATCGGGCCGCTGGTGATGTCCAGCTTCTCGCCGAGCAGGCCGATCAGCTCGACCAGGCCGATCACCAGCGCGACCAGCACCGACAGGCCGGTGACGGTCAGGTTGTAGTAGATCTTGCGGACCGGCTTGGAGAAGGCCCACTCGTAGGCGAAGTTCATGAACGAGCCGTCGATGGTGTCCAGCAGGCTCATCCCGGCCGCGAACAGGATCGGCAGCGTGAGCAGCGCGTACCAGGGCAGCGAGAACGCCGCCGCGCCGCCGGCCAGCACCAGCAGCGACACCTCGGTGGCGGTGTCGAAGCCGAGGCCGAACAGCAGGCCCACCGGGTACATGTGCCAGGGCTTGGTGACGGTCCTGGTCACCCGGCCGAGGATCCGGTTCATCAGCCCGCGACGCTCCAACTGGCGCTCCAGCTCGGCCTCGTCGTACTCGCCCACGCGCATCCGGCGGAACACCTTGAGGATGCCGTTGAAGGCGCCCAGGTTGATCAGGCCGAGGAGCAGCAGGAACGTCCCCGACACGGCGGTGCCGATCAGACCGGTGGCCTGGTGCAGGGTCGAGTCGTCGGACTCCACCTGCCCGGCCAGCGAGCGGATGCCGAAGGCGAGCAGCGCGCACAGGCCGAAGACGATCGAGGAGTGCCCGAGCGAGAACCAGAAGCCGACCGACAGGGGCCGCTTGCCCTGGCCCATCAGCTTGCGGGTGGTGTTGTCGATCGCCGCGATGTGGTCCGCGTCGAAGGCGTGCCGCATCCCGAGGGTGTAGGCGGTCAGGCCCATGCCCGCGCCGAACACCTGGCCGCCGACGTCGTAGTGCTCGGGCGCGACCAGCGCGAGCAGGGTGAACCAGCCGACCACGTGCAGCACGAGGATGAAGCCGCCCATCCCGGCCAGGCGCATCCACTCCTCCCGGGTGAGCCGGTCACGCCATCTGACGGGCGGGGCACCTGCGGCGGGGCTGGACATCCTGTGGTCCTTTCGGGTGGTCCGGGCGAAGCTGGGCCATCTTTCCCCCGCCGGGGAAGTAGTTGCAAGTCATGCGCAAATACCGGTCCGCGGCGGACTGGGGCACTCGGGCGCGGGTGAGGGGCGCGCGACGGCGAGTGCACGCCTTCCGACGGGGGCTTCGTCAGGAAATCGGATGATTCCTCCCCTAGGGTCGAGATGTCGACGCCCGCGGCGCGCTCCCCGTACGCGCCACGGGCCCGCCGGCGCTCACCGGCCCGGGATCCGATGGGAGCGGCCATGCCGTCCTACCCCTTCCGCACCACCCGCGAGGACGTCCGCATCCCGCTGCCCGACGGCACCCGGCTGGCCGCCCGGCTGTGGCGCCCGGTCAGCGAGGAACCCGTCCCCGCCCTGCTGGAGTACTCCGCCGGCCGGCTCACCGATCTCACCGCCGCCGAGGACGCCCGCCGCCACCCCTGGTACGCCGGCCACGGCTACGGCTCGGTCCGGGTCGACACCCGCGGCCACGGCAACTCCGACGGCCTGCCCGGCGAACCCGGCGGCGACCGGGAACTCGACGACGGCGCCGCCGTCCTCGACTGGCTCGCCCGCCGCCCCTGGTGCAGCGGCCGGGTCGGCCTGCTCGGCGTCGGCGCCGCCGGCACCACCGCCCTGCTGCTCGCCGCCCGCGCCCCCGACACCGTCGGCGCCGTGGTCACCGTCTGCCCCGAGGGCGGCCACCGCCTCGGCGGCGCCCTGCTCGCCGCCGACCTGCACACCCGGCTCACCGCCCTGGTCGCCGGCGCCGCCCTCCCGCCCGACCCCCGGCACGTCGGCGACGCCTGGCGCACCGGCTGGCTGGCCCGCCTGGAGTCCCTGGACCCGCCCGTCGAAGCCTGGCTCGCCGCCGGCGAGACCACCGTCCCCGTGCCCGCCCCCACCTTCGCCGTGGCCGGCTGGGGCGACCCGTCCTGCTCCTTCGTGCTGCGCCTGCTCGCCACCTCCCCCACCGCCCGCGCCCTGCTCGGCCCCTGGCCGCACGGCCTGCCCGAGGACACCCTGCCCGAGACCCTGCGCTGGTGGGACCACTGGCTGCGCGACCTCGACACCGGCGCCCTTCAGGAACCCGCCCTGCGCAGCTGGATCGACACCCGCTGGACCAGCGAGGAGTCCTGGCCCTCCCCCGACGTCCGGGAGATCCACTACGGCCTCGACGGCCCGCTGCGCACCGCCGGCACCGCCTCCGACGACCGCCACGTCCGCGTCCGCTCCCCGCAGCACACCGGCCTCAACGCCGGCGCCTACGTCCCGCTCGGGCGCCCCGCCGACCAGCCGCCCGACCAGCGCGAGGAGGACGGCCGCTCGGTCTGCTTCGACTCCCAGCCGCTGCCCGAACCCGTCGAAGTGCTCGGCGCCCCGACCGTACGGCTGCGCCTGCGCGAGGGCGGCCCGCCCGCCCAGATCACCGCCCGGCTCTGCGCCGTCGGCCCGGACGGCACCTCCACGCTGCTCACCCGGGGCGTCCTGGTCGCCACCGGCCCCGACGCGGACGTCGAACTCGCCGCCTGCGCCGGCACCGTCCCGGCCGGGCACCGGCTGCGGCTCGCCCTCTCCTCGGTCTACTGGCCGTGGGTGTGGCCCACCCCGGACGGCGCCGGCTACGCGCTCGACCCGTCCCGCTCCGCCCTCACCCTGCCCGCCCGCCACCTCGCCGCCGACATCGGCGCCGCCCCCGTCGCCTTCGCGGCCCCCGCCCTGCCCGAGCCGCTGGACATCCACCTCACCGAGCCGCTCACCGCCCGGCCCGAGCACGTCACCGTGCACGACATCGGCCGCCGGGAATGGCGCGCCGAACTCTCCCCCGCCACCGACGGCACCCGCACCCACCCCGACGGCCTGGTCCGCGACGAGCACACCGTCACGGCCTACCGGGTGCTCACCGACGCCCCGCTCAGCGCCCAGGCCCGCACCGACCACACCGTGCGCCTCGAACGCCCCGACATCGGCTGGGACGTCACCGTCCAGACCCGCGCCCAACTGCGCTGCGACGCCGGGCACTTCCTCAGCATCGTGCAGTTGCGGGCGCTGGAGGCCGGCTCGGTGGTGTTCGCCCGGGAGTGGCAGCACCGCGTGCCGCGCTGAATTCCACCGGACGCTTCCCGAGCAATGCCTACGCCTTTGCTTTTCCCTTCCCGTACTACTTCCCGTACCACTTCCCGCACGGCTTCCCGTACTGCTCCACAAATGGCGACATGAGGCCCCTCGGCCCGATCGGCGGCACGGGCCGGGAATCCACCGCCGAGCACTACTAGTGCTTGGTCAGGTCCGTGTGGGTATGCGGATGTCGCGATGGCAGGTGGGGCAGGCGCCGGCCCAGGTGGCGAGGAGTAACTGCAGCTCCCGG